>CAYRLB010000096.1:0-3606 GCA_964424945.1 uncultured Gemmatimonas sp.
GCGTCGAGTTGACCTGGATGCGCCGACAGCTTCCCTTTCTCGCCCCGGCCACGCGGTGGATTGCGCGTCGGTCGGATGCGGTCACGGTGATATCGGGAGCGACGGCGAACGCCCTGGCGTCGGTGGATCCGGCGGCGCGCGCGCGGATCATCCCCTTCGGGGCGGCCTCCTCCGGCGAAGCGGCAGAGCCGCAGTTGGGATCCGGATCGTCACCGGCATCGGGCGGATCCGCGCCTGGACTTGCTGGAGGCGAGGATGCGGCGTCCGGCTTCCGCCTTCTCTTCGTTGGCCGGCTGGTCGAGCGGAAGGGCGTTATCCACCTGGTCCGGGCGCTTCGACGGATCGACGATGAGGATGTCACCCTCACGGTCGTCGGGGATGGTCCGGAGCTGGACACGCTGAAGAAGGTCGCCCGCGAGGCCGGCCTCGATGCCCGCGTCCGGTTCACGGGCTTTGTTCCGGCGGAGGCGCTGGCGGAGGAGATGAAACGCTGCGACGCTTTCGTCCTCCCTGCCGTCGAGGACAGCAAGGGGGATGTCGAAGGGCTGGGCGTCGTACTTCTTGAAGCTCTGGCACACGGACGGCCTGTGATCGCGAGCGATTCAGGCGGCATACCGGACATTGTGGACGACGGGCGAACGGGAATTCTGGTTCCCCCCGGTGATGAGGAGGCGCTGGCGAGCGCCATCCTGCGGCTCAGGGACAATCCCGATCTGGCTCGGAGGCTCGTCCTTCAGGGCCAGGCTCACGCCGAGCAGAAGTTCTCCTGGAATTCGATTGTGGGCGACCTGAACCAGCTATACTCGGATGTGGCAGCGATGAGAGCGGGTTCACCGGCGAAGAAGAGGGCGATAAGACGATGACCGGAACCGACTGGTCCCGCTTCCGTGTCGAGTCGATATCCGTCCCGACCTTCGTCAAGCGCAACCTGATCCATGCGGATCTGTTGCGCGCGGTAGCCGTGCGTGCCTCCGGCGGCGTGCTCGAGGTCGGCATCGGCAGCGGTGCGCAGAGTGCCCTGCTGAGTCGTTTCTTCCCCACGGTCGCGCTCGACAATGACTTCCGCATCATCAGCCTGGCGCGGGGGAACGTCGAACGGTTCGGCCCCCGGACGCGGCTCGTGATGGGCGACGCCTTCGCCCTTCCCTTCCGGGATGGGAGCCGGGGCGTCGCAGTCTCGCAGGGGCTCATGGAGCACTTCGAGGATGATCGTATCGGCCAGCTTCTCCGGGAGCAGCTTCGCGTCTGCCGGTCCGCCGTATTCAGTGTGCCCTCGGACCGCTATCCACGGCAGGATGTAGGGGATGAACGGCTTCTTTCCCCCGCCGCATGGGACGCCATCGTCCGGCAGGGCGTCGATGATCGTGAATACCGGATCCGCGCCCGTTATTATGGCTTCGACCTCGAGCGGTTGAAGTATTCGCTGGCTGCGCGTCGGGATCTCGGCGGCTTCAACGTTCTCGTCACTGTGGACCGCCGCTGACCGGATGCTGCGCGTCCTCCACTGCATCTATGACGACCCGGCGAATCCCTGGGTCGGCGGCGGGGGCGCAGTACGCGTGTTCGAGCTCTACCGTCGTCTTCGCCCGCGGCTCTCCGAGGTGACGGTCGCGAGCGGGGCTTTTCCGGGCGCCTTTGAGGGCTCGACGGATGGAATTCGTCACCTGAGGCTTGGCAGCCCGAGCCGGTATCTGCTAAGCCGGATCAGCTATTCCATCGAAGCGAGCCGGCTCCTGGCGCGGGGCGACTATGATGTGGCCGTGTACGACTTCTCGACGTACACCCCGCTGCGCCTGCCCGCGGAAAAGCCCGTCGGTGTCACCGTCCACCACATCACAGGGCGGACCGCCTCCCAGCGCTGGGGCGGGATGGTCGGACGGGCTGTATCATTTCAGGAAGCCGCGCGGCTGCGGAGGGCGAAGGTCTTCTCCGCCACCTCGCAAGTTACCTATGATGAACTGCGACGGGTCGTCGGCCCGGGCGCCGAGATCCATCGGGTCGCTGCGGGGGTTCCGGACGAACTGTTCGAGCTCCCGCGGCGTGAAGCGGACTATCTGCTGTATTTTGGCAGACTCGACTGGTTCCAGAAGGGTTTGGATGTGATGCTGCAGTCGATGAAGCTCCTCGTCGCGAAGCATCCCGGTCTGCGGTTGAAGGTCGCCGGTCGGGGTAAGGATCTTCAGCGGGTGGTCGATGAGAGCAGGCAGCTCGGCATCGGGGAGAATGTGGAAGTCGTGGGGGCGGTCGGTGATGAGGAGCGGAATATCCTTTTTTCCGGGGCTCGCCTGCTCCTGATGCCATCGCGCTTCGAGGGGTTCGGGATGGTAGCGGCCGAAGCGATGGCGGCGGGAATTCCCGTGATCGCCGCAGCGGCTGGCTCGCTGCCCGAGGTCATCGATGCTCCAGGCGGTGGCGTGCTCGTGCCGCCAAGCGAGCCTCGGGCGCTTGCTGCAGCCGTGAACGAACTTCTTCAGGATCCGCAGCAGCGGCGGACCCTCGGGCAGAGCGCCCGCATTTCCGCCGAGCGCTTCCGCTGGGACAGGGTAGCGGACGATCATCTGGACTTCCTTCAGCATATCCACGCCGCCTACGCGAAACCACAGAAATCACAGAATGTCTAATCGCAGTCGGACGGCCGCGCCGATGCCGCCAAACTCATCGGAACCCGAATTCCATATCGGCGGACGGGTCGCCTCGGCGGTCTATTTCGCGATCGCGTTCATTTATTTTCTGCCCGCATTCCTGCCCGGTCGGCACCTCGCCGGGACCGATTATCTGGCGGGAGGATACTTCTTCTTCGACTTCGTGTCGGATCGGCTGGCCGCGGGATCACTTCCCGGATGGGTGCCGTACATCTATGGAGGGCTGCCGCTTGCGGCCAATCCTGGAAGTACTTTCTACCCGGTCCGCTTTCTTGCTGATCTCGCCTTCCCGGTCATCTGGATTCTCCCGATCATCTTCGTCGTACAGTTTTTCGTGGCTGGCATCGGGATGTATCTGCTGGCGCGGGAGCTGGGGTGCCGGAGCTGGGTCGCATTCGTCTCGGGGATAGCGTTCCAGCTTACCGGGATCGTGGTGTCGTCGGTGTACGCGGGGCACGATGGCCGGGTCATCGTTGCGACCTTCACTCCCCTCTTCTTCTACTTCCTGCATCGGGGGATACGAACGGGGCGGGTGGCTCCCTTCGCCGGGGCCGCAGCGACGATCGGCTTTTCGCTGCTCTCCTTCCAGATCCAGAGCAACTACTACCTCCTTCTGGCCGGTGCGATCTGGGCGGTTTTCCTGCTGGTCAGCCAGGGGCTGCACCGCGATGGGAAGGCACTGGGTGGAAGGGTCGCGCTCGGCCTCGGCGCTGTAGCGTTCGGGTTCGTCCTGGCAGCCGTCAACTTCCTTCCCTTCCTCGACTACATCGCGCTCTCACCGCGCGGCGCGGAAGGGGGCCGCGGGTACGACTACTCGGTGAGCTGGTCGATGCCACCGGCCGAGCTCGTGGGAATTGCCGTTCCCGAGCACGCGGGGATCCTTCAGAACTACCAGGGCCAGAATCCCTTCAAGCTGCACGTCGAGTACGTCGGTGCACTCGTGGTGGCGCTCCTCCTCCTGGGG
>CAYRLB010000096.1:3706-6347 GCA_964424945.1 uncultured Gemmatimonas sp.
GCCGGAATGTTCGCCTCCTCGGCCGGACCGGAGGCTCGCGATCAGGCGATGGTCGCCGGCTTCGGACGGTTCGCGCTCTTCTCCATCCTGATCGGCCTGGTCCTCTGGCTCTGGTCCAGCGCACGACTCAGAACGGCCGCGGCGGCGATACTCCTCGCGGTCGTCACCGCCGCCGACCTCTGGGTTGTGGACCGGCACTTCTTCATGACCGTCGAGCCGCCCGAGCGGATGTTCGGTCGTGACGATGTGGTGAACTTCCTTCTGCGGCAGCCTGAGCGGAGCCGCGTCTGGGTCCTTCCCTTCCCCCAGGAGTCCGTCTACATGGGGAGTGGTAACTACCTGATGAACTTCGGGATAGACCAGGCGGGCGGCGAGCATGGAAACCAGTTGCAGCGGTACAACGAGTTCGTCGGGGCCGGCCAGGATGTTTATGTCGACTGGTCGAACTTCGCGGAGTCGGCAAACTTCCTCGACGCGGCGAACATCAGGTACATCATCTCCATGGTGCAGCTGCAGATACCCTTCATGGAGGAAGTCCACCGCGGATCGGCGCTCGTCTATGAGAACACGGCCGCCCTTCCACGCGCATATGCGGTGGGCAATGTCGTGGCTGCGGAAGGAGATGAGGCGCTCGATCTGATCGCGGCGGAGAACTTCGATCCGCGCACGACCGCGGTTGTAGCGGGCGCCGCCCCTGCAAACCTCACCGGTGGCGCCGTCACAAGCACGACTGAGATCACCGAGTACACCCCCGACCGGGTCGTCGTGAAGACGACGGTGGATGGGCCGGCGCTGCTCGTTCTCGCCGATAACTTCTACGATGGCTGGCAGGCGACGGTGAATGGCGAGCCGGTGGAAATCCTGCGGACGAATCACACCTTCCGCGGTGTGCCGGTGGCCGCGGGAGAGAATGAGGTGGTCTTCGAGTACCGTAATAGAGAGCTGATGCTCGGCACCGCAATCACGTTCGGTGGGATGCTTCTTCTGGCGGGATATGGCGGCTGGCTGCTCATTGCGCGCCGAAGGTCGACTGCTGCCACCGCGGTCTGATGGCTCGCGCGCCGGAAGCCGCCGCTCCGTACGAAGCCGTCGCACCTCGCGAATCGGTCACGCGGTGAGGCGGTGAAGATGCGTCGCCTCGCCGGCGCCCTCTTTGTGGCGGTGGCTTTCGGATTCCTCTTCCTCATCGTCTTCCGGGAAGCGGGGCAGCTGAAGGCACAAACGTGGACGGTGCGCCCCGTGCTCATGGGCGCCTCCCTCCTGCTCCACATCGCGGGCCTCCTGTGCGGCGTGGCGACATGGCGGCTGGTGATCCGCGCGATGGGCTATCGTGTTCCTTTCCGGCAGCTCGCCCGGATCTGGTTCCTGTCGGGTCTCGGGAGATACATCCCAGGCAAGATCTGGCAGTTCGTCGGCGCGGCCCACATCGGCCGCGGCAGCGGACTACCGGCCGCGGTTACGGTGACCGCGCTCGCCGCGCACACGCTTTTCTTCCTGATCGGGGCTGCCTTGGTCAGCCTCTACCTCGTCCCCGAAGGGTTGGGGATCAGCGGCAGCAGCCTCATTGCGCTGAGGTGGCTCGCCCCCGCCCTCTTCATCCTCGTCCATCCGGCGGTCGTCGGGTGGGCCCTTTCGCTGATCCGGCGGATAACGAAGAAGGAGCTGGTCGCCTGGACGGCCGGATGGGGGATCGGGGCCGGCATCGTCATGCTCGCAGTGGTCTGCTGGGTGATCACCGGCGCTGCCCTGCACCTGTTCATTCTCTCGCTGACCCCTCTTCCGCCGAGCGCCTTCCTGTCCGTCATTGGGATGAACGCGCTTTCCTTCATCGTAGGAAATCTCGTCTTCATCGCTCCGGCAGGGCTTGGGGCGAAGGAGGGAACGCTGACGCTGCTGCTCGCTGCCCATGTCGCGGGTCCCGCCGCCGCCCTGATCGCCGTCGCCGCGCGCTTGTGGACGATGGCTGCGGAAGTGCTTCCGGCGCTTTTCCTGCTTCGTGACCGGAACAGAGCTGTCGAGGCGCCGGTGCTGACCCATGCCGGAACTCCGGGTCGGCCCGGAGGGGATGCGTAGCTTCCTGGCCAGGATGGGCTTACATTAGCCGGTCCGACGTGGACGATTGAGCGACCAACCTCCTGGAGATCATGCTGGAAGAACTGAAGGCGAAGCTGGATGACGAGATCGAGCGACTGACTCACGAGCTTTCGGTCACCCTGCCCAAGGCGATTCAGAAAGCCGTGGAACATGGGGATCTCCGTGAGAACTCGGAGTACAAATCGGCGCTCGAGCGTCAGCAGTTCGTTCAGGCCCGACTCAACCACCTGTCGCGGCGTCGTGCGGAGCTTTCGAAGGTCGATCTCGCCGACATTTCCTCGGATCGCGTCGGGTTCGGCTCCCGTGTCACCGTTCTGGATCTGCGCACCAACGAGGAAGAGACGTACACCCTGGTGTTCGGCGACTTCATCGATATCGATACCGGCCAGATCTCGATGGCTTCGCCGCTCGGGCAGACGCTGCTGAACGGCAAGGTCGGCGACGAAGTTTCGCTTCAGCTTCCCCGGGGCGCCCGCAAGCTCCGGATCGAGAAGCTGACGACCCTTCATGAGATGGTCGACAAGCCTTCCAGCTGAGCTGACGCTTC
>CAYRLB010000096.1:6447-9376 GCA_964424945.1 uncultured Gemmatimonas sp.
AAAAGCCCTGAAAACACGAATGGTCGGCCCCCTGCCTGGGAGCCGACCATTTCATTTTCCGGTATGCGTCCGAGCCAGCGCGTCGCTCGGTTCCTGCGCCGCCCGTCGCTACGACCCCGTCACTGACGCACGCGCTTCTGCTCCATCTCCTTCCGCAGGATCGCCACCATCTCCCCAAGGAAGCCAAATCCGACCAGGATGACGCCGACTGTCTCCAGCAGCACCACGAAGGTGAGGAGAGGGCGATAGCCGAATGGTGGCGGCGCACCCATCACCCTCAGGGCGGCCGTCACGAGGAAGACGAAAATCCCGAACAGAACCAGCGCGAAACCCGACCCTCCGAAGAACTGCATCGGCTTCTCGCTGAACTTCAGATAGAACCAGACGACAAGCAGATCGCCGACCCCGACAAAGATCCGTCCGCGGCCGGTATACTTCGAGACGCCCGCGTGCCGCGGATAGAGCGCGATATCCAGCTCGGTGACGGTATACCCGCGCGCGTAGGCAAGGACGATGAAGAAGCGATGCCAGTCGTGGCGCAGCGGCAGCTCGTCGAGGATCTGCCGCCGAAACGCCTTCATCGAGTTGAGGTCGCGCGCCGGAACCTCGAAGAGGTGCTGTGAGAGGCGGTTGTAGACCGAACTCACCGCGTTCTTCTCGTACGCACCGATCTTCCGTCCCGCTACGATGTCCCACCCCTCCCCGAGCTTCTCGAGGAAGCGCGGGAACTCCTCCGGGTGATGCTGAAGGTCCGCATCGAAAAGGATGACGTATTCCGTCGTACAGACGGCGGCGCCGGTGACCATCGCCTCCGTCTTGCCGAGGTTCCGCCGGTGCTTGAGCGCATGGAACCGCTCGAAGCGCTTTCCCTCCTTCTGCGCTGCCGCGTAGGTGCCGTCGGTGGAGCCATCATCGATGAGGACGACCTCGCCGTTCAGCCCGTGACGCGCGAAGGTAGCGTGAATCGCGTCGAAGAGCGCCGGGATGTTCTCGACCTCATTATACGCCGGGATCAGAACGGCGAAGTTGTCGCGCAGATGCGCCGGCACGACCGGGAGGGGTTCGCCGGACGGGACCGCGGCACCGTCCGGCGTCGCAAGAGCGGACGCGTTCACACCCTCTTCCGCATCCGGGCGGAGAGAATGCCCAGCTGGTCGCGATACTTGGCAACGGTCCGCCTCGCGATCTGGATTCCCTCCTTCTTGAGGATGTTCACGATCGCCTGATCGGTCAACGGCTTCCCGGGACTTTCGTCCGCCACAAGCTTCTGGATCTGCGCCTTGATTCCGCGCGCAGAAACCTCTTCGCCCGAGGTGGTCGAAAGACCCGACGAGAAGAAGAACTTCAGCGGAAGCACCCCTCGCGGCGTCTGCACGAACTTCTCGTTGGTCACGCGAGAGACCGTCGATTCGTGCATGTCGATCACCTCGGCCACTTCGCGGAGCGTCAGCGGCTTCAGATACTGGACGCCCTTCTCGAAGAAGTCCCGCTGCCGATCGACGATGAAGTTCATCACCTTCAGCATCGTCTGCCGCCGCTGCTCGATCGCCTGGATCATCCAGTTCGCGGAGTTCAGCTTGTTCGAGATGAACTCCTTGTTCTCACCGGCGAACTTCTTCTTGTCCTTGGCGATCTCGCGATACGTCCGGGAGAGCTTGAGGCGTGGAAGGTTGGTGTCGTTGAGGAAGACGAGATAATCGTCCCCTACCTTGTCCACGACCAGGTCCGGGGTGATGTAGTTGTCGCCATGGTTCCCGTACTTCAGGCCCGGCTTGGGATCCAGCTTGGCGATCTCATCGGCCGCATCCTGGACGTCGCGCGGCGTGATCGCGAGGTCCTTGGAAATCTCCGACCAGCGGTGGTTGATGAGCTGATCGAAGTAGTCCCGTGCGATGCGGAAGCAGAGACGGTTCTCGAGTGCCTCCGCCAGCTCCTCCGGGTCGGGATCCGCGTCCCCCGTCTTCGCGCGGAATTCCGCGGCGACGCTGTCCTTCAGCTGCAGAAGCAGACATTCGCGGAGGTCCCGCGCCCCGATCCCCGGAGGATCGAAGCCCTGGATCGTCTCCAGCATGCTCGCTGCTTCCTCCAGCGTGTACGGGGCGCGCTCGCTGCTGCTCTCCCCCCACTCACTCCCCTCTTCGACGAGGAAGTCGTTCAGTGCGCGGACGACCTCCTCGAGTGAACACTCCAGCCACCCCCGGTCCGTGATGTTCCCGATGATCTCCTCACCGAGCAGCAGTTCCCGCGGCGATAGCCGAAGCAGGGTGAGCTGATCGTGCAGGTGGTCGGCAAGATCACGGGTGGCGACTGAAACGGGCTCGAAATACTCACGCTCCTCGTACTCTTCCCGACGGCCGCCTGCCTCGAAGCCATTGAGAAGGATTTCCTCCCAGTCGATCTCCTCGTCGCTGTCCTTTTCCTTCTCCTGCTCCTGCTCGACGACCTCCTCCACCTCGGCCTCTTCGGCCATTTCGAGGAAGGGGTTGTTCAGAAGCTCCTGCTTCAGGTGCTGCTGGAGGTCCAGGAGTGGCATGTATAGCAGATCCATCGCCTGGTAAAGGCGAGGATTGATCTTCATCTCCTGCTTGAGCTGCGTACCCTGATACAGGCCCGTCTTCATCGATACGTTTCCTTACTCGGGATAGGGATAGCGCTGACGCATGCGGGCGGTGAGGGTCGGCCCCAGGTATACCTCAGCTACCTCGTCGTTCCACACCAATTCAGAAACCGTTCCAGATACTCCAACACGGCCGTCATACATGATGTACGCCCGATCCACGATGTCCAGCGTCTGTTCCACGTTGTGATCGCTGATCAGTACGCCGATGTTGCGGCGCTTCAGGTCGGAGACGATCTGCTGGATGTCGTGAACGGCGATCGGGTCGACGCCGGCGAAGGGTTCGTCGAGCAGCATGAACTTCGGCCCGGC
>CAYRLB010000097.1:0-4199 GCA_964424945.1 uncultured Gemmatimonas sp.
ACGCACGTAGAGGTAGCGAGGGATCTATAGGCGGACAGGGGTTCGAATCCCCTCACCTCCACTTAGGCAACAGAAAGAGGGCGCAACCCATCCCGGGTCAGCGCCCTTTTTCTGTTGCACAATCTCCCCTTCCGGTGCACGATTTCTCGTCCCCGTCTCCCGCCGGAAGATCGCGACCATTCCGGCGGGAGGCGCCCCTCCCTCTTCTGACCGCTTCAGCGCTCCGCAGCCTGGAAGCCGATCGTCCTCCGCCCCCGCGGACTCTCCTGCTTCAACTGCTCCGCCATCTCCTCGTACTCGCGCTCCATCTCCGGTGTCACGGAAGCGCGTGTTTCATTGAGCGCCCGGTTAAAGAGTGCCATCGAGACTTCCCGCGCCTGAAGATCCTCTCTCAACGCGTTCAACCCCGCACGCCGCGTGAGATCCTCCAGGTCCGCGCCCGTGTACCCATGCGTCTGCTCGGCGAGCACCTGGAGGTCGACGTCGGCAGCGAGGGGCATTCCGCTCGTGTGGATATTCAGGATCTGCAGCCGCCCTTCGAGGCTGGGGACCGGCACATAGATCAGTTCATCGAAGCGGCCGGGTCGGAGAAGGGCCGAGTCGAGCAGAGTGGGTCGGTTTGTCGCACCAACGACCACGACTCCCTGAAGACTCTCCAGACCGTCCATCTCGGCGAGCAGGGTATTGACGACCCGTTCGGTGACTGCCGGCTCCCCGATCCCGCCGCCCCGATGCGGCGCAAGCGAATCGATCTCATCGATGAAGATGACCGTCGGCGCCACCTGTCGCGCGCGCTGGAAGAGGCGGGAGATCTGCTGTTCCGACTCGCCATACCATTTCGAAAGCAGATCCGCGGATTTTGCCGCGATGAAGTTCGCCTCTGCCTGTCGGGCGACCGCCTTCGCGAGTAGCGTCTTGCCTGTCCCGGGGGGGCCGTAGAGAAGGAAGCCGTTCGCCGGACGGATCCCAAGGCGGCGGAAGGCATTCGGGTGCCGGAGCGGCAACTCGATCCCGTCCTGGAGCTGCCGCTTTGCATCGTCGAGCCCGCCCACTTCGTCCCAACTGACGTTGGGAACCTGTATCATGATCTCGCGCATCGCCGAAGGCTGAACGCGTTTCAGCGCTTCAAGGAAGTCGTTGCGCTCCACGCGGATACTCTCCAGCACCTCACCTGGAATCTCACTGCCGTTGAGATGGATGTGCGGAAGATGCCGTCGGAGCGCTTCCATCGCCGCCTCCCGGACGAGGGCGGCCATATCCGCGCCGACGAAGCCGTAGGTCGAGCGGGCAAGCTCATCGACCTGCACGTCATCGGCGAGCGGCATCCCCCGGGTGTGGATCGAGAGGACTTCCCGACGGCCGGGGGTATCGGGAACCCCGATGACGATTTCCCGGTCAAATCGGCCGGGCCGGCGCAGCGCCTCATCGATTGCATTGACACGGTTCGTGGCGCCGATGACGACGACATTCTGTCGCGGCTCGAGCCCGTCCATGAGCGTCAGCAGCTGTGCGACCACCCGGCGCTCGAGTTCGCCATTGACGTCGGAACGCTTCGGCGCGATCGAGTCGATCTCATCGATGAAGATGATCGACGGGGCCTGCGCCTGTGCCTGCTGGAACATCTCGCGGAGGCGCTGCTCCGACTCGCCATAATGCCGGCCCATGATTTCCGGCCCGGCGATGCTGAAGAAGTTCGCATCCGCTTCGTTGGCGACGGCCCGCGCCAGCAGGGTCTTGCCTGTGCCCGGCGGCCCGTGGAGAAGCACCCCCTTCGGCGGATCGATGCCGAGCCGCTGGAAGAGCTCCGGGTGCTTCAGCGGAAGCTCGATCATCTCACGGACCTGCTCAACCGTATCACCCAACCCGCCGATATCATCGTAGGTGACATCGGCGCGACGGGTCTCCTGCGGCTCGGTATATTCAGGCAGGAGCTCGATCTCCGTGTCCGCGGCCACCTGAACGACGCCGCGTGGCACGGTCGTGACGACGACGAGCCGGATCTCCTGCAGCGCGAAGGCGGGCTGCTGGAAGAAGGTGCGGAAGACGTCTTCCGGCTGCTTTCCGGATGACGGTGGAGATTGCGTCCGCTGATAGACCGCCGTCGACACCACGTCGCCCGCGACGAGCGGGCGACGGAAGAGGGTTCGGCGTAGAAGCTCGGGCGATCCACTCAGGCGGACGTTGTTCTGGGCCGGGGCGATGCTGATCCGGCGGGCCGGCTTAACATCGGCGCGCTTCACTTCGACGTGGTCTCCCATGCCGACGTCGGCGTTTGCCCGCTGGAGGCCGTCGAGCCGGATCAGGTCGAGCCCTTCATCTTCGCTGTAGGGCGACAGAGCCGTCGCGGCCGTCGTTCGTTTGCCGGTGATCTCGACGATATCTCCCTCGACGAGCCCGAGCTTCTCGAGAGCGCTGCTGCCGAGACGCGCCACGCCCTTGCCCACATCTTCCGGCTTTGTGCCCGCCACAGGCAGCCGGGTCGCCTTCGCGCCGTTATCCGTCATTGCTCCGCATAGGTTGGGTGGGAGTTATGCTCCGTGGCTGAAAGGCGCAATTTCCATGCGGATCATGAAGCAGGGGCGGCCCGAGCGGCGCAACTTTACACTTGCTGCGGGCGGGGCTTAGATTCGCCCACGCCTAAGGCCCCCCTTCACCGTCGCCGCAGAAGCTGGAGACCTGGCAACGGCATGGAGATACTGGCTCCCCAGGGGGCATGGACTCACTCAGAAACGGACCAAGCGTTGCCGCTCGAACGATTCCGGGAAATTCTCGACGCCGCCTCCGGCGTTCGCATCGCCGTAGTGGGCGACCTGATGCTCGATATCTATCTGAGCGGCGCGGTCGACAGGATCTCGCCCGAGGCCCCGGTCCCTGTGGTGCAGGTCGCCGAAGAGCGCAGCGCGCTCGGCGGTGCCGCGAATGTCGCCGCGAATGTGCTCCGGCTCGGTGCGAGCTGCGACGTCATCGGTTTTGTGGGGCAGGACAGGGCCGGCGAGATGCTTCGTGACTCGATCGAGAATCTCGAAGGGGGGGCGGTCCGCGCCCGGCTCGTCCATTCGGACGACCGCCCCACGACCACGAAGACGCGGGTGATGGCCCGAAAGCAGCAGGTCGTCCGTTACGATCGCGAGATCACCACCGATCTGCCGGAGGAGGCCGCGGCCAGGATATCCGAGCTGATCCGCGACACTCTGAAGGAGGCGGACGTCCTCGTGCTGGAGGACTACAACAAGGGCGTGCTGACCTCGGAGGTGATCCGCTCGGCAGTCTCCGCTGCGCGCGATGCCGGGGTGCCGATTGTCGTTGACCCGAAATTCCGCAACATCTTCGATTATCAGGGCGCGACCGTCTTCAAGCCGAACGCCAACGAGCTGACGAGCGCGCTCGGCGTCCCCATCGAGCCGGAGAACGACGCCTGGCTCGACGAAGCACGGAAGCGGTTCGACTGTGAGCATCTTCTGGTGACGCTGGGCGAGCATGGAATGGTCGCACGCTCCCGCACGGGCACGACCTTCCGGATCCCCGCGCTCGCCCGCGAAGTCTTTGATGTTTCAGGGGCTGGCGATACGGTATCCGCCTTCGTCGCGGTCGCCCTTGCGACCGGGGCGACGATCGAGGAGGCGGCGCTCCTGGCGAATTTTGCGGCCGCGATCGAGGTGGCCAAGCCCGGCGTGGCAACTGTTTCCCGCGAGGAGATCCTCGAACTCATCGCCGATCACGACGCCGAAACTCTCATGCGGATGGTGGAAGGGTGACATCACCGAGTATCGTTCAGACGGACCGCGCTCCGGCCGCCATCGGCCCGTACAGCCAGGCGGTGGTCGCGAATGGCTTCGTTTTCACCGCAGGACAGATCCCGATAGACGCCCAGACGGGGCAGCTCGTTGAAGGAGATGTCGCGGCCCAGACGGAGAAGGTGCTGGACAACCTCCGCGCGGTGCTCGAAGCGGCGGGTTCTTCACTCGCGCACGTGGTGAAGACGAACGTATTCCTGCGTGACATGAATGACTTCGCCGGAATGAACGGCGTGTATGAGACCTTCTTTGCCGCGACCCGGCCTGCACGGTCAACGATCCAGGCGGCGAGACTCCCCCGCGACTGCGCGGTGGAGATCGAGTGCATAGCGGTCCTCTCCAGTACCGATCAAACAGAAAAGCCCGGATCATGACGACACCCTCCGCTCCTCTCGAGGCAATCAA
>CAYRLB010000097.1:4299-9366 GCA_964424945.1 uncultured Gemmatimonas sp.
TTCGCCGGCGCGTATCTCGAGACGGACGCGGCGGTGCAGGTCACCGGTTCGCACAACCCTCCCGAATACAACGGGTTCAAGCTGTCGATCGGCGGTCGCTCCATCCATGGCGACGCCATCCAACGCCTGCGGCAGCAGATCGCCGATGCCGACTTCGTGGAAGGTGAGGGAACGGCGGTTTCGACGGAAATTCTCGCCACCTACATCGACTATCTGCGGTCCCGCTTCGAGATACGCCGACCGCTCAAGGTCGTCGTCGATTGCGGGAACGGGACAGGCAGCGTTGTGGCGGTGGATCTGCTGCGTGCGCTGACACCCGACCTCGAAGTCATTCCGATCTTCTGCGAGTCGGACGGCACCTTCCCGAACCATCATCCGGACCCCGTCGTCGACGAGAACCTCGTCGATCTTCAGGCAAAGGTTCGCGAGGTCGGCGCGGATATCGGCATCGCCTTCGACGGAGATGCAGACCGCATCGGTGCCGTCGACGAGCGCGGCGGGATCATACGGGGAGACATTCTGCTCCTCCTCTTCGGGATCGATCTGGTCGAGCGGCGGGGAAGGGGGCAGAAGGTGGTCTTCGATGTGAAGTGCTCCCAGGCACTTTCGGAGGGCCTCGACCAGGTCGGCGGGGTGCCGATCATGTCGGCCACGGGCCATTCGCTCATCAAGGAGCGGATGAAGAAGGAGGGCGCACTACTCGCGGGCGAACTCTCTGGTCACATCTGCTTCGGAGACGACTATTTCGGCTTCGATGATGCACTGTACGCCGCCTGCCTTCTGATTTCGATCGTTTCCCGTCGCGACGAGCCGCTGTCGAAGCGCACGGCCGAGTTCCCGCAGTTCGTGTCGACCGCCGAGATCCGCTATCCCGCGACAGAGGAACAGAAGTTTCCAGTCGTGCGGAAGGCCGTCGAACACTTCTCCCGCGACCGGGAAGTGGTCGATGTGGATGGCGCGCGGGTCCTTTTCGGCGAGGGCTGGGGGCTGATCCGCGCATCGAATACCGAGCCGGTGCTGGTAGCGCGCTACGAGGCGAGGACGGCCGAGGAACTGAGTCGGATACGTCAGGAGATGGAGAGTTGGTTGCGGAATCAGGGAGTAGAAGTTTCATAACGTGAAGGTAGGCCGAAGGGCGCTTCTACCAGGCGCAGCTCTGCTGGTTCTCCTTCTTCTGATCGTTGGAAGAGGAGCGGCCGAATTGATCGCAGATCTTCTCTGGTATCGGTCGATCGGCCATGGCAGCGTCTTCTGGACGACGCTTCGGGCGTCGCTGATCGTTCGCGGCCTGGCCGGTCTGGTGATCGGGGGGGTCGTATTCGGCAACCTGATGGTCGTCTCGCGGTCTCTCGGCGCGATCCGGCTCCGTCGCCGCTACGCGAATATCGAGATCGCCGAGCGACTCCCGCGCGCCTACATCCTGAGCGGTGCCGCGGGGATCGCACTCTTCTCCGCCTGGTGGCTCTCGGCGGCGGTCGGTGATGCGATCAGCGTCATCGCCGCTCTCCACCCCGAGCCCTTCGGTGTCGCGGATCCGATTTTTGGGCGTGACGCTTCCTACTACATCTTCCGATGGCCGGTCTTCCGCCGGCTGCAGACGCTCGCCGCGCTCGTTGTATTCTGGATCGGACTCCTCTCGATCACCGCCTACGTCGTGACCGGCGCGATCAAGGTTGTCGGCCAGCGTCTGGCGATCACTCCGGTCGCCCGAAAACATCTCGGCGCCATCGGGGCGAGCTTTCTCGTCCTTTACGCGATCAACGTCTGGCTCTCGCGCTACGGACTCGTCGTGGACGGGAATGGCTTTGCCGACGCCTTCGGCTATACCGATGCCGTCGCGCGGCTTCCGGCCAAGATGGTCCTGCTGATCGCGGCGCTTGCTGCGGCGGGGGTGCTGGCGCACGGCATGTGGACCGACCGGTTGCGCATGCCTCTCTTCGCGCTCGCCTCCCTCTCGATCATCTGGATGTTCGGCGAGACGATCTTTCCCTCGCTGGTGCAGCGTTTCAGCGTGGAACCGAACGAGCTGCTCCGCGAAGAGCCCTATATCCGGGACCACATGGAGTTCGCCCGATACGGCTTCGATCTGGCCGATATCGACCAGGTGCCGCTCCCCTACGATGGGAATGCGGAAATCGACGAGTCGGTGCTGCTCGAGCGTCTGCGCGGCATCCCGCTCTGGGATCCCCGGCCCCTTCTTACGACGTACCGGCAGCGGCAGGCAGTCTATCGCTACTACTCCTTCAACAGCGTTCACCTCGACCGGTATGAAGGCCCGAATGGCGTCGAGCCTGTCGCCCTGTCCGTCCGGGAGCTCGAGACGCCTGACCTGGAGGCTACTGCCCAGACCTGGCAGAACCTTCACCTGAACTATGTCAGCGGGAAGGGCGCGGTCGCGAGTCCGGTCGCGCGGATGGCCCAGGACGGAACACCGATGTTCTACGTCTGGGACATCGACCCGCCGAAGGTCTCAGCGGAGGCACCGGCGGCGCTCGCACTCAGCGAAGCCGATATCTTCTTCGGGGAGCGGACGAACGAATACGTCATCGTCGATCAGGGAGCCCTCCCCGCCGGCGTCGACCTCGACGCTGCCTGGAAGAAGGCGCTCTTCGCGTGGGCCTTTCAGTCGAAGAACATCCTGCTGTCGGGAGATCTGACGCGGGAGAGCAAGCTCGTCTTCCGCCGCCAGATCGTCCCGCGGGTCCGGGCGGTGGCGCCCTTCGTGGCGATACCAGGCGAGGGCGGCGTCTATCCGGTTGTTCACGAAGGGCGCATCATCTGGATGGTGGACGGCTACACCGCGAGCTCCAGCTTCCCCTTGTCGCCGCTGATGGACTTCGGGGGTCGCGGAGTGCGGTACATCCGGAACAGCGTCAAAGCCACGGTCGATGCCGTGACGGGCGAAGTCCGCCTCTACGCTGTAGACCCGGACGACCCGCTGCTGGCAACGCATGGCCGCATGTATCCGGGTCTGGTGCGACCCATTGAGGAGATGCCGGAAGGACTGCGCGCCCACCTCAGGTATGCTGCCGGGCTGATGGAGCTTCAGGCGCTCGTCGTCGGCGCGTACCATCTGGATGACGCGCGTCAGTTCTACGAACAGCAGGATGTGTGGTCGCTCGCCCAGGAGCAGTACCAGGCGACCCCGGTGGCGATGGAACCTGCGTATTCCATGTTCGCGCTGCCCGGGGAGAGCGAGACCGAGTTCCTCCTCTCCGTTCCGCTCGTCCCGCGGGGGCGTCAGAACATGACTGCGCTGATGGTGACGAGAAACGACTATCCGAACTACGGCCAGCAGTTCCTGTACATGCTGCCGCGTGACGAGGTCGTCTTCGGTCCCCAGCAGATCGAGGCGATGATCGACCAGGACCCGGAAATCTCGCAGGAGCTCGCGCTCTGGCGTCGCGGCGGCAGCGACGTGACCCGTGGGCACCTCATGGTCGTTCCGGTCGACGGGAGCCTCGTATATGTCGAGCCGCTCTTCCTGGAAGCGGCGAATGCCGCCATTCCGCAGCTCGAACGCGTAATTCTGGCGAAGGCAGGGCGCGTGGTGATGGGAAGCACCTTTGAAGCTGCCGTGGCAGATCTCCTCCGCGGCAGAGGAGCCGCCGCCCCGGCGGCGGCTCCATCCGGAGCAGCGGATCCGGCGCCTCTTCCGGCCCCGACGGCGCGGTCGGCGACCGTGGAGGAGGCTCGCCAGCTCATGGAAGATGCGGACGCTGCGCTCCGCTCAGGCGACTGGGTCGGGTTCGGCCGGCGCTGGGACGACCTCCGGGAGCTTCTTGACAGCTCATACTGACCCCCTCCTCGCTTGCTCGGCGCCGGGGTCGGGGCTTATCATTGCGCGCGCTCCGGGCGGGCACGCGGGATGATGGTCCGTCGCCAGCGGTGAACCCTCAGGAATATCGATGAACATACACGAATATCAGGCCAAGGAGATCCTCCGTAGCCACGGGATTCCCGTTCCCCCAGGCGAAGTAGCCTCGACGCCGGACGAGGTCGAGCGGATCGCTGGGGAATTCGGGATCCCGGTAGTGGTCAAGGCCCAGGTGCACGCGGGTGGTCGCGGCAAGGCGGGCGGTGTGAAGCTCGCGAAGACGGCCGCGGAAGCGCGCGAACATGCCGAAAAGATTCTTGCTCTCCGCATCAAGGACCTCCCGGTTGAGAAGGTCCTGGTGACGCCGGCAGAGGAGATCGCCACGGAAGCGTATGTCGGCCTTATCGTGGACCGCGCCAGCAGGCGCGCCGTATTCATGGTATCGCCGGAAGGTGGAATAGATATCGAGGAGGTCGCCGCGACCAACCCGGAGGCGATCCGCAAGCTTCCGGTTGATCCGCGGTACGGCCTCCTGTCCCATCAGGCGTACGGCCTCGCGACCTTCCTCTACAAGGACGTCAAGCAGCAGCGCGCCGCAGCAGCGATCATGCAGCAGCTCTACGCTGCTTTCATCGAATCGGGCGCGTCGCTCGCTGAGATCAACCCGCTCATCACGACCCCCTCGGGCGAGGTGAAGGCGATCGACGCGAAGATGAACATCGACGACAACGAGCTCTTCCGCCTGCCGGAGATCGAGGCGCTGCGGGATGAAAGCTCGGAGGAGCCGTCGGAGGTTGAGGCTCGCGGTGCAGGCCTCACCTTCATCAAGTTGGATGGCGATGTCGGCTGCGTGGTGAACGGAGCGGGACTCGCGATGGCCACGATGGACCTCGTCAAGTACTACGGCGGCGACCCTGCCAATTTCCTCGATATCGGCGGGTCCTCGAATCCGGAGAAGGTGGTCGGAGCATTCCGCATCATCACCTCGGATCCGAACGTGAAGGTGATCCTCTTCAACATCTTCGGAGGCATCACCCGCTGCGACGACGTGGCAAACGGAATCGTTCAGGCAACGCGCCAGTTCGATATCAAGGTCCCCCTCGTGATCCGACTCACCGGGACGAATGAGGAGCTGGCGATCCGGATCCTCGAAGAGGCCGGCTTCAGTGCAATGACCGACATGGATCAGGCTGTCGAGCAGGCTGTGAACCTCGCCAAGGGAGCGGGCAATTGAGCATCTTCATCGATAA
>CAYRLB010000098.1:0-6657 GCA_964424945.1 uncultured Gemmatimonas sp.
CTGCGATACATCCCGATGACTGCGAACAGGATGACCGGGATCGTGTCGCGCGGCGGGTCGATCATCGCCAAGTGGTGCCTCGCCCACCACCAGGAGAGCTTCCTCTACACGCGCTTCCGCGAGATCTGCGAGATCATGCGCGCATACGACATCTCCTTCTCGCTCGGCGACGGGCTTCGCCCGGGATCGATTGCGGATGCCAACGATGAGGCGCAGTTCGCCGAACTGAAGACGCAGGGAGAGCTTACGCGGATCGCGTGGGAGTACGACGTCCAGACGATGAACGAAGGCCCCGGTCACGTCCCGATGCATCTCATCCGGGAGAACATGGAGAAGCAGCTCGAGTGGTGTGACGAGGCGCCCTTCTACACGCTCGGGCCTCTGACCACCGACATCGCGCCGGGATACGACCACATCACGAGCGCTATCGGCGCGGCTCAGATCGGGTGGTACGGCACCGCGATGCTCTGTTATGTCACGCCCAAGGAGCACCTGGGTCTGCCCGACCGCGACGATGTGAAGCAGGGCGTGATCGCATATCGGATCGCAGCCCACGCCGCCGATCTCGCGAAGGGGCATCCGCGCGCGCAGGAGTGGGACGATGCCGTCAGCAAGGCGCGCTTCGAGTTCCGCTGGCGCGACCAGTTCAACCTCGCGCTCGATCCGCAGACCGCGCTCGCCTACCATGACGCGACCCTTCCGGCCGAGGGAGCGAAGATCGCGCACTTCTGCTCGATGTGTGGACCGAAGTTCTGCTCGATGAAGATCACGCAGGAGATCCGGGCTGCGGCGGAGGCGGGGATGCAGGAGAAGTCAAAGGAGTTCCGGGATGGGGGCGCAGAGATCTATCTGCCGACGATTCCAACACCCTGACGGTCTACGGGCCGGGGTGCCACTTCGGGTGGCATCCCGGGCCTGACGGAGCCCATCAGCACGGGAGCGGCCTTCCTGTCGACCCTTCCTGGCGGGTTGCGTACACAGCTTGCCGCGGCCTCCGCATGGTCGCCGAATCTGGCCTTCTTCGGCCGCAATCTCTGCGCCTCGCCGGGGTGTGCGTAGCGCGTTCAACCCCTCGATGTAGCGCAGCATTCTTGACACGCCATCAGCGATGTCTGTAGCGTGCCTTTGTGCATCGGCACCGCGGCCTGTGTGACGACGGCATCCGCGTCAACAACTGCAGATCGGCTCCGGGTTCCGGGCGTTCGTCGCTCGGGGCCCTTTTCGTCATCTTCGCAACCACCTTTCCGGGGAGGTCTGTAACCCGATGGCAAACAACGACGAGCAGACGCGGACCTACGGTATCGGGACCCGCGCCATCCATGTCGGTCAGGAAGCACCCGATCCCGCGACGAATTCGCGGGCGGTTCCCATTTACGCGACGACGAGCTTCGTCTTCGACAGCCCGGACCACGCCGCGTCCCTCTTCGGACTCAAGGAATTCGGGAACATCTATACCCGGATCATGAATCCGACGACGGATGTCTTCGAGAAGCGCATCGCCGATCTCGAAGGTGGTGTGGCGGCGGTGGGGCTCGCCAGCGGGCAGGCGGCTCAGCTTCTGGCGATCCTGAACGTCGCAAAGGCAGGCGATTCCTTCGTCTCCTCCGCCTCGCTCTATGGCGGCACCTACTCGCAGTTCCAGAACTCCTTCCCGCGGATGGGCATCACGCCCCGCTTCGTGGACGGGAACGACCCGCAAGCGTTCGAGAACGCGATCGACGATACGACCCGCGCGCTCTACGTCGAGACGATCGGCAACCCGCGCCTCGACGTTCCGGACATCCGGGCGATCGCGGATGTGGCGCACAGGAATGGCCTGCCCCTCATCGTCGATAACACCTTCGCGACCCCGATCCTGTCGCGTCCGCTCGAGCATGGCGCGGACATCATCGTCGAGTCGGCGACCAAGTGGATCGGCGGGCATGGCACCGCGATCGGCGGCGTTGTGGTCGATGGCGGGACCTTCGACTGGGGGTCATCGGAGCGCTTCAAGGAGTTTTATGTGGACCCGGAGCCCGCCTATCATGGGCTTCAGTTCGCACCGACCTTCGGGAACATCGCCTTCGCGATCCGTCTCCGGGTGATGCTCCTTCGGGATCTCGGCCCGGCGCTTTCCCCCTTCAACTCCTTCCTCTTCCTTCAGGGGCTGGAAACGCTGCATCTTCGGATGAAGCAGCACAGCCAGAGCGCTCTGGAGGTCGCGCGCTTCCTCGAGGGGCACTCGGCGGTAAGCTGGGTCAACTACCCGGGGCTGGAGTCGCACGCCTCGCACGAGCAGGCGAAGCGGTACCTCTCAGGAGGCTTCGGCGGCGTGCTGACCTTCGGTGTTGCCGGCGGCGAAGAAGCCGCGCGGAAGGTGATCGGACGGTCGAAGCTCTTCTCGCTTCTCGCGAATGTCGGCGATGCCAAGAGCCTGGTGATTCACCCCTGGAGCACGACGCACGAGCAGCTCACGGAAGGTGAGCGGAATGCTGCGGGTGCATCGGCTGACCTGATCCGGCTGTCGATCGGGTTGGAGGATCCCGCGGACCTCATCCAGGATCTGGAAGAAGCGCTTCGCGGCGTCTGACAGGCGAGATCGGGGCGGCGATGGACATCATCGCCGCCCCGATTGCGCGGGTGGAACCCTGAGTTCGGTCGGGATCTCAGGCGTCGCTCGCGAACACCTCCCGAATCTGCTCCACTGCAAACTCCAGGTCTTCCTTCGTCACAACGAGCGGTGGGGCGAAGCGGATGACGAAGTCGTGCGTCTCCTTGCAGAGCACCCCACGCTGCTGCAGCGCCTCGCAGAATGGCCGGGCCGCGATATCGAGCTCGATGCCGATCAGAAGCCCCCGTCCACGAATCTCACGGATCGAAGGATGTACCAGCCCCTCCTGAAGCTCTGCAAGCAGCCAGGCGCCGAGCTCCGCTGAGCGCTCGACGAGCTTCTCGTCCCGCGTGACCGCCAGCGCCTCGCGAGCTACTGCGCAGCCGAGCGGGTTCCCGCCATAGGTGCTCCCATGGCTCCCCGGCTGGAAGAGCCCCAGGATCTCCCGTGAGCCGACTACCGCGGAGACCGGGTAGAAGCCGCCGGAAAGTGCCTTCCCGAGCACATAGAGGTCCGGCTGCACACCGTCATGATCGCAGGCGAACATCCGACCCGTGCGGCCCAGGCCCGTCTGGATCTCATCGGCGATCGAAAGAACGCCCTCCGCGCGGCAGAGCTCGACCGCCTCCCGGACGAATCCATCGGGCGGGATGTTGATGCCCGCCTCACACTGGATCGGTTCGAAGAGGAAGGCACACGTATTCGGCGTGATCGCCGCCCTGAGTGCCTCGATGTCGCCGAAGGGGACTATGACGAATCCCGGGGCGAAGGGCCCGAAGCCTTCGCGGTAATCCGGATCGGTCGAAAAGCCGACGATCGTCGTCGTGCGGCCATGAAAGTTGTCCGCGCAGACGATGATCTCCGCGCGGTCGGCCGGGATCCCCTTCACCTGGTAGCCGTAGCGACGCGCTGCCTTGATCGCCGTTTCGACCGCCTCGGCGCCCGTATTCATGGGGAGGACCATGTCTTTCCCACAGAGGGCGGCGACTTCTTCGACGAAGAGAGGCAGCTGGTCGTTGCGGAAGGCGCGGGAGGTGAGGGTGACCTTGTGGGCCTGATCGATCATCGCCTGGAGGATGCGCGGGTGTGCATGCCCCTGGTTGACCGCTGAGTAGGCGCTGAGACCGTCGAGGAAGCGGTTGCCGTCGACGTCGTACAGCCAGACGCCCTCGGCGCGTTCCACCACCACCGGCAAGGGGTGATAGTTGTGCGCGCCCCACCGCTCCTCGAGATCGATCAGCTCTTGTGACCGTGATGACGATATCGACACTGGCACCTTCCAAGACTCCTGAGTTGAGTTGTAGTGCCGAGAATCTAAGACAGGGTGCGGGAAACGAACAACAGGGGAAGGGCTCCTGATTGCATTGGCGTCCGTCCTTGCCGCGTCCGACCGACGGCAGCGAGGGCCCCGCGTGCGCGATCGGACGGTCCAGTTTCATCCCGTTCAGCGCCGTGCCCGCACCGCCAAATGGCGCGGTAGCGCCCCTCCATCATGGAACTTATCTTATTCTGTTGCCAGTGGTTCCGACAATTCGACGTCCGACTGACGCACCGGCAGGATTCGTGTATCGAGCAATCGTTGGGCTGCTGCTCGCGGCCGTGATGGCCGGGGTCGCGAGCGCACGGCCGGGTACCACCGGGGGTGGAGGAGAATTCTTCCAGCTACCGCCGGCGTCTGCGCTCGGTGTGCGTCTGGATACGCTTCTGCTGGGTGGTTATGCGAGCGGAAGCTTCCGGGAAGCGGTCGAGATGCTGGGCAACGACCTGAGCGTCCAGGAGCGCCTTCTCATCGGTCAGCATCTCGATCGGATCTTTGCCGATGTCGCACCGGAAGATGGTCTCGGGCGGTCCGGCAGACTCCGTGTGGCGTATGAACGCGCGGCCCGGCCGGATGGGACGACGCGCTCCATCCGGGTGCTCGGCGCGGAGCTCGCATCCGGGGGGCGGGTCCATACGGCGTATTACTTCGAGGGTGAGGGGGGCGCGGGATATTATGACGCCTTCGGGCGCCCCCTCGACTCGGGTGCTGCGCTTTCCCCGGTCAGAGTCGCGCGTGTCACCTCGCCCTTCGGGAACAGGCGCCTGCACCCGATTCTGCAGCGTTATCTTCCGCATACGGGCGTCGATTATGCGGCACCGACGGGCGAACCGGTCGTAGCGACGGGCGATGGTATCGTTCTGGCTGCGGGGGAACGGGGCGGTTATGGTCTGCTGGTGGAGCTTCAGCATCCGGATGGTCACGGGACGCGCTACGCGCATCTCTCCCGGATCGCGGACGGGATCGCTCCTTCGCGCAGCGTTGAACGGGGCCAGGTGATCGGCTACGTCGGGATGACGGGCCTCGCGACAGGTCCACATCTTCATTACGAAGTTCGCCGTCGCGGCCAGCCGGTAGACCCGGAGCTGGCGATGCGCACGGCTCTTTTCGGCAGCGGGGTAGGCGGCGAGGGTGGGTGGTCTGAAGAAAGACGCCGGATCGCCGCCCTGCTGGCGCGCGCACCAGCGGTCGCCCGTCTGGCTCGCGCTTCCTGACAAACCAACAATGACAGACGGCCAGGCATGACAGCATCCGGCTCGCAGCATCCGTTGGCACTTCTTGCACCCCCTCCCGGGCGCCCCGGGCATCCGATCCCGATCAGGGGCACCAGCCTGAAGATCGGGCAGGGCCCACAGAACGACGTCGTGCTCGACGATGATACGGTATCGACGAGCCATGCTCGGCTCGAGCTCGTTCAGGGGGCGTGGCAGCTGACGGATCTCGGCTCGCGGAATGGGACCTTCGTGAATGGCGAGCGGCTCGCGGCAAACGGCACCGCCGTCGTCGCGGCCGAGACGCCCGTCGCATTCGGCGCCGTGAAGCTCGTCTTCAGCCTGGAGACGGGGGATGTGGTTGCGGCACCCGAGGTCGTCTCGCCTCCACCGGCCGCCACCCCCGCACCTGCGCGTCTCGAGGATCGCCGCGGCTTCCGGCTTCCCGTGTGGGTCCTGCTGCTGATCATCGTGGCGATCGTCGTCATCGCGGTAATCGTCCTTGGTCTCGGCGGAGCCCCGGATTCCCCGGCCGCTCTGCTGAGCGAATCGGTCGTCCTTCTTGCCCTCGAAAGCGTCGGTACCGCCTCGTGAAGATTGCCTGGGAGGCGGCCGGCGGGACGCACCGGGGCCGGGTTCGGAAGACGAACGAAGATTCGATCCGGCTCGACGCGGAGCGCGGCATCTTCGTCGTGGCGGACGGAATGGGCGGTCACGCGGCGGGGGAGGTGGCGAGCGCGATCGCCGCCGATACCTCGATGGAGCTTCTGACCTCTGCCACCGGCACAGCCGCGGCGATGCTGAAGGATGCGTTCACCCTCGCCCATGACCGAATCGTCGAATGCTGCGATGGCGATGCGCGGGTGACAGGGATGGGGACGACGCTCACCATCGCGCTGATGCAGAATGACGGAACGGTGCACGTCGGCCATATGGGGGACAGCCGATTGTATGTTCTAAGCGGAGACGTCCTTCGGCAGGCGACCCAGGACCATACCTGGGTTCAGAGGGAGGTCGACGCGGGCCGGGTCACGCCGGAGAACGCGCGCACGCACCGTCTCTCGCACATCCTTACGCGCGTGCTGTCGGCCGAAGAGCCCGCCATCCCCGACATCTTCAGCATCACGGCCGCTCCCGGTGATCTTCTGCTGCTCTGTTCGGACGGGCTGCACAACATGCTGGAGGCGTACGATATCCTGCAGATCCTGATCGAGCAGGAATCGCCGGCCGAGTTGGCTCAGAAGCTCATACGTGCGGGGAACGCGGCGGGTGGGGCGGATAACATCTCCGTCATCGTTGCGCGGGCGGTCCTGGCCGGGTAGCGCTCGACGCTCGATCGTACGCCGGAAGCAGGGGCACCACCGGTCGGGCGGCAGTCGTACCGGGTTGGCGGATCAGAGGGGAAGTATCGGCGGGAGGGAAGGGGGGTGGAGATCGCCTTGCCGGGGCGGTCTCAGCTCGCCATTCGATGGGATGCGCGGAGGCCGTCGGTCGTCACCAGCTCCGCCTCATCCATCCCGGGCAGCAGCAGGGTGAAG
>CAYRLB010000098.1:6757-9262 GCA_964424945.1 uncultured Gemmatimonas sp.
GCCGTCGGTCGTCACCAGCTCCGCCTCATCCATCCCGGGCAGCAGCAGGGTGAAGGTCGTACCTTCCAGCCCGCTCTCCACGGCGATATCACCGCCGTGCTCCCGCACGATCCGCCGGCAGATCGCGAGCCCCAGACCCGTTCCTTCCTCCTTGCCCTTCGTCGTGAAGAAGGGATCGAAGATCCTCTGCTGGGTCGACGCCGGGATAGGGGGGCCGTCATTGTAGAACCGGATGGCGAGCCAGTCGCTGCCCGCCTCCGTGTCTGCGGGAGATGGAGTTCGCTCCGCGGTGATCCGAAGCGTCGTCCCGCGCTCACGCAGCGCGTGCTCGGCGTTCATGACGATGTTCAGGAAGACCTGCTGAAGCTGGTGCGCGTCTGCCAGGATCCGGGGGATCTCAGGGCTCACCTCGAGGCGTGAGAAGAGCCCGTGCGAGTGAATGTGCCGCTCCCGCATCGCGAGGGTGGTGGTCAGCACCTCATCGATGTCGACGAGCGATCGCTCCCGCGCATGCCGACGCGCGAATGAGAGCAGGTCCGCCACGATGCGGTTGCAACGCTGCACCTCCGACACGATCCGCTCCAGCGCGACCATCCGCTCGGGATCGATTTCCTGATCGAGCAGCAGCTGAGCGTATCCGTAGATGCCGCCGAGCGGATTGTTCAGATCGTGCGCGACCCCGCTGACGAGCAGGCCCAGCGTCGAAAGCTTCTCCCGCTCCGCGAGATGTTCATCGATCGCCTGACGCTCGTCAGAAAGCTGCTTGATGCGCAGATGTGCGGCGAGCCGTGCGCGCAGCTCAGCGCCGTGGAAGGGCTTCGTTATGTAATCGCTCGCCCCCGCCTCGAAGGCGGCCGACACACTCTCCAGGTCCCCCTTCGCGGTAACCATCAGGATGGGAAGCGCGAGATGATCGTACCGCTCCCGGATCTTCCTGCACACCTTCAGGCCCGACATCTTCGGAAGCATCCAGTCGAGCAGCATGACGTCCGGGGCCGGCGCCTCCTCCTCCAGGGACGCCAGTGCCGCCGCACCATCCGAAGTGACGCGGACATCGTAGCCCGACCGGCTCAGGAGCGTCTGGAGCATATCGGCCGACATCGGATCGTCCTCGGCGAGGAGGACGATCGGGCGCCGGTCGGCCGCACCATTCTGTTCGGACTGCTGTTCGGGCGTCATAGGATGGACTGGTTCGACTGAAGTCTTTCTTCCAGTTCCCCCGCGGACAGGCTTAGTAGTGCCAGCATGGGAGCTTCGGGAATCTGCTTCCGCTCGGTAGTGAACACCCGGAACACCCGTGCCGAATGATAGAGCTCGTCGGATATCCGGGGCAGATCGATGAATCCCGCCTGGCCACCCTCCTCCAACCGGACGATGTCGCCTTCGCGCTGCAGAAGAAGCAGTCCAAGGCCCATCATTCCCGGCTTCTCCGGGTAGTCGATGAAGACATTCCCTGGCGGAAGTGCGAGTTCCACGGCGAGCCGCCTCTCCAGCCGCCGCAGCAGCTCCGGATGGTCATAGAACCAGGAGACGAATGCGGACTCCCGCAGCGCGTCGCCGGGTATCTCGAGCGCCCGCTTCGGAAGACGCCGGTAGCGGAGCGCCGGAATCCAGTGCGTGAGCAGCGCCTCCGCCTCCGGACCCTCCCCGCGTCCCGCGCGATCTTCCAGCAGGCCGAGGAGCCCCTCATCGGTGCGGCCGGCGAGCTCCGCTACCCGTACGAATCCCGCGTCCACCGCCTGTTCGACCGCTCGCTTATAGACCGCGGTCGCCGCCCGGATCGCGTGGTGCCAGTACACGTTCCGGAACATCTGGTACTTCGCGAAGAGCAGCGATTCGAGCGCTGAGAGCCCCTTCGCGTGGATCCCGACCTCGAGCCGCCCCGAATCAGGGTCCCGGAGGAGGGTGATCGCGTGAATCAGACGCTCCATATCGACCGTGCCGTATGGCACACCGCAGAACATCGCGTCGCGATTCAGATACTCGATCTTGTCGAGATCGAGACTTCCCGCGATCAACCCCTGCAGCGGAGAATCACTCTCGCCGCGGATCAGCTCCGCGATCCGTTGTGGAGCATCCGCGGATATCTCCTCGAGGGTTTCCCGAAGCGGCGACTGCTCGAGAAATCGCTCCGCCAGATCCTCGTGGTGCCCGCCGATCCGATCGGTGCCCAGCTCCTCGAGCGCATGGGAGAAGGGATAGTGCCCGATGTCGTGGAGCAGCGCGGCGTAAGGGATCAGCCGGCAATCGAGCGGATCGACCTCCCGCAATTCCCCCCGTTCTCCCAACAGTCCAAGTGTGCGCCTCGCCAGATGATAGACGCCTACCGCATGGTCGAAGCGGGTATGATTCGCCCCTGGATATACAAAATACGCGTGCCCCAGCTGCCTGATCCCCCGCAGCCGCTGAAACACGGGTGTATCGATGATCCGCAGGGCGTACGGATCCACAGGAATCGTATTCCAGAGGGGATCGCGCAGGACCTCGAAGTCATCGCGAACAGAC
>CAYRLB010000099.1:0-9078 GCA_964424945.1 uncultured Gemmatimonas sp.
CCACTGTCCGGAGACGCCGCACGAGATGCATCGCGCCCCCTCGAGCTCCTTCGCCCCGGTCTCTGCAAGGAGAATGTCCACGCGGAACCGGCGGTGGCAGTTGCGGCATTCGACGAGCGGATCGGTAAACTCCGCGACATGGCCGGACGCCTCCCATACGCGCGGGTGCATGAGGATCGACGCATCGAGCCCCTCGATGTCATCCCGCTCATGCACCATCGATCGCCACCAGGCGTCTTTCACATTCCGCTTGAGCTCCACGCCGAGCGGACCGTAATCCCACACCGACCCGGTGCCCCCGTAGATCTCCGACGACTGGAATATGTACCCACGCCGTTTCGAAAGAGATACCAGCTTTTCCATCAGGTCGTTCTCGGCCATGCTTCTTCCTCTACGGTGCGCGGGTCAGGCTTGGAGATATGCGAGACGTTCTTCGAGCGTCGCAAAGTTAGTCGACGCCGGAAGAGCCGCAAATAGGCGCGCCGCCATCAGGTGGTTGGATCCGCCCAGCGGACGACGCGGGTTGCACGGGGATGGATCCCGAGGCGCTGCGCCCATCGCCTGAAATCGCGCCCGTGGCCGGGCTTTCTGCCCTCCACCCACTGCCAGAGATGGATCATCTCATGCCGCAACGTCCGCTCCGCCTCGCCCTCGGCGCCACGGTCGCAAAGAGTGCGCGAGATGGCGATCTCCAGCGGGTCGGGCATGAAGTGTCCATTCCGCCGGGTCATCCGGCTGCTGAGCCGTAGCGGCACCTCGGGAAGTCGCCCCCCGAAATAGGCGTGATTCACATGTGCGAATTCCGCCCGCAGGCGCTCCAGGCGGGCCTTGTCGCCGGGAAAGCTGCGAGAGGGCCGTCGACGCGCGGGGGAGGTACGAGGCGCAGGTGGCGGGATCGCACGCTGCAGGAAGGTCCGGATTTCCCCTTTCGCGCGGCTTCGTACGCTCGCCGATCGCGCGGAGAAGAGTACCGCGACGGACTCGAGCACCTCCGGCGGCGCGGTCATGAACACTTCATGCAACCGCAGCGTCCGTCCCTGATCCGCAAGGGAGGCCATTACGCGGCGATTACGCGTCAGCACGACGCGCTCGACTCGCGAGCCCGCGCGGCGCATGTGGCGCAGGATCACCTCATCAGCCCGCGAATCGCCATCGGCGCGATCCGCAGGCCGCCCCAGAATCGCCCGCAACAGCGCGATCAGGCGACCGGAAGTGGATCGGGCCTGGCCGCTCTCCGATACCTGACCTCATACCCCATGCGGCGAGGCACCGCTAGAAGGCCTTCGAGGTCCAGATCGATGTGCGCGCCGGCCTTCTGCGTCACCTCGTCTTCGAGCGGCAGGTCGAAGTCGTCCGCGCCGAAGTCGAGCGCCCGGAAAGCGTCCTCGTTCATCGTCAGAACCGAGGTCCGGATGTGCCTGACATTGTCGAGGAAGATGCGGGAAAGCGCGATATGCCGACGATATTCCTGCGGCGAGATCTCCCGGCCGCCGAGCGCGGTGCCGAACGGTTTGTACGTCCAGCAGAGGAAGGAGAAGAGGCCGTCGGTGGAATCCTGAAAATCGCGTGTACGTGAAAGATGCTCCAGCCGCTCATCCAGCGTCTCATCGAAGCCGATCACCATCGTGGCAGTCGTCTTCAAGCCCGCTTCGACCACCGCCCGCTGCGCTTCGAAATACTCCCGGACGGTGTACTTGAACTTCGCATGACGCTTCCGGAAATCCTCGGTAAGGATCTCGGAGCCCCCACCCGTCACCCAGTGGACGCCCGCGCGCTTCAGCTCCCTGGCCGTCTCCAGCCAGGAAAGGTTCGCGCGATCGGCGAGGTACATGAATTCAGCGATCGTCAGGGCATAGAACTCGACGCTGTCGCCATAGCGGTCGCGGACGGCGCGAAAAAGATCGCAGTAGTAGTGCAGCGGAAGCTTTGGATTGAACCCTCCATTGAACGCCACGAGATCGCCGTCGACCCGGGTCAGCTCATCGATCTTCTCGAAGACGGCCTCCCGCGTCAGCACGTACCCGCCCGCCTGATTCGGCAGCACATAGAACGCGCAATAGTCGCACTGGGCGACGCAGACGTTCGTATAGTTGATGATGCGCATGATGAGGTAGGTCGCGACCTTCGGGTCGTGGAAACGCGCCCGGACCGACGACGCCAGCCTCATCAACAGATCATCGCTTCCTTCTTCCCAGAGAAGGCGCGCATCTTCAACCGTAATTCGCCCCCCCGCCTCAACCGCGGACTCGATGCGGGAAAGGTTATCTGCAATCGATTTCATGATTCCCTCTGACGGACTTCTTCGCTGCCCCGCACTTTGCGAAACACGTTCATGCGCCGCTCCCGCTCCCGCAACCGGGGCGCGAAAAGATTCGCCCACGCGCCCTTTCCTTCCACCGGGTCGGCACCTACCGGACCTCGATTTCGATCGTCCGACTCGAGCCGTCGGCCACCGCTCGGTGTGCAGCATCGGCCCAGAAGAGCTGCATCGTCGTCGGCCCCGACTCGAGGGTCGGGAGCTCCCACAGATACTCGCCTACGGCGGCCGGTCGCAGGTCGTTCGGGTTCGGCATCAGCTCGACCCCGGCAACTTCGACATGGATGTGGAAGCTCGGTACCCCCCACCCCCCGGGCTGAACGGTCAGCGGAGCTGTCGAGCTGAACCGGATGGTCAGCGGTTGTGACACGATATCCCCCGAAGTGGGCTCCAGCAGCTCCAGCCTGGGAGGTCCATCTGTGACGGATGGGCGGATCAGCGCGTTCACAAATAGAATGAGCGCGAGCACAATCATCGCCCCGCCGATCGCCCCGAGAATGCGGTCCGACTTCGCGGTGTTCGGCGCGCCCTGATTCGCATCTTCGTTTGCTCGAACCTCCTGCACCGCCCCCGCACCATCCTTCGACTGCTCGACCCTCATCCTGCTCCTCAAATGCGGTTCTGGATGAAGCTGGGTGTCCAGTTCATCATCATTGTGTTCAGAACGGTGAATGCTCCCGTCACCATCAGGATGCCCAGCAGGAGCAGAACGACCCCGCTCACCCGGTTCACCCACGGCATCCACTTCCCGATCGACTTCATCCCGCCCAGGAAACGTCGCAGTAGCAGCGCCGCACCCAGAAAGGGAATCGCCAGCCCGGCCGAGTAAACGAGAAGCAGCCCGACACCAGTCGAGACGGAGCCACTCGCAGCAGCCAGGGTAAGGATCCCACCCAGCACGGGTCCGATGCACGGACTCCAACCCGCCCCGAAGGTAACGCCGACCAGAACGGTTCCCAGGAAGCCCATCGGCTTCTGCCCGAGGTGCATCCTCCAATCACGATCCGCGCCGGGAAGCCTCAGCACGCCCAGCAGGTAGAGCCCGAAAATGATGAGCAGAACGCCGCCGATCTTCTCGAGCCATCCGCGGGAATAGAGGAAGAGCGATCCCAGGAAGGTCGCCGACGCCCCCATCGTAACGAAAACGAGCGTGAACCCCAGGATGAAGAGGCTACCGTGAATCAGCACACTCCGGCGGACCCGGAGGCGATCGCTCTCCGCCACGGTCAGTTCATCCAGGCTCATTCCCGTGATGAACGTGACGTACGACGGAATCAGCGGGAAAACGCAGGGCGAAAGGAAGGACAGGAGCCCGGCTGTGAACGCCACCGCCAAACCGATACTAGACGCTTCCATCGCTATCGCTGTCCAGGTCGCTGAAAAGTGAATAGTTCAGGGAATCGACCTCCATCCGCCGCCGGGACGGTTCGCCACCCTCCTCCCGTACACCGCTCGCGGGGGCGTGATCGCACTCCGTCGCTTCCCCATCGATGACAGGCTCGATGCACGCCTCGGAATCGTTCCCGGGCCGGTTGACGAACGTCGACACCTCATACATCTCGAGGTCATCCCCCGCGTACGGCGCGAGCAGCGGCGGAAGTTCGTCCAGCGGGGTTGCGCGGGAAACCCAGCGCTCCCTGTCGTGCGGCTCGATGATGAGGGGCATCCGGTCATGCAGCGTCCTCAGCTGAGGCGCAGCAGCCGTCGTGACGATCGCACAGCTTTCCACCAGCTCATCGCCATGCCTCCAGCGATCCCAGACCCCTGCAAGGGTGAAGGGGCCGCCCCCCTTCGCCCGGACACGATGCGGGATCTTTCCGGACGGATGCTTCATCCATTCGTAATACCCATCGACGATGATGAGACAACGTCGGCGGGCATACGGTTCCCGGAACGCGGACCGGGTGGCGAGCGTTTCCGCCCGCGCATTGATCATCCGGCTGCCGATCGCGATATCCGACGCCCAATAGGGAACGAGCCCCCAACGGTACTGCCGGAGCGCCCGCGCGCCGCGTGATTCCGACAGAGCCAGAAGCGGCTGCGTCGGCGCGATATTGTAGCTGGGACGATACCCCGCAGGCACCGGAAACCCGAACGCCTTCTCGAGATCGCCCGGCGTGATCGTCAACGTCGTTCGGCCACACATGCCAGGAAGATAACCCTTTTGGCACCGTCGGGGCGAACGTGCTCCCCTTCCCGTGCTCCGGAGGCACTTCCTTCCGGTTCGCCCTCAGCGTACCCGGCCTTCCCTCTCCTGCTGCTCGTGCCCGCCGACGGCGCTTGACATATAGGTGTTATAACACTAACTTAGAGGTGAGAAGGATAACGGCATGGAGTCGGCAGTACTGTTCCGGCTGCATTCGAGGGCGTGGCGGAAGGTCCGCCCGTTCATCTGAACCACAAATGGAGAGGACACGGCTATGAGCATTGAAGAGGCTAGAACGACCTGGACGATAGATCCGACCCACACGACGGTCGAGTTCGCGGTGAAGCACATGATGATCACCACTGTCCGGGGGCGCTTTGGACAGGTTGAAGGAGACATTTCGCCGATCGATTCGGGCTGGAAGGCTGTCGCGAAGATCGACGCCAAGAGCCTCGACACTCGCGCGGACCAGCGCGACGAGCACCTTCGGTCGGCGGACTTCTTCCATGTGGACGAGTTCCCGGATCTCCTGTTCGAGAGCGAGCCGGTCGATGCGGCCTTCTCCAAGCCGGGCGATCGCTTCAAGGTCGCGGGCGACCTCACCATCCGCGGCGTCAAGCGTCCGGTGGAGCTCGATGTGGTCTACGAGGGACGCGGCGGAGACCCGTGGGGCGGTGAGCGGATGAGCTTCACGGCGACGACCCGCCTCGACCGTCGGGATTTCGGGCTCACGTGGAACCAGGCTCTCGAAGCGGGTGGGGTTCTGGTGGCGAATGACGTCAACATCACGATCGAGGCGCAGGTCGTAAAGCAGGCGTGATAAGCGCACAGCTCGTCGCCGTTCCTACAGCAGCATAAAAAACGGGCACCGCATGGTGCCCGTTTTTCTTTGGATCTGCCGAGTCCGCGGATGGAGCTTTCAAACCCGCTGCCTCCTGAACGATCGCTGCAACAGCCCCGTAATCAAGGACCGCTTACAAGATTTCCTCCCTGCCCCACCCGGGCGCCGACCGACGTTACGGAAGCTCGCGATCTGCTACCTCCACCGCCCCCCGCACCGCTCGGATGGCCTCGATGTAAAAGCCTTGCTGAATCCGCTCGAAGGTGTCCGTCGGGCGGTGATAGTCCGCGTGATCCTCAACCCCGAAGTAGAGGAACGGCACTCCTTTCCCGTGAAAAGGGCCATGATCGGACGCATAGGTCCAGTCGTCGCCCGCAGATCCATCCGGCCGATCGTGTCCCTTGCGAAGGCGGAGCCGGGAGGCGGCCGCAACCTCATCGACGATGGCCGACAGGAAGGGATAGTGAGCAGTACCTGCTACAAAGAGTTCATTCTGGTCGCTCCGACCGATCATGTCGAGGTTGATCATGATCAGCACGGAATCGAGAGGAACCGGCGGATTCGAAACGAATTCCTCCGCCCCGCGAAGCCCTCGCTCCTCCGCATCGAAAGCCGCGAACACGATCGAGTTCCGGGGCGGATGGGCAGCGAAGTAGCGGGCCAGCTCGATCAGCGCGGCGGTGCCCGACGCGTTGTCGTCTGCGCCGAAGTAGATATCAGCGCCACGCGTTCCGAGGTGATCGAAGTGGGCACCGACGACGATGAAGCGTCCGGACTGCTCGGACCCTCGAATGTAGCCGACCACGTTCGCCGCGACTCGGGCCGGTCCGCCACCGGGCAGAAGGAATTCGTGCCGCAGGGCCGAACCCGGCAGAGAATCCACGCCCGCGGCGCGAAACGCGGACTCGATGTACAGCCGGGCGGCTTCATTACCCGGCGTTCCGGTCTCTCGGCCGCCCATGGCGGCGCCCGAAAGAACCCGGAGATCTTCGACCGCTCGGGCCGAATCCGGGAAGGAGACAGATCCCGAAGGCCCCGCCTCGGGCGACTGCGCCGCGCATGCCGCGGCCAGCGACCCGCAGAGGAGCGGTATGACGACTGCGGTCCGGCTCAATACGCGAAGGCCTTCCGAGCGGACAAACTTCTGAACCGGTGCTGGCATGAAGAACGCATTCACCCTGCTCATGTCACTCAGAACAGGAGCGTGATCGATGGATGAAACCCCGAGGAACCCGCATACGCCAGGCGAACGCCCTCTCGCGCCGGGAGAACGGATCGAGCATCACGAGATAACGCACCGTTCCCCTGCAGAGCAGGCCCCTGCTCCGAGGCGAGGTACCCCGATGTGGCTGTTTGTCGTTCCTCTCGTGATTCTGGCCCTGGTGCTCGTCTGGTATGTTCTGACGCGCGGCGAGCCGACATCACCCATCGAGGCCATCGAAAACATCGAGTTTCAGGCGCCGGCGGTCGACGGAAGCCCCTGACGGGAGGCAGCGGCGTACTCAACGAACCGACGCCGGCACGCCCATCTCATCGAGTTCCTCCGGGATGAAGGCCGTACCGAGGCTGATTCCGCGCCAGTTGCTCCCCTCCTGACGGAGGTACAGCGTTGCCGGGTCGGTCTCCACGACTGTCGGTATCGTCCGTACGCGTGCCCATCCATCGGCGACCGCGTCGATTTCGACCTGAATATCGCTGACGGCGCTCTCCCTGCGCACGAAAACCACTGCCGCGTCACGGATCGCCAGAGCCGTTGTTTCGGAGACTTCGACGCCCGGGGTGACCACCGGCGCTGGCTGTTCGACAGGCACCTCGACACTAAGGCTTTCGCCCTCCGCGATCGCCGCTGGAATTTCAGACAGCATCCCTTCGTTCGTTCCGCCCGCCATTTCGCAGCCGCTCAGCAGAAGCAGCCCCAGCAGGCCGGGGGCAATCCCTCTCATGAGTGTCGACCAGCCGAGCGGGAACCTCTCGATCCCTGACATCATTTTGATTGTCTCCGGAAGTAAAGTTTTCTGAAACGCTTAGAGGAGACGAACCTCCTCCGGACGCTTCGACAGTCATGCTGATTCGTCGGCATTGACACATTTATTGGCCATCCGTATACTATTTTCTCGCATTGATGCGAGGCGGGGTGGCTCCGCTGTCATCACAGGACGAGACTCGAGCGCCGTGCTCGAGTTTTTTTGTCAATATGCCCATAGGCGGGGGGCAAAACTGGCCCGCCCATCTGAATGCTCGGCGTTTGGGAGAGATTCCGCTACCCCGAACAGCCGGGGGTCGATCAACAAACAGGAGTTAGGAATGCGTACTGTCGGCACCGTGAAGTGGTTCAACGACAGCAAGGGGTTCGGCTTCATCACCCCGGAAGATGGCGGCAAGGATTGCTTCGTTCACCACACGGCGATTCAGATGCAGGGCTTCAAGACGCTTGCCGAGGGCGAGCGCGTCGAATTCGACGTGGTCGACGGGCAGAAGGGGCCGGCCGCGGAGAACGTGATCCGGCTCGGCTGAAGTAAGTCGTTGCCCGCTGTGCCGAGGCCGCCCCAGGGCGGCCTTTTTCACGCCCGGATTCCCCCCGCCGCCGGCAGACTCCCTCCTCCAGGCCTGCGTGCAACTCCCACCCGACGCCGACTTCACTACATCAGTCTGGAAGGGGCGCGAGAGAAGGCCCCTGCGCTGCCCGCCATTCTATGATTACCTGCTCCAGGCCGAGCAGAAGATCCGGATTCTTCTGATTCTCCGACCGCCACACCTGGATCCTGTTGCACCCCGGCGTGATGGAGACCCAGCAGGAACGAAGCTCTTCGAGAGTTCCGTCCTTCTCGATGATGACTCTTGATACTCGAACCCGATCGTCTTCGGCGAACCGCATAGCACACCTCCGATTTTCGTGAGGGGCTCCCTACCGGCAGAAGTCGTGCCCAAGACACTGTAAGTTATTTGTCTACAGCGCGTTCCGCATCGCCATCAAGATTGGACCTAGGGTCCGGGCATCCGGGCATCCGGGCAGGTAGGGGAGGTAAGGGCCGGTGTGGGATGGTTGTGGAAGGACGAGGGGGGGGATGATAAGCAAAGCCCCCGGCAGAACTAGTCTGCCGGGGGCCGCTTGTCAGGTTCCGTCAGTAGTCTGACGATCCGGGCTTCGACCCGGGGCCTGGCTCAGCGAACGCGGACGACGTTCTCTGCAGCCGGACCCTTCTGACCCTGAACGACGTCGAACTCGACCTGCTCGCCCTCGCTCAGGCTCTTGAAGCCGCTGCCCTGGATGGCGGTGTGGTGAACGAAGCAATCCTTGCTGCCGTCTTCAGGCGTAATGAAGCCGAATCCCTTGCTGTCGTTGAACCACTTCACCGTTCCGACTGTACGCATACCGAACTCCGTGTGTTGTGCTGACTGTCGTGGGTCCGGTATTTCCGTACTCATCGATAGCCTGTGCTGCGCGGGAAAATGAACGCCCCCCGCGCCGGGCGAAAACAAAGAAGGGACCCGAGCTGGCTGCGCCCAGGTCCCTGCTCACTCTGGACGGAAGAGGCGTAGCCCTTCCGTAACCGCCGATCTTGAAAATAGCGGACGGCCGAAACTTCCGCAATGCGGCAGTCTGGATGTCTGACAAGATCCGGAGAACTGAAACAATCTGGTCTGAACCGGGGAAGGAGAGGGGCAGGACGAGCCTGCCCTCATCACCTTCGCTCGAGCTCGCTCAGTCCTGAAGGCGGCTGACGCGCTCTGCCCGGGGCCCCTTCGGGTCCTGGACGATGTCGAACTCCACCC
>CAYRLB010000100.1:0-5088 GCA_964424945.1 uncultured Gemmatimonas sp.
CGAGCCGCTCCAGCTCCTCGTGGGAGCGGCGGAGGACCTCCTCCGCCTCCTTCCGAGCGGTGACGTCGCGGGAGGTCGAGACGAGCCTGTCCTGTCCGTTGATGGCGACGCGCTGCAGGTCCATCTCCTGCCAGAACTCACGTCCGGAAGGGTGTTGCGCCTTCCACTCCACCCGCTGCGGCTCGCCATCGGCCGCCCGGCGGAAGCACTCCAGCAACATGTCGTGGGTGTGCGGCGACGTTCCTGCGCTCAACACCTCGGCGCCGAGCTGCCGCATCTCGGCGACGGTGTACCCGTGCAGGGCGCAGGCAGCGCGGTTCGCGTCGAGCACCTCCCCGGTATCGAGGTCGTGGACGCAGATGGCGTCTTTCGAAAGCTCGAAGAGTGCGCGATAGCTGGCTTCGGATGCACGGAGCGCCGCTTCGGCCTTGCGGCGGTCGGATGCTTCGAGGGCGAGCGACACCATATCGGCAATCGAGCCTGCGAAGTCCTGCTCCTCTGCCAGCCACTCGCGGCGCGCCCCGATGTGCTCGTGACAGACGACACCGACCATGTCGCCCCCCCTCCAGATGGGGACGTCCATCATGGAAGTGATACCGAGCGGGACGAGGTAGCTCCCCGCGAACTCATGGGTAGCGGGGTCGCTGACCGCGTCCGCGGCGGCTATCACACGACGCTGGTGCAGCGCCTCGAAGTAATCGGGGAGGTCTTCGGATCGGAGGGAGGGAACCTCCGCCTGCTCATTTCCGTCGAGGGAGTGGAAGGTCCGGCAGACGAGCTCCGAACCGCCCTCGTTGAAGAGCCACACGCTGACACGACTAACTCCGAGCGTGCGCGCGTCCACCTCGACGATGGTGCTCAGGACGAGGTCGACATCCTCGCTTCGGGACCGCGCCAGGCCGATGAGAGCCTCCTGAAAGCGACCCGCCCGATCGGCGCCCCGCTGCAGCATGACGAGCATGGGCGCATGGTCCTCGACAGGAGCTCCCGACGGGTCACCGCTCCCTCCGGGCCCCATCGGCTGGGGCAAGACCGGCCGCCCTTCCGTTTCCGCTCCGGATCGCGTCACAGCGGCCTCACGCGCCCGATCGGGACGACCCGACGCCATGGGCGGTCGGATGCGGATCCATCCAGGTGCGGAGGCGCGGACAGACCCTCCGATTCCATGAGAGGGAAGCTGCAGTTCATGAAATGCCCACGATCAAGAGGAGACGAGCGCGTCGAACGTTTTCGGAGGGGGCCGGCAGTGACAGGCGCAGGTGGAAAATACGCCCGCTACGGTCATAACGCCATCGAGAGGGCTTCGTCGACAACTATCGATGAGCCGTTGCGCTCCTAATCAATGTGCTGATATGCAAGGTGAGCCAATGGTTGAATCTGCAACGGCGCAACGGCCGGGTGGTGAGCGAGTAGGGCCGGAAAAGTGCGTAGCATCACTAGGGCGAACTCATGTCCCGGGTCGCACTGGCCATGCGGGGATGAGCGCAATCGGGAGCGCGCACGACGGCACCCGCTGCCCCTGGCTCCTGCATTTCATGGTAGCCGTACGGCTGCACATCCATCACAGAAAGCCATGACTACCTCTACGCGCGCGCTGCGAACCGCCATTCTTGTGGGCGCTGCCCTCCTCGGCGCCACCCCGAGCCACGCCCAGTCCGACAATGTCCTCCTCCTGCTTCGTTCCGGCTCCCCGCCGGAAGATCGGGTGAGGATCGACAGGGACGGCGGCATTGCCGCCATCGCTCAGCTCAATGTAGGCGCCCATCCTGCGACCGGCCCCGGGTACCGCTTGATGTGGATCCCCTCCTACGCAGCCTTCCGCGCCGGGAGCCCCGGTGAAGCGGCCCCGGGGGATGCCTGGGACGCCGCCAATGTGGGCTACTTCTCGTGGGCCGGCGGGCGCAACACCGTTGCCTCCGGGCTCGCCAGCTTCGCCATGGGGGACAGCGTTTCGGTGACCGGGAGCCGCGGAGTAGGCCTGGGTTCCAATCTTACAGTATCCGGCTATGGGGGCTTCGCCGCCGGGACTGGTGCTCGCTGCACCGGTGCGTACTGCGTCGCCGTGGGGCGCATGGCGAACGCGGCCGGCTATGGAGCTACTGCCCTGGGCTATAGAACTACCGCCGACGCCGACTACTCTGTCGCGCTGGGAGCCCGCGCCAGCACGAACGGCCACGCGGGGGCCTTCGTGTACGGCGACGCTTCCACCACGGACTCGATCGAGGCACGGATCAACAATGAGTTTGCGGTACGGGCGGTGGGTGGCTTCCGCTTCCGTACCAACCCCTCGCTTACCACGGGCTGTGACCTCGGGGCGAGGAGTAGCAGCTTCAATTGCACCTCCTCCAGGACAGTGAAGGAGAACTTCGCGGAGGTGGATGGGGAGGACCTGCTCGACAGGATTCGGGCGGTACCGCTGACCACCTGGAACCTGATCAACGAGCCGGACAAGCCGCGACACATGGGCCCCGTCGCGGAAGACTTCCACGCTGCTTTCGGGCTCGGAAGCACCGACACATCGATCGGGCATCAGGATATCGATGGGGTGAACTTCGGCGGGGTGAAGGCGCTCGAAGCGCGGACCCGCGGTCTGATCGACGCTAACGGGACGCTGAGCGCGGAGGTGGCCTCGCTGCGAGAAGAGCTGCTGGAAACGCGGCGTCAGACGCAGGAGCTGATCCGCCGCATCGAACAGCTCGAAGCGGCCGGCTCACAGTGATTCTCCGGCCCGCCGCGGACGGTTTGCGTCGGTGCTGTGCCATCTGGTTCATCCGGTGTCCGGCATGGGGTTGCATCGCCTCGGACACCGGGTCCAGGACACCATAAGAAGCGGGCTGACGCATCATGTATCGCTCACTGTCCGGGCCTCCGATATCGTCAGCGACATGCCCTCAAAGAAGGTACGCAACGACGACAAGCCGCGCCGTCACGAGCAGACCTCATGGGTTGGGCGAACCTTCGCGCGGTGACCCAGCGGATTGGGCCAGATGTCTGTAGATATGCTATAGAGCTGCCGACTCGGCTTCTCTACATCAGCCCCCCTTGAGCCTAGCGGGCTCCGGGCCTGATCCCTGAGGCTTCAGGCTCTGCCCGATCCGGAGGCGAAACCGGGCGGGGAATTCCCGCAGCGCCCGCTTCCTGGCGTGCTCAGGCTCCTGCGATCGCGGCTGAAACCCCTCACACCCTCCTCACGCCCAATCTCACCGGAAAGGCGACCCATCCCGAGGATTCCTATCAGCGACCGTCCTTCGGAAGTTCCCGAGAGTCCAACGTACTGCCCTTCGACTGTGTTCCGGCGCAGCCTCAGGGTGCAGTGACGGCGCAGGCGATCTGAACCTTCAACGGGGGTGAACACATGCGCATGCCTCAGGAGCAAGCTCCGACTTTCCCCCGCAAGGCTGTAGCGGGGCTCGTTTTCGCTCTCAGTCTCGTCGCCCTGAGTTTCGTCCCTGCCTCTGCCCAGATCGCCGAAGGAAACCCCGAAGGAGAGTGGCGCTACTGGCGTGGCGATGCGGGTTCCACGGGGTATTCCCCGCTCGATCAGATCAACGCCGAGAACTTCGAAACGCTTCAGGTCGCGTGGACCTGGAGGGGCGACAACTTCGGCCCCAATACGACGGCCCGCTTCAACGTCTCCCCCATCTACGTCGATGGGATCCTGTATACGGTCGCCGGCAGGCGGCGGGATGTCGTAGCAATCGATCCGGGTACTGGCGAGACGCTCTGGATGTACCGTGAGCCTCACACCCAGCGGTACCAGGATTCCACTCGCCAGGATTGGGGACACGGCGTCGCCTATGCGGAGGTCGATGGCCGAGGGGTGATCTATTACACCTCACCCGGCTACTTCCTCCATGCGCTCGATGCTGAAACGGGGATTCCCCTGGAGGGCTTCGGGAAGCCCGTTCCGGTTGAAGGATTCGGGGAGTGGGGGACGGTCGACATGCTCGAGTTCAACCCCCGCGCTCACCCATATGACGCCTTCAGTGGTCCGGACCGATCCATCGGCCATATCTCGACGACCTCACCCCCGATCGTCTCCGACGGAGTGATCATCGTCGGCTCCGCCCTGGATGACGGCGGCAATGCGACCCGGCTCGAGAACATTCCGGGCGACATCCTGGCCTTCGATGCGCGCACTGGCGCCTTCAAGTGGTCTTTCCAGACGATACCGCTTCGCGGCCAGCCCGGGTATGAAAGCTGGCTCAATGGCTCCGCCGAGGTCACCGGGAATGCCGCCGCGTGGGCGCCTCTTTCGGTGGATCACGAGCGAGGGATTGTCTACGTACCGACCGAGTCGCCAACAAACGACTATTACGGAGGCGGTCGGCCGGGAGACAATCTCTACGCCAACACACTTCTGGCGCTCGATGTCCAGACCGGACGGCGGATCTGGCACTTCCAGATCACCCATCACGATATCTGGGACTGGGATCTTCCGTGGGCGACGATTCTGACCGACCTCACCGTTGATGGCCGCCGGATCCCGGCCGCGGTCCAGCTCACGAAGCAGGCTTTCGTTTTTGCCTTCAACCGGGAGACGGGGGAGCCGATCCACCCGATCGTTGAGACGCCCGTCCCGAGCGGCAATGTCCCCGGAGAGTATTACCCTGCGACACAGCCGATCCCCTCGAAACCTGCAGGGTTCGAACTTCAGGGGCTTACCGTTGATGACCTGATCGACTTCACGCCCGAGCTCCGTGCTCAGGCAGTGGAGGCCATCAGCAACTACCGGATCGGTCCGATCTATACACCGCCGACCTACCGGGACAATCCGGATTCGCTGACCGCCACGATCTTCTGTCCCAGCGCGACGGGCGGCTTCAACATTACAGGAGGGGCCGCGCTCGATCCGGAGACGGGGATTCTCTACGTCTCCTCGGTGCGAAATTGTTCGGTGATGAGCCTGCAGCCGGCAGCGGATCGGGATAACGGCGCCCCGGGAAGGGTTGGCGCAACGGTGAGCGGGTATGTTCGCGGCGGATCTCCGCCCGGGCAGATTCAGGGGCTTCCGTACGTCAAGCCGCCCTATGGGAAGATCACCGCTATCAACATGAACACGGGCGAGACCCTCTGGTACGAACCGGT
>CAYRLB010000100.1:5188-9034 GCA_964424945.1 uncultured Gemmatimonas sp.
CAGCTCGGGACAGCATCGTTATCAGATAGAAAATGCGAACAGGTCGAGATTTGCGCAGGAACACAGGCCACGGCAGGGCAGCCGCGCTCGCACTCCTGGTCATCCTATCGTCCGGATTCACGGGGTGCGCCGCCGCCCTGACGGCGGCGGGTGCTGCGGGGGAAATCCGGAGCGGCTTCGCGGGGCTTCAACAGCTCGTGAGAAGCACCGAGCCGCTCCCGCCCGATGCTGTCGCGCCCGCACTGACCGAGGCTGCGAGCCCTCTGGCCGGAACTTACCGGGGTCATCAGGTGCTCGGACGGGACACGGTGCACTACTACATCCGCACGGCGTCCCGACCCTCCGCACAGATCGTCGACAGCATCGGGAATGTGACCGGGTACGCGCTTACGGGGATCACCGCCACCTCGCTCGACAGTCTCGAAGCGCGCGTCGGAAGCGCCGCGGCGAACCGCACGTCAGGAGGACGCGCGATGCTCTTCATCGAGGGGACCCAGGCGCCGACGCCCGGGGCGCGGGCGCTCTACCCCGCGGCCATCCTCGGTCAGCTCCGCAGAGGCGAGTCGCCCGCCGCCGACCGTCAGGCCACTGAGCTTCGCCGTCTCGAGATCGATCTGGAAGCGCCGAACGTCGAGCTCTCGGGACGCGGCATCCCGCACGAACTCTTCGGCTCGGTGGCCGAGGGCGTCTTCACCGTGCGCCCGGACGGAACCGCGACCTACGAGCAGGAGCACACGCTCTCCGATGGCCGAGTGCTCGAACTCTCCTTCCAGCGCATCTCCCCGACGACCCTCCCCGACGCACCGTAAGCGTCCGGCATCAGAGAAGATCATAACGGAAAGGAGCGGAGGACCGAACGGGAGGACGATGGGAGGATCCGAGGCCGCATCCTCCCGCGTCCCGCGCTTGCGGCTTCCGATCATCTTCCGATCATCTTCCGATCATCTTCCGATCATCTTCCGATCTCTTTCCGGCGCGTTCCCGGGCGATCTTCCCCGCCCTTCAACACTTCCTCGCCAGATCATCCGCAGCGCCACCCGCTCGCTCCTCCGGGGTATGCTCGTTGCTCCGAGCGCTTCGTTCGTCGAGTCCATCATCAGATAGGAGCCCGCGTTGATCATAGATTGCCACACGCATCTGAACGGTTACGAGGAAGACGGTCCGTCGACGCTCGAGGAGCGCTACCGCCGGCTGAAGGGTGACATGGCGGCGAATGGAATCAGCTACTCGCTCGTGCTCTCCTCCTACATCGAGAACGAGGCGCGGCCCAGCATCTTCCAGATCCTCGACGTGGTGGATGACGATCCGCAGATCGGCGTGGTGGCGGGCATCAGCTACAACAGCTATCGGGCGGCAGACCTGGCGGACATTCGCACCCTGCTCCGCGAGGAGCGGATCAAGGGACTGAAGCTCTACCCCGGGTACGAGCCCTTCTATGTGCACGACCCGCGGATGCAGGTGATCTACGAACTTGCCGGTGAGTTCGGGGTGCCGGTGATGATTCACACGGGTGATACGTACGATCCGAAGGGGAAGGTGAAGTATGCACACCCGCTCGAGGTGGACGAGGTCGCGGTCGATTTCCGGGAGGTCACCTTCGTCATCTGTCATCTCGGGAACCCGTGGGTGACGGACGCGATGGAGGTCATCTACAAGAATGAGAATGTCGTGGGTGACATTTCCGGGTTCACACTGGGCCACTTCGAGGAGCGCTTCGAGAAGTTCATGCTCCAGTCGGTCCGGCAGGTGCTGACCTTCGCGGGTGATCCCGCATCGCTGCTCTTCGGTACCGACTGGCCGATCTGCGAGTATCCGAGCTATCTGCGCTTCGTGCGGAACCTCGATCTGTCGGATGAGGATGCGGAGCTGGTTCTCTGGAAGAACACCGCGCGGGTCTTCAACCTCGACACGACGACCTTCGCGAGCCCGTTAACGGTGCAGCCGCCCGTGTTGGAGGCGGGTACGAGTGATTGACGAAGGGGATGGGGAGATCGGCGAAGGGGTGGTGATCGACGAGGTGCGGGATGAGCGCGACTCCATCGCGCAGGGGGCGCTGAAGCTGATCGAGAGCGCCTTCCCGCCCCGTGAGCGCCAGCCGCTCGCGCAGATCGCGATGGAGGTCGCGGAGAAGCGGATCGGGCTGCTCACCTCGCCCGACTTTCATCTGCTGGCGGCGACTTCGGCAGAGGGTGTGGTGATGGGCATCGCTTCGGGCGTTTATCTCGGCGGGGTGCAGACGGGCTTCATCTCCTATCTCGCTGTGGATCCGGAATACAGGGACCTCCAGCTCGGAAAGCAGTTGCGGGGGCAACTCGTGCAAGCGTTCCGCCGAGACTCGCTGGAGCGGGACCACGACGAGCTCTGTGCCGTGGTGGGGGAGGTCCGGATCGACAGCCCCTGGCTCCAGCGCCTCGTCCGCGACCGCGCGGTGCTGCCGCTCGACTTCGACTACTACCATGCAGGGGAAAACCCGTCGCAGGTGGAGTCGGGGTGGGTGCTCTACCGGCAGCCCGTCGGCGACACGCGCATGGAGCTACCCGCAGGCGAGGTCCGGCAGCTCCTCTACGCGATCTGGCGCCGCGCGTACCGGATGCGGTGGCCGCTGGAGAGCGCTGCGTTCAAGGTGATGCTCGAGGAGCTGGAGGGCCGGGAGATGATCGGTGCGCACCCCGGGGTCGGGGTCGGGGTGGAGGATTGAGGCCGTGGAGCTGTCGGTCCGTGTGAGGGTTCACGCGGGCAGAGGAGGTGACCGGTCGCCGGGAAAGATCGCAAGGGGCCGGGGAGCTCACTTCGCCCTTGCTCGCGGATCTGCCCGGCGGCGATTCCATCCACTTCTGCCAGGATCGGTGCGTGGAGATCGGTAGCTACCGCTAACGCGCCGAGGAGTCGCGGCCGACCTGGCCCGCGACTCCTCGTGCCGCTCCTCGTGGCAGACTTCCGCTGCGTCCCGCTTGCACATCCTTCTCGGTTGGCAGGAAGCGCTCCACTCCGCATGCGGAGTGGAGCGGCTTTTCGCCAACGTTTCCTACATCGAGAACGGCAGCCCAACGCCTACTGAGGTGCCCCGAACGACTGCTCGCGGTAATCTGCGATCCGCGTCTCGAGCGCCTCGAGAATGTTCTGGCCGGATTCCGAGTACGCGATGTCCTCGCGGGAGGTGATCATCCGGAACAGCGGGTGAACGGCCGGCGCCTCGGCGACCGGCTCAGGGGCAGGGGCCGGCTCGGCGCGACGGCCACCAAGCCCGAAGCGGCCACCCAGGGCGGCACCGACGGCTCCGCGAACAGCGTCGGCTGCTGCCTGACGCCCTGCATCCACGGCCGCCGACCGCAACTGGTCACCCATCGAAGCAGGCTCCCACGCGAGCAGTGCGGCGCGGTCGAGCTCCGCACCGAGCGGAACGACCGCCACGGTAATCGTGCTGCGAACCGTCGTACCACCAAGCTCCGAGATCGCCTCTCCCATCCTGAGAATCCCGGCCCCGATCTGGTTGTTCCAGCTCGACAGACTCTGGGCCATGGTCTCCGCAGCGTCCTCTCCCGAAACAGCGACGCTATTCAGTCGCGCGCGAACTTCGGGATCTGAGGCGAGTTGCCGCGCCCACTCCTCGTACAGCGCGTCCCCACTCGGCACCGCGTCCGATTGCCAGAGTTCCCCCACGAAGACCATCGTTCCGCCCTCGCGCTGATCGACGCCTTCCGGTACCGCCGTGGCCACGAACTCCGTCGTGATGAAGTGCTGCGTCGCTTCATGGCCCCCGATCCGCTGCCGGGCGCCGGTCGCCTCGGAGGTGACACGGAACTCGATCTCCGCCTGCGCCTCTTCCATCGACCGCTCGAACTCCTC
>CAYRLB010000101.1:0-8847 GCA_964424945.1 uncultured Gemmatimonas sp.
CCGGTCGACCGCTGAAAGAAGATCTCCGACCCGTCCGCCGACCAGACGGGCGATGAATCGTGTTCGATGGCGGGACTCAGGAACCACCTCCGACCCGTCGCCAGGTCGAACACTCCGATGAAGGATGGTATCGCGCCGATCTCAGCCTCTCCGGCGCTCCGTGCCTTGGGCGCGAGCATCACGAAGGCGATGCGCGTCCCGTCCGGCGACCAGGCCGCGTGGGTGATGACGCCCATCGTGGCGAAGAGCGGCTCCGACGTCGCGAGCCCCGACGCTATCCCCTCGTCGGTGGCGAGTCGATAAAGCAATCCGTCGCGGAGGTAGAGGACCCACGCCCCGTCGGGTGATGCCGGGCCCATCTCTGCGAGATCCCACACGCCGGCGCCCCCGCCGCCATCGACTTTCGCCGCCGCATATCCCGGCGCGCTTGCAGTGTAGAGTGCGCGGGTCTCGCCACTTTCATGCGTCCAGAGAAGCGTCCGGCCCGAGGCAACGAGCTCGATTGGTGAGGAGGTGGCCATCCCCATCGCCGCGCTGTGCGCCAGCGGCTGCGCAGAAGAAGTTACCGCGATACCGAAGAGCGTCGATCCTACAAAAGTGGCCGAAGCCAGCGATCGGATGACATTTCTGTAGATGCACATCTGTCGATTTCCTTGTCCAGTATGAACTTCGACCTGTCCACGGGCGCGGCTCCTCAGTGTCGAGGCGGCCGCCTCTACCCGCGCCAGGAATATCTTTTTCAGTCCCTGCACTCTGATCTCGGCACCGTAACGAGCCTGGTTCGGGTCGACCGGTAGCTGATCACGTGCGCCGGTCAGCACCCGAAAAACGAAGCGCCGCCCCCTCTTCCATGTCGAGGGGCGGCGCAGCCAGCATCAGCAGCGGACGAGCCGTTTCGGCCCTGGAAGATTACACGGTCGATTGGGAAGTCTGAATTGATTGGCTATTAAAAATCATTTTTCACCAACTATTATGAAGTGATACCGAGGATTGGCTTTCGCAACAGTCGTTCCATTACTTCGCCGGATGTCGGTCTGCTTTGAACGTCGTCGGCCTGCGAAAGGGCCGGATGACAGCGAGCTCGGCAAGAAAACACCCTCTGGATTCGCATTTTCGGTTTTCGCCGATGAGCAAGGCGCCGACCTACACCCTCGGTCGGGTCCACTCGGAAGGGACGTCCACCAGCGAACGGTCGAGCGCATCGATCGACGACACGCCGAGCAGTCGGACGGTCCGGACGAGCTCCTCGCGCAGAATTTCGATCGCGCGCGCTGCCCCGGCACTCCCAGCCGCGGCGACACCGTACATGTAGGCACGACCGACGAGGACCGCCCGGGCACCGAGGCAGAGCGCCTTCGCGACATCCGACCCGTGCCGGATTCCGCTGTCGAAGAGCACCTCCGTCTCCTCTCCGACCGCCTCGACTACCGCCGGGAGCACCCGGATCGACGCAGCGACGCCATCGAGCTGGCGGCCGCCATGATTCGAGACGACGATCCCTGCCGCTCCCATATCGACGGCGCGCCGGGCATCGTCGACGGTGTAGATGCCCTTGATGACAATCGGCCCGTCCCACACCTCGCGGATCCATTCGAGATCGTCCCAGCAGACGCTCGAGTTGGAGAGCGCGCCGGCGACATCGGCATAACTCATCGGGCCCTTTCCGGGCAGCACCACGTTCGGGAAGCTCATCAGCCCCCCGTCGCCGTAGAAGCCTGCCAGCCAGCCCGGCTTCCGCAGAATCTGTCCGAGATAGGGCACCTTCCCGAAAGCGCTCGGCCCGATCAGCTCGCGCAGGCCATTCCGAACGTCGCGGACGCGATGGCCCGCCACCGGGGTGTCGATCGTCACCACCAGGACGCTGTATCCCGCCGCCTTCGCCCGCTCGATCCCGGCGAGTGACACCTCCCGCGGCCCCGCCAGATAGAGCTGATACCAGACCGGGCCCTTCGTCGCCGCGCTCACCTCCTCCAACGGAGTGCCGCCGAAAGTCGAGAGGATGTACCCGGTGCCGGCATCCCCCGCCGCCCTGGCCGCCGCTTCCTCCGCGCGTGGATAGAAGAGCCGGCTGCTCCCGACCGGCGCGAAGAGGATCGGCAGCGCGAGGGGTGTTCCGACGACGGTTGTCTGGAGCGAGACATCCGGGGTCGAAACCGCGCACCAGGGCCGGAAGAGGATATCGTCGAAGGCGCGGCTGTTCTCGCGCATCGTGAACTCGCGGTCGGAGCCGCCGTCGATGTAGTCGAAAGCCATCTGCGGCAGCCGCTTACGCGCGAGATGCCGCAGATCCTCGATGCTGACGACGTGCGGAGCGGAAAGTCTGGGTGCCAATCGACCGAGGAGGGTACGGGAGATCAGATGATAACGGGCGACGATCCGGTCACTATCCGGCCAGGTGCGGCGGTGGCTGGAGCTCATCCGCGGCCCTTCTTCCCTCTGCCCATGCGTCCAGGGAGGCGAAGGTGCTGTCGGCGATGTTCGTCAGCGCGGTCTCGGTCAGGAACGCCTGATGGCTCGTGATGAGCACATTCGGGAAGGTCATCAATCGAGCGATAACGTCGTCCTGCAGGATGTGCTCGGATCGATCCTCGAAGAAGAGGCCCGCCTCCTCCTCGTAGACATCGATTCCCAGATAGCCGATGTGACCAGTCTTGAGCGCTCCGATCACCGCCCGCGTGTCGACCAGCGCGCCTCGGCTGGTGTTGATGAGCATGACGCCGGGCTTCATCCAGCTTATGGCGTCCTCCCCGATGATGTACCGCGTCGCCGGCGTCAGGGGCAGATGCAGCGTGACGATGTCCGACTCCCTGCAGAGCGTCTCCATATCGGCGTACCGGAGGTCATAGCGCTCGGCAAGCTCCGCGTCGGGGTAGGGATCGTGGCCGATGAGATTGCATCCGAAACCGTGAAGGATGCTGGCGACGGCAGCGCCGATCCGACCGGTACCGACCACCCCGGCCGTCTTCCCGCGCATATCGAAGCCGACCAGCCCGTCGAGGGAGAAGTTCATCTCCCGCACACGGTTATGGGCCCTCACCAGCCGCCGGTTCAGCGCGAGCATGAGGGCGACGGTGTGGTCGGCGACGGCGTAGGGCGAATATTCGGGGACGTACGCTGCCCGGAGCCCCAATTCACTGGCGCGGACGAGATCCACGTGATTGTAGCCCGCGGACCGTAGCGCGAGGAACCGGACGCCGAGTTCGTGCAAGCGCTCGATGACGTCGGCCGACCCATCATCATTGACGAAGAGGCAGACCGCGTCGAAGCCCGCCGCCAGCTCGACGGTCTGCCGATCGAGGCGGGTCGGTATCATCACCAGCTCGTGGCCCTGGCGATTAGCAGCTTCGAGGAAGGGCTGCTCGAACCGGTGCGCGCTGAAAACGGCAATCTTCATCGTGACGTTTGAGGGGTACAGGTGCGCTCGTTTTATGGGCTGGCGCTGCGGACCACATTACCCATGAGCTTCCACATACTGCTTTGGGATGCCATCGCCTGCCGCGGATTGACTGAATTTCCAAGGTCCCGGAGCCAGTCGACAGCACTGGATCCCGAATGCCCCGCTCCGAAGGATCGGCCCGATCGGCTCGAAATCGCAAGGGTAGTCGAGGGGCGAGCGACACGGCCCGCTTCCTGAAATGAGATCTTCGCCCGGCTGAGCCCTGCCGGCCATCACCCCCATCGCAACGCTGCGGCGCCATCAGTATGAGAATCAAGCTGATCATCAATCCAAGGGACGCCGATTCGATGGCCGCTCTCCGTGCTGCGGCCGCACAGCTTCGATCCGAGGGCCATGATGTGACCGCTCGAGTCACCTTCGAGGGGGGCGACGCGGAGCGCTTCGCCGCGGAGGCAGCCAGCGAAGGCATCGACCTTCTCCTGGTGGCGGGCGGGGATGGGACGCTGTACGAAACGGTGAACGGCCTGCTCGACCGATCATCTGCGGGTGATCCTCCCCGTCTCGGCATCGTGCCGCTCGGTACCGCGAATGACCTCGCGAACGGGTTGTTCTACCCCACACCCGTGGACGAAGCGGTCCGCTATGCGGTCGATTCCGCGTTCCGCCCCGTCGATGTGGCACGGGTGAACGACCGGCACTTCATCAATGTGTCCACCGGGGGCTTCGGGGCCGAGGCGACGGACGAAGCGCCGGAAAGGGCGAAGCGGACGATTGGGATCCTCGCATATCTGGCGCAGGGGGTGCGGAAGTTTGCCTCTTTCGATCCGCTCGCCGCTCGCTTCACCTCCGGCGATGAGGTCATCTACGACGGAGAATTCCTCCTGTTCGGGGTCGGCAATGGCAGGCGGACGGGCGGCGGCAACTGGATCACTCCGGAGGCGGACATGGCCGATGGCCTTCTCGACCTCTGCATCGTCCTCCCTATGAGCCGCGCCGACTTTCTTCGTCTCGCCCCCGACCTCCGGGCGGGCAACCACGTCGATAACGAAAACGTTATCTACCGACAGCTTGCCCGGATTGCGATCGAAGGGGGCGAGGAGATGCGCGTCAACGCGGATGGCGAGCCTGTCGACGCACGAAAGCTTCTCTATACGGTGAGGCCGGCCGCACTCCAGTTGCCCATTCCTAGAGAAGAAGAGTGAGTTCCGACCCTAACCGAGGGTAGATCGGGAAGGGTAGTTTCTGCCCTTCCCGATTCCCCCGCCGTGCACCGGGAAAAGACGCTTCCCCTTCACGTCAGCTGTTTGCGGTCCAGCTCTGGGTGACATCCACCGACTGACTGCAGACGCTACCCGTGATCGATCGCGAGGCTGCGCCCTGCTGCAGGGAGAAGTCCGCCTCTATGTCGATGAGGCAGGTGCCCTGCTTGCCATTGCTCATATCGTACTCGAGGGAGCCGGCATAACTCTGGGTCCCGCTGACGAGGGCGACGCCCGCGTGGCGGCTGGCCCCGAACACGACCGCACCCGTCAGCGCGATTTCGACATCATCGTCCGACTCGAATCTGCAGGCGGAATATGTCGCCGTCGCGTCCAGACCGACATCGATCGTCGGCGCCTCGGTATCGAACCGGTAGCTGCCCGTCCCCGTAATCCCGGCGGTGCCGCCAAGGTCACATTCCCCCGAGAAGCTGAAGCTGCCCGAGTGCTCGAGGATGTCGGTCGACGGACGGGTAGGCGTGAGGTTGAGATAGGGGGAGCCTGACTGGTGCTGATTCACGACTTCCAGACCCGCGTCGTCCACCGCCAGCACGATGGCCCGGATCTCGGAAGGTGTCAGGGACGACGTGGGATCGGTTGTCTTGTCACACCCGGCGGCCACGACGGCGGTCAGGGCGAGGGCGATGAATTTTCCGCGCATAGGTAGTGTCACCTCGATCGGAGTTGATGAACCGCGGAGGGGCGTCAGCTTCCCGGCGCCGCGGCGTGTGGTGCCGTGGGGGATCATGGCACCGGCAGATCCGACGCAGCAAGCTGCACACCAACCCTCCCCGGAAGGTCCCGATCGTACCGAAGTGTCTGAATACGATGGGGTTATCGGCCGGCGGGACAACTGGGGGACGAAAGGAAAGACGAATCGCTGTCTCCGGATGAGGACATCGGCAGAAGCTCATGGCACCGGGAAGGCGGTCAGCGCTGCTCGGAACGAGGGCGATGCCGGGGGACGGTCTTCAGGGATATGCGAATGTGGGTGGTAGCTGCCTCGCCGCTCGAGCCAGATGAACCCCGGCAGGTCTGGCCCGGATTTCTCGTCACTGCCAATGGCAGCTCTGTCCTCTCCTCCGCCGACTCGCGATTTGACCGCAAGAGACTTCCGCGGCGCAGCCCGCTGGACCGCCGCCACTCAACGATCCGATCGTCTGGCGCACCTTCTGGACACAGCGTTTCGCGTCCCCGGCACGCGAATGCGCTTCGGGATCGACCCGATCCTGGGGCTCATACCGGGGGTGGGTGACGCAGCAGGGCTCGTGCTTTCCGCTTACATCGTCATCGAAGGGTGGCGGAGCGGCGCCTCGCGGGCCGTCCTGCTCCGTATGCTCTTCAATGTTGCCGTCGATGCCATCTTCTCCGTTGTGCCCTTGCTGGGCGACCTGCTCGACGCGGGCTGGAAGGCGAATAGTCGCAATATGGCTCTGCTGAAACGCCATCTCGCCGACCCCGGCCGGGCGGATTCCGCGAGCCGCGCATTCATCGCGCTCGTTCTGGCAGGCCTGCTCATCCTGATCGCTGCGACGGCCATGGGGACGGTGATCGTCATCCGCTGGATTGCAGGTCTCTTCTGACCGCTCGCATCCTTTTCTCCCCCTCTCGGGCCGCGTTGCCGGAGCCCGCCCGCAACTGGCACCCCGACGGATTCTCGAATACCTTTCACCATCGCCGCACCGATGCGGCTTTTGAAGCGCTGAACCGCTGTGCCGCATTGCCCACCGCGCTCTTCGACACTCCTCCTTCGCGTGGCCATCTGTCATCCGGTCGCCGTCCGGAACCCGGCTTCTATCTGTTGATAACGGCCGTCTCCCCCCCGCCGGTCCCAGGAGTTATCGAATGACAACGCCCGCGCCCGCTCCCGTTCCCGAGTTCCGGCCGCGCGACCTGCCGGAGGCCGGAAAAGGGTCGCTCGCTGACCCGAACCTGCTGGTGATGGTGGCCGGACGCGCACATGGCGGTCTTGCACGGGTCCGTGATCATCGCAGGAGCTTTATCGCGGTCACCGACCTCGGCTTGATACGGGAAGTCCTTCTGAGTCGCCAGGCGAACTACCGCCGCGCGAATGGCTTCGGAAAACCCCTTCTGGGGGAGAGCCTGCTCACCACCGCCGGCTCCGACTGGCAGCGTCGCCGCCGGAAGATGGGGAGCCTGTTCAGGTTCGACAAACTCGACACCCTCGCGCCCCTGGTGCGTGAGGAGACGAGCCGCGCGCTCGATCGCTGGGCCGAACTTGCCAGGGCGGGCGAGCCGCTGAACATCGCAGAGGAAGCGTATCTCATGGTGATCCGCACCCTCACCGCGGCGATCTTCAGCTCGATGGACGTGGAAGAGCGGGAACGGCTCGGCTGGGCGATAGTCGAAGGACTTCGTCAGACGCACCGCCGGAACGAGGATCTCTTCCATCTTCCGCGCGCGATCCCGACGCCGCAGAATCGCCGCCTCACGCGCACGATGCAGTCAGTCGATGGCATCATCCGGGGTGAGATCGAGCGCCGGCGCGCGATATCGGATGATCACCCGCGCGACCTCCTGCGGGCGATGTTCGCCGTTCGCGACCCAGAGAGCGGTGCAACGATGGATGATGCCGCGATTCTGGAAGAGATCAGGGCTCTTCTGGCGGCGGGAATCGATACGACCGCAGCGGTGCTGTCACGTACCCTTGAGCTTGTATCGACGAGCAAGGATGTCGCGTTCAGCTGGCATGCGGAGGTGGATTATCAGCTTCACGGGCGTGCGCCCGAGCGGCGGGATCTCGATCGGCTCACGCGGCTGACGCAGATCGTGAACGAAACTCTGCGGCTCTACCCGCCCGTTCCGACAATCAGCCGGGAGTGCATCGTTCCCGATGTGCTGGGCGGGCATGAGATAGCGGCCGGTACGCGCCTTCAGCTTTCGGTGCTGGCCGTTCACCGCGACGAGCGCTTCTGGGCCGACCCCGACGAGTTCCGTCCGGGCCGCTTCGCACGGGACTGGCCCCGCCACGCCCATCTTCCCTTCGGGCTCGGCCAGCATGCGTGCGTGGCCAGCAACTTTGCCCTCACGCAGCTCTTATCGATGCTGGCTCTGATCGGTCAGCGCTTCCGCTTCGAAGTGACCGCAGAGGATGCCTCCGCAAAGGAGAGCCACCACCGGCGCGAGGAGGGCGCCGCCGGGCCCATGCTTCGGGTAATTTCACGAAGCTGATTCGGCCGAGGGGGTTACGCTACCGGGTCGCGTCCCCGCCCTCCAGGTCGTCCCAGCGCGTCCGCCGCCATCGCTCTTCCGGAGCGATCGCTCCCGCCACCAGCCCCCAGCCGCCGAACACTCCCGCCCACCCCGCGGCGGAATCACCGACCGATACCGAATCGTCACCCTCGAAGATGAGGTTGTAGAGCGAGCCGAGCATTGCCCCGCCGAGCGCGCCGCCCAACCCGCGCTGCAGCGCGCTCGCGAAGCGGCCCGGCACCCCGCGGCTGACCTCGACCCTCCGCACATCAATCGGCGCGAGCGACAGCGTCCCCACCGGCGGATCGAGTGATAACGTCAGCGAGTCGCGCGTGGCGTGAAGCATCGTCCCGATGAGCTGTCGCTGCCATGCCTCGCCCGCCTGCAGATCCGCCGGGCGGCGGAGCGTGACGCGGACGCGAGGTCCATCTTCCGCGCTCTGCGCCGCGACCGGCGAGGTCGTCACCGCGGTCAGTACGAAAAGCAGGAGGGCACAAGGAAGCCACGCCCGAATGGCGCCGATGCCGCCGGCTCTATCGTGACCAGGCAACCGACCTCCGCCTGCCCCCGCGCCATTACGAACACTACGCGATCCTCCCTCGATCCAACGGCGCAGACGGAATCGGTCCACGATGCCCCCCACTCTCTACTCCGCGGCCGCCAGCCGAACCGCCGACGCGCCAAGCTGCTGGGCGACCGCCGCGAGCATCCCCACCTTCGCGGCATCAGGGGACCCAACCGCCTCCGCGCTGAGGCCGGCCGCAATGCTCGCAAGGGCAGCTTCCCGCGCCCGACCGCCGAGCGCTTCCGCGGCCGCCAGCTCTGCCCGCACCTCCGCGATCCTGTCGGCAGGCAGCCCGGCGGAGCGCTCGAGCTGATCGAGATATGCCCCCGCCAGCGCGAAAGACGCCGGCCACACGAAACGCTGCTGCCCCTGCGGGTTGAAGTGATCGAAGCGGACGGTCTTCGCCGCATCGA
>CAYRLB010000102.1:0-8815 GCA_964424945.1 uncultured Gemmatimonas sp.
ACGCGGCGCCCGCCCCCCAGACTGAGAGAACGAGCGCCACCCAGAGAGCGATCTCCCCGATCTGCGTCACGACTGTACCGGTTGCGCGGTATCGAAATAGTCGTCTTCGGCGGCTTCATACCTCGAGCCGCACTTCGTCAGCACCGTGGTAGCCTCGAAAACACCGGACTCCGCGAAAACCCCCTCGACCACCACGTCCGCACTCTCCTTGAATGTCTCGGGGAGGGGACCCTGGTAGGTGACCGGGAAGCTGACTTCGGGGTTCTCGATGTCGATCACGTCGAACTGAAGCTCGAGCGTCCGCGGGTCATAGGTGACGGATCCGTCCGCCACCCGACCCCCGACCTTGAGCCCGTTGTCCCGATAGCTCGGGTCGTCGGCGACCTTGACGAGAAGTTCGGCCGGGGTGTGATAATACACCGCCGCATCACTGATCCCGGTCCACATCAGATACCCGACGAGACCGATAACCGCGGCACCACCGAACAGAAACTTACGCTGCTTCTTCAAACGGTCCTCCTGGACGAAGGGGCGACAACCGAACCTCGAATATACCACTCCGGAAGATCCCACAAAAGTCCGCCGGACACACCTGCACGAGCCTGCCATCCGGAACACCCGGAAAGCACGCCAGTCGCGATTCCAGCTGTCGACGCCCCGCGCCCTGCCAGGCAGTGCGCGGGAAGCGACTCAGGCAAAGGGATCCCTGATGTCGATGGACAGCAGCTCCTCCTTCGGGAGCCAGCGCACGAACGAGTTCTCCTCATCGACGAGAATCATCTTCGGTTCGATGACCTCATCCGTCATCACGAAGGCAACAATGATGATGCGGTCGCCTGCCGTGAAGTGATGCGCAGCCGCCCCATTGACGATGATGTCCCCCGAGTTCTCAGGAAGGGGGATTGCATACGTCTCGATCCGGGCCCCGTTCGCAAGGTTCCAGACCGACACCTTTTCACCCGTCACCAGGTCCGCGAGCTTCATCAGCCCCGCGTCGATACCGATGCTGCCGATATAATTGAGATCCGCGCCGGTCACGATGCCGTGATGGATCTTGGACTTGCAGATTTGTCTGAGCTGCATTCTCGACACTTCCAGTGATAAGGCCCACCGCGGGGCCTCGCCCGACCTCGCGTCATGCGAGCCGGGCATTCAGCCACCCAGGAAGCTGAAAGTTAGCTCTACAGGGGGCGCAGTTCCAGACCAATCGTCACATTCCGGCCCGCTGCAGGGATCTGGCTGATGTCCAGATATCGGGTATCGGAGGCGTTCCGGACGTCGATGAAGACGCGCAGATCACGGATCTGCACCGATCCCCGGCCATCCAGCGTGATGAATGCCTCCTCGCCGGATCTCCTGTCACGGGCAACGCGAAGCATCAGGTCGACAGCGCCGAACGAGCGATCCGCCGTAAGGCTGGCGAATTCGACCCGCGGCCGAAGGGCGTATTTCGACTCGAAGCCGGTCTCCGCGCTGGACCGGACGCTGAGCCAGTAGCCATTCCATCGCAGACGCACTCCCGCGACATCCGCGATCTCCGCCTCGACTTCCGCGCCGCGAAAGCGCGCCTCGGCAACATTCCGGGTCCGCCAGATGGCTTCCGACCCGTCGTCGGGGCGCGCCCAGTCGATCAGGTCCGTCGCCTGCCGGAGAAACGCCGATGCAGACAGCCGGACCAGGGGCATCGGCCTCACCTCCACCCCGACATCGGAAGACCACGCCCTCTCCGCGAAAAGATCCGCGCTCCCTTCGTTCGCCGGATCGCGGTAATACCGTTCCGTCCAGGTAGGCGATCTGAAGGCGCGCCCCACGGAGGCCCGCAGCAGAAGCCTGTCATCGGGAGACCAGGCCGCCGACGCGGATGGGTTCAGCTCCGTCGATCCCGAGGGTACATGGTCCGCCCTCAGCCCGACCGTCCCCGTAAGCCCGGAGGAGCGGAAAAGGGAAAGCTCCAGGGACCCGGCGGAGGTCATCTCGTGGTGGTCGCCCAGCGTCTCGCTACGCACCTCGTCCCTGTACCCGTGCAGACCGGCAGCCAGATCCGCCCCTTCGGCGAGCGGGGCGCGAACGACGATGTCCCCGCCCAGGTGAAGTGTCGAATGATGGTTGCGATATCGCCCCGGCTCGTCCCGATAGAGAATGAAGTCGTCCGAACTCCGACGAATGCGCAGGGATGGATCGATCCGGAAGACGCTCGCTGCGAACCGCCCGGCGAGAGAACCGGTGGTCGTACGGGTCGTCTCGAAGGAGGGATAGTCGCCATAAAAACCGCCTGCGCCGAACTTCCTCGCCACGTGCCCCAGATCGGCCGTCAGAGTGTTCCCACCCGCCACCGGCAGCATCGCGGCGAGTCGCCCGGAGCGCATGTCGAAGTCGGTTCCCGCGCGATGCCCGTCGGAGCGGTCCACACCCGCAGCAGCGTCGAGGACCACCGCGCCCACCTTCTGCCGCCGGCTCCCACTGATCGAATGGCGGCTGAACGACCCGGTGGTCGCCGTCAGCGCAGTCGCTTCACCCGTCTGCCGTGTCACGATGTTGACGACACCTCCCATCGCGTCACTGCCGTACAGCGAGGCACCAGGGCCGCGAAGGATTTCGACACGCTCGACCTGATCGAGGGGAACGGCGAGATTCAGGTTGAAGTGCCCCGTCTGCGCATCGCGCATGCGGACACCATCGACGAGAATCAGCACCTGCTCAAAGGATGATCCGCGGATCCCGACATCCGACAGCGCGGGGGAACGAGGCATAAGCTCGATGCCGAACCCGTATTCGAGAGCCTCGAGGAGGGTGGTGGCCGGCGCGGCAAGAAGAGCTTCCCGATCGACGACCGTCACCGCGCGGGTCGACGCATCCAGGGATTGCCCGTGCCGTGAGACAACCGTCACGCTGACGGTATCGAGAGGGATCGGCGCCTGCTGTGCCCGGGCAGGGAGCACTGCGAATATGGCAGCGATCGCCGACCAGGCGAATGTGCGGAGTCGACACAAAGCCCTCTCGGCGGGAAATGCTCGCATTGCGACGGACTGGTGCGGGTTCTATGAACGGTCGACGCTATCCGTGATCTGTCCGGATCACGGCGGAGGAGCGTATGGAGGATGAGGATGAACAGCAATGGTGAGATGTCCGTTCGGGTGCAATGCACCCCCGAACCGGACCCGCTGGTAGAACGCGGCGACGGCTGGACGGGCAGGGCACGTTGCCGGATCTCGAGACTGCTCCACCATCTCCATGAAATAGGGGCGCGCCTCGGAAGGCGTGCCCCTATTTCAGCAAGGCAGACGGTCGTCAGGGTCGACTTCAGTCCGATCTTGGCGGCGTCATCCGGATGCGCGCCAGCGCCGCACTCTCCGCCGGGAGCTCCCGCTGCCCTGCGGGGGCGCGGTTCAGGCTGAGCATGTAGGCGACGATGTCCGCGTACTCGCTCTCCTTCAGCTTACCGGGCGAATCCAGCGGCATCGACTGACGAATCCAATCATGGAGATCGTCCACCGGTCGACCCGACCAGACATTCATGAAGCTCGGAGCCGACCACTCCGCCGCTGTGTGGCACGCCGCGCAGTTTGCCTCGACCAGCTTCTGACCTCGAAGTGCCTGAGCACTCGTATAGACGCCATCCCAGATCGTTTGTGCGCCGGCCGATTGGGCCGAAGCGATACCGGGGAGAAAAGCCATCGCGAGAAGTGCGACTGCCATGCTAACTGCCGTACGTTTCATTCGCATCTCCATTCCCGGAAGGGGGGCGTGACGTGCTGTAGGTGAGGGCGAGGGATCCTCCTACACCCAAAAAAGGCCGGATGTTGCACCCGACCAGGAAGAAATTCGTAAACGTATGAATCGGGACCGACCCGGCGGCCCGGTCATCCAGGTACAGCACTGCGCATGCTGTCGTTGGGAGGATTCGCCGGGAAGCTACCCGTGTCGGAAGGTAATTGCCCGATCTCGTCAGCGGGAGGCGTCCACGACCGCGGCGGCAGCGGCGATCCCGGCGATATCCCAGAGAATATCGCGATAGGAGAACATCCCCGTCGGGGTTCGACGATCGCTGATCTCCTTCGCGAAACCCGCCGTCGCCCCCACCCCTGCCCCGATGACCATGCTGGTTCGGGCATCGGCGCCGGCGAAGCGCGCGGCACTGGCCGAAACCGAAGTGATGACAAAGCTCGCGACGAAGTGCTTCATCTTGTCTTCTGCGAACCACCTGTCGACGGGCGGCTGGGAGGGGGGCGGCGCTCCCACCTGAAGTGTAAGGGCAAGAAGAGGAGTGATCATGGCTCTCCGGATGTGTTGCTGGCGAGAAGCCGGGCCGCATCCACCGCCCGACGCCAACCTTCCAGCAGCTGTTCACTGTCGTGCATCTCCATCGACGGCAGGAAGATGGTGTGGTCCCGGCGAGCCGAGTGGAACTCCTCCGGGGTGGCCCAGAAGCCGACGGCGAGTCCGGCGAGACCCGCGGCACCGTAGGCGGTCGTCTCGATGATGGCGGGCCGCCGGACCGGAATGCCGAGGATGTCCGCCTGGAACTGCATCATCCAGTTGTTGGTCACCGCGCCGCCATCCACCCGCAGTTCCTCCATCCTCACACCGCTATCGGCCTCCATCGCTTCGGCGACCTCTGCCGTCGAGTAGGCCATCGCTTCAAGCGCGGAACGTGCCAGATGGGCGATGGTCGAGCCGCGGCTCAGCCCGGTGATCACCCCGCGGGCATCCGGCTCCCAGTAGGGGGCGCCGAGCCCGGTGAACGCAGGGACGAAGTAGACGCCGTCATTTCCATCGAGTGAACGGGCCAGATCTTCCGTTTCCGGGGCGGTCCGGATGACGCCCAGCCCATCGCGAAGCCACTGGACAGCGGCGCCGGCGATGAAAATCGAGCCTTCCAGCGCGAAGGCATATTCGCCCGCGGGTCCGCAGGCGGCAGTCGTCAGCAGACCCTGATCCGAGCGGACCCGCCGCTCACCGGTATGCAGCAGGAGGAAGGCACCGGTTCCGTAGGTATTCTTGCCGAGGCCGGCGCTCGTGCATCCCTGCCCGAAGAGAGCCGCCTGCTGGTCCCCGGCGATCCCCGCGATCGGGATTGCCGCCCCGAGCAGCTCACGCTTCGTCTCGCCATACACTTCGCTGGACGCCCGCACCTCGGGAAGGAGGCCTGCCGGGACCTCGAAGATCTCGAGAAGGCGGTCATCCCAGCTCCTCGTGTCGAGGTTGAAGAGCAGCGTCCGGGAGGCGTTCGTGGGATCGGTGATGTGCAGTTCCCCGCCTGTCAGCTTCCAGATCAGCCAGCTGTCCATCGTTCCGGCGGCGAGCTCGCCCGCCTCCGCACGCGCACGGAGCTCGGGATCTTTGCGGAAGAGCCAGGTCAGCTTCGTCCCACTGAAATATGGATCCAGGAGAAGACCTGTTCGATCGCGGACCTCCTCTTCCAGGCCGCGCGCCCGCAGCTCCTCGCAGATGTCCGCGGTGCGGCGGTCCTGCCAGACGATGGCGCGATGGAGGGGCCGTCCCGTCTCCCTCTCCCAGACGACGATCGTCTCGCGCTGGTTCGTGATCCCGATCCCCGCAATGTCGGCGGCCGCGATCCCGGCATCGGCCAGCGCACGCTCGATCACCGATAGAGTGACCGTCCAGATCTCCTCTCCGTCGTGCTCGACCCAGCCCGGACGCGGGAAATATTGCGTGAACTCCTGATATGCGCTCCCGCGGATCTGGCCTTCCCGGTCGATGAGAAGGGCGCGGACGCCGGTCGTCCCCTCGTCTATGGTGAGAATCATTTGGACTTCTGAAAGGTTCGGGAGAGCGCGTCAGGAGATGGAACCGGAAGGGACACGAACGAAGCCATCCGAATAGGCGTAGCGCCACCCCAACTCCCTGAAGAGTCCGAGGAGGCGAACGATCGGCAGGCCCATTACGGCGAAGTAATCGCCCTCGATCCATTCGACGATCGTGGACCCGAACCCCTGAATTCCATAGGAGCCCGCCTTGTCGAGCGGTTCCTGCGTCGCAGCATACTCCACGCACTCCTCGCGGGTCAGTGAGCGGAAGCGGACCTGAACCTCCTCGACGCCGGAAACGATCTCTCCAGCGTGTGCGATCGCCACTGCCGTCATCACCGTATGCTGTCTGCCGGACAGAAGGTTCAGCATCCCGACGGCTTCCGGCTCGTCGGCAGGCTTGCCCAGAACCTCGCCATCGAGCACCACGACGGTGTCGGAGCCGATCACGTATGCATCCGGATCCGATCCGGCGATGATCGACGCCTTCTCCCGCGCGAGTCGCTCCGCATAGTCCCGGGGAGGCTCTTCCGGAAGGTAGGTCTCGTCGATGTCGGCCGGACGGACGGAAAAAGAGGCCCCGATCCGCTGTAGAAGCTCCGCGCGGCGCGGCGATTGTGACGCGAGGATGATGCGCGGGCCAGAGGCCGGCGCGTTCGGATCAGACATCGGGGTATCCGGACTCTGCATCGGGAAGATGGTCAGCGATCGAGGATGAGGGTAACGGGTCCGTCATTCGTCAGTTCGACGGACATCATGGCGCCGAAACGTCCGGTGGCCGTGGGCAATCCGGTCGCGCGGATCATCTCGACGAAACGTTCGTAGAGCGGCATGGCAACGTCGGGGCCTGCCGCGCCCACGAAGCTGGGCCGACGTCCCTTGCGAGCGTCACCGTACAGGGTGAACTGCGACACGACGAGCATCGCGCCGCCGACGTCGGCGATGCCCCTGTTCATGCGGCCTTCCTCGTCCGGGAAGATCCTCAGACCTGTGATCCTGTCGACCATCCAGGTGAGCTGATCTTCGCCATCCTCCGGTGCGAATGCCACCAAAAGAAGCAGGCCGCGGTCGATTTCGCCGACCACGGCCCCTTCCACGATGACCCGGGCTGAAGAAACGCGCTGGAGGACTACCCGCATGTCTACAGCTTTCTGTCGTTCGGGGCTGTCACTCCACCGTCACCGACTTCGCGAGATTCCTGGGCTGATCGACATCGCAGTCACGGAGCACCGCGATGTAGTAGGCGAGCAGCTGGAGCGGGATCGTCGCAAGGATCGGCGTGACCGAGTCGTGTGAGCGGGGAATCTGGATCACGTGATCGGCGAAGCGGAGGAGCTCCGTATCGCCCTCCGTGATGACCGCGATGACGCGACCGCCACGAGCCCGCACCTCCTCGATGTTCGACTTGACCTTCTCGTAGACCGCGTCCTTCGGCGCGATCACCACCACCGGCATGTTCTCGTCGATGAGCGCGATCGGTCCGTGCTTCATCTCCGCGGCGGGGTAACCTTCCGCGTGGATGTAGGAGATTTCCTTCAGCTTCAGCGCCCCTTCGAGAGCCGCCGGGAAGTTGTAGCCGCGCCCGAGATAGAGGAAGTTCGGATGGTCCTTGTACTCCTCCGCGAGCTCCTTGATTGCGGGGGCCATCTCCAGAATCTCCGCAACTTGCTCCGGCAGCCGGCTCAGGGCACGCACGATCTCGCGGCCTCGTGAGGCGGAGAGGGTGCCGCGCAGCCGGCCCATATGCACCGTCAGCATGGCGAGCACCACGACCTGTGAGGTGAACGCCTTCGTCGATGCAACGCCGATTTCGGGGCCGGCGTGAAGGTAGATCCCGGCGTCCGTCTCGCGAGCGATCGTTCCACCGACTGCGTTGACGATTCCCAGGCAGGTCGCGCCCTGCTGCTTCGCCTCGCGCATCGCCCAGAGTGTGTCGGCCGTCTCGCCCGACTGGGAGATCGCGATCGCCAGGGTGTTCGGCTCCACCACGGGCCGGCGATAGCGGAATTCCGACGCGTACTCCACATCGGTGGGGACGCGGGCGATATCCTCGAGCATGTACTCGCCGATAAGGCCGCTGTGCCAGGACGTTCCGCACCCCAGCAGGATGACGCGCTCGATCTGGCGGAGCTCCTCGTCCATGCCGGTGAGGCCGCCGAGCTTGACCTTCCCCTCCTCTTCGATGAGCCTGCCGCGCATCGTTTCGCGAAGCGTCTGCGGCTGCTCCATGATCTCCTTGAGCATGAAGTGCGGATAGCCGCCGCGCTCCACCTCGCCGAGATCCCAGTCGACGCGGTTTACCGGCCGATCGACCGGGCCGATGCCGCCACGGTGGACGGTGTAGCCGTCGGGCGTGACCGTCGCCATATCCCCGTCGTCGAGGTAGACGACGTCGCGGGTATGGGCGATCACGGCAGCCGCATCCGATGCCACGAACGTTTCGCCATTCGCCCCGACGCCGATCAGCAGAGGGCTCCCGAGGCGCGCGACGACGATCTTCTCCGGATCACGCGTCGAGACGACTGCGATGCCGTAGGTACCCTCGACCTGCCGGAGCGCCATTTCCACGGCGCGCTCCAGACCATCCGCTGATCTGCCCTCGGCTCCGTCGTAGACCTCCTCGATGAGGTGGACCAGAACCTCGGTGTCCGTATCGGACGTGAAGACGTGGCCACGCTCCTGAAGGCGGCGCCGCAGCACATCGGCGTTCTCGATGATGCCATTGTGGACGAGGGCGAAGTCGCCCTGCTCAGCCACATGGGGGTGGGCATTCCGCTGCGTTGGCGCGCCGTGCGTTGCCCAGCGGGTGTGCCCGATGCCATAGACGCCTTCCGCAGGATCGGCCTTCAGCGCCTTCTCCAGCTCGACGATCTTGCCCGCTTCCTTCCGGACCTGGATCGTGCCGTTGCGAACGACGGCAACGCCCGCGGAGTCATAGCCGCGATACTCAAGGCGCTTCAACCCCTCCACCAGAAGAGGAGCGACTTCCCGATTACCGATATATCCGACGATGCCACACATGCGGATCTCTCATTTCTAAAGGGTCA
>CAYRLB010000103.1:0-8639 GCA_964424945.1 uncultured Gemmatimonas sp.
CACAACCCGGTCTACATCCACGCGATCGAGAGCTTCCGCGCGGTGCTCCCCGATACGCCGATGGTGGGGCTCTTCGAGAACTCCTTCTTCGACAAGCTCCCCGACTACGCGACGGTCTATCCGATCCCCTGGGACTGGACGGTCAAGTACGGCATCCGGAAACACCTCTTCCATGGGGCGAGCCACCGCTACGTCAGCGGCCGGATCCCCGAGCTGCTCGGCCGGAGCGCGGAAGGGCTGCGGCTCATCACCTGCCACCTGGGTGGGAGCTCGACCGTCATGGCGTACCGCGATGGCGTATGCATCGACGGGACGGGCGGCTTCAGCCTCCAGTACGGCGTTCCGCTCTCCGTGCGGGCGTCGGATATGGATGCCTTTCTCATCCCCTTCCTCGTTGCACGCGGCGAGGGCACCCTCGATGAGGTGGTCGACCGGATGCTGAACGAAGCCGGTCTCGCGGCGATCTCGGGCGTCAGCTTCGACTTCCGCGACCTCGAAGCCGCGGCGGCGAAGGGACATGAGCGGGCGAAGCTGGCGATCGACACGTACGTCCACGCTGTTCGAAAGGCGATCGGCGGTTTCATCGCCGAACTCGGCGGGGTCGACGCGATCACCTTCGCGGGTGGCACGGGCGAAGCAGGGGCAGACATGCGGAAGATGATCCTCGGCGGACTCGAGGAACTCGGCATCGTCATCGACGATGCACGCAATGCGGCGAACGTCCGCAAGGAGGGGGAAATTTCGGCGGATTCCTCCCGGGTGAAGGTCTGGGTCGTGCCGACGAATGAGGAAGTCGTCGTCGCCCGCGAGGTGTTCAAGCTGGTCAGCGGGCTCCCCGCGGCACCGAACTGGCTCGCTACCACGCCCTCCCTGATGGTCCAGACGGACGCGGCGGCCGACTGAGGCTGAAGATCCGCGATCGATTCTGAAGATGCCGGCGGCCGTTCCTGCGGGGCGGTCGCCGGAAGAAGACCAATCAAGCAACCACGAGCCGGACCGGAAATGTCGACGAATGTCGTAACGCTGGATCTGAACTTCCAGGGAATACCGGGCGCCATCGCCTCCTATCTGATCCGTCACGATGCAGGTGCGGTGCTGGTCGAGGCCGGTCCCGGCTCCACGGTGAAGAACATCACCGCATCGCTCGCCGCGCACGGGCTGCAGCCCTCCGATATCTCGGACGTGCTTCTGACCCACATCCATCTGGATCACGCCGGGGCCGCCGGATGGTTTGCGAGCCAGGGCGCGCGGATCCACGTGCATGCGAATGGCGCGGCCCACCTGATCAATCCCGAGAAGCTCATCAACAGCGCCACCCGCATCTATGGCGACCGGATGGACACGCTCTGGGGTGAATTTCTGCCCGTCCCGGAGGACCGGCTTTCGATTCCTCAGGATGGGGTCGATGTGGAGATCGGATCGCTGCGCTTCACACCGCTCGACACCCCGGGCCATGCGAACCATCACTTCACGTATCTGTTCGAGGATATCGCCTTCGTCGGAGATGTAGGTGGGGTTCGGCTGGCGGAGCGGAACCTTCGGCTCCCGATGCCGCCCCCCGAATTCCATCTCGAGAAGTGGCGTGGAAGTGTCGCGCGGCTCACCGAAGGCTTCAGAAACGCAGGGACGCGGCGCATCGCGCCTACGCACTTCGGGATCTATGAGGATCCGGCGTGGCACCTCGATATCGTCTCCAAGTGGCTGGACGAAGTCGAGGTCTGGATGACACGCGAGATTCCGCGGGAGCAGGAGCGCGAGGCGCTCAGAGCGGCCTTCGTGGAGTGGTCGACCGAGACGTCCGAGGCGCTGGGGCTCGGCGGGCCGCCGCTTCCGGCGAATGGCGCAGTGAACCCTCCCTTCATGAGCGCAGACGGAATCCAGCGGTACTGGCAGAAGAACGTCGCGCCTGGTGCGGCGTGACGTTCCGGGGAAGATGACGGCTCGCGGCTCAGACAACCCGGGTATCGCCCTGCCCTCTCGCGACGGGGGTCGGGCGTGAGGGCGGATGTCGCCATCATCGGCGCCGGGATCATCGGCTGTGCGGCAGCCCGGCGCCTGGCTCGCGAAGGACGTTCTGTAATCGTCCTCGACCCCGACGGACCGGGCACGCATGCATCCTTCGCCGCGGCCGGAATGCTCGCACCGCAGGCGGAGAGCGACTCCCTCGACCCCCTGCTTCCTCTCCTTCTCGCCGGGCGGGCGGTCTATCCGGAATACGTCGCGGAGCTGGAAGGGGAAACCGGGATCCAGGTCGGCTACGCGTCCGCCGGGATGCTCGTGCTGGCGCTCGATGCGCAGGGCCGGGAGCAGATCGCCGAGCGCTTCGAATGGCAGTCCAGCTTCGGCCTCCAGGTCGAGCAGCTTTCGGCGGAGGAAGCCCGGAGGCTTGAGCCTGCGATCTCGTCGGAGGTGACTTCGGCGCTGCGCTTCGGGGGTGACCACTCGGTCGATAACCGGCTGCTGACAGGAGCGCTGCATCTCGCTTCGGAGCGCGCGGGCGTCCACTTCCTCGCGGAGGAGGCCCTTCGAATCGAAACGGGTGGTGCGGCAGGATCCGCGGTCGTCACTTCGGGGGGTACCCGCATCGATGCCGCGCGGGTGGTGCTGGCGGCTGGCAGCTGGTCCGGCCGGATCGGCGGGCTTCCTCGCCCCGTTCCCGTTGAGCCCGTCCATGGTGAGCTCATCTGCTACCGCGCACCCGGCCTCGTCCGCCACACGATCGCCACCCATGGGAGTTATCTCGTCCCTCGAAGCGATGGCCGCCTCATCGCCGGAGCAACAGCGAGCAGGATCGGCTTCACTGCGACCACGACGGATGCGGGTCGTGCGCTGGTGAAGGAAAGGGCGGAGATGCTCGTCCCAGCCCTCGCGAATCTCGAGATCGTCGATCACTGGTCCGGACTCCGACCCGGTACTCCCGACGATTTCCCGATCCTCGGCGCCGATCCCGACCACCCCTCGCTCATCTACGCGACCGGCCACTACCGGAATGGCATCCTCCTGGCCCCGATCACTGCATCGATCGTGGCCGATCTCGTCGCCGGGCGCGCTCCGTCCGTGGACATCTCCCCGTTCGGCGTCGAGCGCTTCGAGGGATAGAGCGCCCTGACGACGCTGACCGTTGGCGGCGGCTGAGGCCGCAGAAAGGAAGCTGCGTTCCCCGCTACATCCCCAGAAAGCGCGACTGATACCACCCCACCAGATCGCTTCCCCACACATCCGTAACCGCCGCGCCCACCGCCAGAAAGATCCCGAAAGGCACCAGCCTCCCCGTCTTCAGCGAGATCGGCGTAAAGATGATTACGCCGACCAGCGCGCCGATGAAGATCGACAGCAGCACCCCGACCGGGCCGAGGAAGGCGCCGATCATCGCGATCATCTTGATATCTCCGCCCCCCATCGCCGGCTTCTTCAGCAGACGCTCCCCGACGACCGCCGTCAGGTAGAGGAGTCCGAATCCGAGTGCGGCACCCGTCACCGCGCTCACCGCAGTGATCCCCCCCGGCGCGACAGACAGCAGAAGCCCGATCACCAGCCCCCCGATCGAGAACTGATCGGGGATGATGTAGTACCGCGCGTCCGTCGCTGCGATGCCGAGGAGCAGCGTGAAGAAGATGGCGAGGCGGAGCGCTTCGAAGGAGACCCCGTACCGCACCACGGCCGTCAACCATATCATGGCGACGGCCAACTCTATCGCCGGGTAGATCGGCGAAATACGTTCGCCGCACGCCCGGCACCGCCCGGCGAGAAAGAGATAGCTGAAGAGGGGGACGTTGTCGTACCAGGCGATACCCGACCCGCACGAAGGGCAGCGCGAACGGGGCGAGATGACCGAGAGCCCTTCGGGCCAGCGACTGATGCAGACGTTCAGGAAGGATCCGATACAGAGTCCGAGAAAGGCCGCATAGATCCAGATCGCCAGCTCCGGCATCATCATCCCGAGGAGAGTTCGTAGAGTAGAATCGCCGCTGCGGCCGCGACGTTGAGGGACTCGGCTCTTCCGCGCAGGGGCACTGCCACGAGTCCATCCAGTCCTGCGCGGACCGATGGAGAGAGCCCCGCCCCCTCATTCCCCACGACGAGCGCGACCGAGGCGCCGCGCATCCCGCTGACGGGCTCCCCGGAAGTATCGGCACCGAGCAGCCGAAAGCCCATCCGGCGAAGAGCGGCGGAGGACTCCTCCCAGCTCGCCTGGATGACGGGAACCCGGAAGGACGACCCCGCTGATGCGCGGACGCTCTTCGGATTCCAGGGATCGACCGTACCGGGGAGCGCAACGACGCCGACCGCGCCAAGCGCCTCCGCCGAGCGCACCAGCGTCCCGAAGTTGCCTGGATCCTGGACCGCGTCGAGCACCAGGACGACCGCTGGGCCGGCCACAGGCCCCTGAATGTCGTCGATGACGAAACGCGGCGTTTCGGCGACCGCAATGATGCCCTGAGGCGAGTCGGTCGCCGCGAGCCCGGCAAGCTCTTTCGCATCGAGACGTCGAAGCGGGATCCCGCGCGATTCGATCTCCGTCAGGAGGGTCGCGCCCCGCGGCGTGTCCTCACAGGAGGACGATGCCGCAACCCAGCGCACCCGGATCGACGACGCGACGAGGTCCTCAACGACTCGTACGCCTTCGGCGAGAAAGCGGCCTGCAGCCTCGCGGTTGGACCGCGTCTGCAGAGCCCGCAACTCCTTTGTTTCTCCATTAGTAAGCACGATATTCGCTGGTCCGGGACTTGCCCCGGCTGGGGGTTGACGGTCTGCAAGAGTTCTCAATCACTGTTACGGAGCCCGACTGATGTTGGTCAAGAAATACCAGTTGAAGCGCATGCTCGGCGTTCTCGCCCTGACCGGGTCACTGGCGACCCTTCCCGCGTGCGCAACGGCGATCTCCACCCAGCAGGAGGTTCAGCTCGGGCAGGAGTATGCCGCTCAGATAGCGAGGGAGCTTCCGCTGGTCCAGGACGCCCAGGTGGTGAACTACATCAACCAGCTCGGCAACCAGATCGCGGTTATCGCCGATCCGCGTGGGATCCGCTATAGCTTCTACGTTGTCAATGCTCCCGAGGTCAACGCCTTCGCCGTTCCAGGCGGCCACATCTACATCAATCGCGGCCTGATCGAGCGCGCCGAAAACATGTCGGAGGTTGCCGGTGTACTGGCTCATGAGGTGGGCCATGTGGTTCATCGTCATGGAATCGACCAGGTACAGCGAGCGCAGACGGCAAACGGCGTTCTCTCAGCGGTCTACGGCATCCTTCTGGGCCGTAACCCCTCCGGCCTCGAGCAGGTGGTGATCCAGGGGGGCGGATCCGCCTACTTCGCCGGCTACAGCCGTGAGGCGGAACGTGAGGCGGATGCGACCGCCGTACAGTATCTGATGGCGACGGGAACACATCCGCAGGGTCTCGTTACCATGTTCGAGAAGCTCATGGCTGAACGTCAGCAGAATCCGGGCGCGGTCGAGCGGTGGTTCTCGACACACCCGACGACGCAGGAGCGGATCAACAATGTGCAGGCATCGATATCAGCGATCCCGCAGAGCTCGCTCCGCAATCTGACGACGAATACGCAGGCGTTCACTCAATTCAGGAATCGGGTACGCGGACTTCCCCGTTGAATTTTTTGCCGGTCAGGAAGATAGTCTCATCCATCTCCTCCGCTCGCTTCTGCGGGCGGAGGTTTCAGCGTTCGGGATCGTTCCAGCGGTGCTCCCGTTCGGCCGCCTTGCTCCTTCTCACGATCCTTCTGACGGGGTGCATCTCCGATGCGCGGGAGGAGGAGATTGGCGGTACGATGGCGGCCGAGGTCAATCCTCACCTGCCGATCATCACCGATCCGGTGCTCACCTCCTACGTCGAGGATGTCGGGCGGAGGATCGGTGATGTAAGCGGCCGTCCGGAGCTGGAGTACAGCTTCTACATCGTCAATACGGATGTCGTGAACGCCTTTGCCCTGCCGGGCGGGCACATCTATCTGACGCGCGGTCTCATCTCGCAGATGGAGGATGGATCGGAGTTCGCGGGAGCTCTCGCGCACGAGATCGGACACGTCGCCGCGCGCCACGGCGTTCAGAGGCTGCAGCGCGAGATGCGCACGGGATCCCTCGTCAGCGTCCTCTATAACACCATTCTCGGGGGCGAGCCGGAGCTTCTGCGGGAGAACTCCCTCAGGCTGGCGGATATTCTCTGGTCTGCCGAGCACTCCAGGCGCGATGAGGAGGAGGCCGACCGTCTCGCGGTTCGCTATCTTGCGGAGGCGGGCGTCGATCCGCGGGGCGTCGTCACGCTCCTGGAAACGCTGCTCCGCGAAGAAGAAGCCGACACCAGCACCTTCAGCCGGATGGAGACCTGGTTTTCGTCCCATCCGCTCACGCAGAGCCGCATCGCCGGCGCGCGCGAGGCGATCGAGGAGCTTGGTGACCAGACCGTCATCACCGAGCCTCTGGATGATTTCGGGACGTTCCGAGAGCTGATCATCCAGCAGGCTCCACCTGATGTCTATCCAGATCCTTTCCCGAGTGGCCTCGAATGACCCTGCCCGTCGTCCTCAGCATCGCCGGCTCTGATTCAGGAGGAGGCGCCGGCATCCAGGCGGACCTCAAGACCTTTCAGGCTTTCGGCACCTTCGGCACCACCGCGATCACCGCGATCACAGCGCAGAACACGCTCGGTGTGACGGCGATCCACCCCATTCCCGTCGAGGACGTGGCGGCCCAGATCGCCGCGGTCGCCGAGGATCTGCGGCCGGCGGCGTGCAAGTCGGGGATGCTTGCGACCGCGGAACTCGTGGAAGGGGTGGCGAAGTGCATTAGCACGTACTCGCTGCAGAACTATGTGCTGGATCCGGTCATGGTCGCGACGAGCGGCGCGCGGCTCCTGGAACGCGATGCGGAGCGCGAGATCCAGCGCACCCTGCTGCCCCTCAGCGCGCTCGTCACGCCGAACCTCGATGAGGCGGCAATCCTCACCGGCATGGAGGTCCGGAACCCGGCCGAGATGCGCATCGCCGCCGAAAAGCTCATCGAGATGGGCGCCGGCGCCGCCCTGCTGAAGGGGGGCCACCTGCAGGGAGATGAGATCGTCGACATCCTTTTCGACGGCAGCGAATGGCGCGAATGGCGAAGGGCGAAGCAGCACACCACCGACACTCACGGCACAGGCTGCACCCTCTCCGCTGCGATCGCGGCCGGCCTCGCACTCGGCAATCCGCTGACGGCGGCGGTCGACGAGGCGCTGGACTACCTTCAGCGCGCCATCGCCGCGGCGCCCGGGCTCGGAGAGGGCCATGGGCCCGTCCATCATGGTGTCCCCGTGCGACCGCTCCCTACGCCTCGGTAGGCTGGTTCGAGCGCATCACCAGGGGCACCAGCTCCCGGAGAAGGTGCGCAAGATGGTGGGCCGCCCCCTGACCCGCTGCGACGACCTCCTCGTGTAACAGCGTCGGGCCGCCGCTCGATGCCGCGGCGTTCGCGATGCATGAAACGCCCAGAACCCGCATCCCGAGCGCGCGCGCCGCGATGACCTCCGGAACCGTCGACATCCCCACCGCGTCCGCGCCGAAGCGCCGGAGCATCTCGATCTCCGCCGGCGTCTCGTAGCTCGGGCCGAGCATCCCGGCGAATACCCCGCGGCTCAGCGGGATCCCTTCCCTGACCGCCACACGCATCGCCGCTTCCTGAAGATCCGAATCGTACGGGTCGGACATGTCGGGAAAGCGATCTTCCCCCACTCCGACCTTCCCCGAGAGCGGACTTCGGAACATCAGGTTGAGGTGATCCGCAATCAGCATCAGATCGCCCGTCCGCAGATCCCGTCGGATCCCACCCGCGGAGTTCGTGACGATCATCTCGGTGACGCCCAGCGAGCGGAAGACCCTGAGCGGGAAGGCGATCGAATCGGGAGGCCATCCCTCGTAGAGGTGGAAACGCCCCTGCATGACCACCATCTCCACACCCTCCCAGATCCCCTCCACCAGCGCCCCCTCGTGCCCCGCTACCGTCGATCGCGGGAAGCCGGGAATTTCGGCGTACGGGATCCGGACCGCGTCCTTCAACCCCTCCGCGACAGAGCCCAGCCCCGACCCCAGGACGAGCAGCACCGTCGGGGCGCGCGTCAGTCGCTCACGAAGGAAGGAGACACATTCCGCTACCGCACTCTCGCGATCATTCCGACCAGCGGAAACAGGTTGGCTCATCTATCTGGTAAGTGATAGGAGGGGTGGCGTCGCCTCTGACAGGAGGCATGCGCCAAAGTGGCTTTGAATTGACCGTGATACTGCCAGAATCGCATGAAAAGGCCCCCTTCAGATGGCACATGCGTTGCACCCCACAGGGGCCACACCCGGCATTCTGCGCCAGGGTTTCTGTACTCCGTTTCCCCTGAAAAGATAAGGAGAACCCATGGCGAAAGTCATAGGGATTGATCTTGGAACGACAAATTCGGTCGTTTCGGTCATGGAAGGTGGCGATCCCGTGGTGATCCCGAACGCCGAAGGGGGTCGCACGACCCCCTCGGTCGTCGCGTTCACCAAGGATGGCGAGCGGCTGGTAGGCCAGGTCGCGCGTCGTCAGGCGATCACCAACCCGAAGAATACCATCTTCTCCATCAAGCGCTTCATGGGCCGCAAGGAGGCCGAGGTGAAGGCCG
>CAYRLB010000104.1:0-8612 GCA_964424945.1 uncultured Gemmatimonas sp.
TCGTAGTCGCGGAACATGTCGTAGCTCGAGCAGGCGGGAGAAAGCAGCACGGCATCACCGGGCCGTGCGATGGCGGCCGCCCGGTTCAGAACATCTGCGAAGGAGCCACCGACCACCTCGACGGACACGCTCCCGGCGAGCGCCTCCTCGATCAGCGATGCAGCCTCGCCATACGCGAGTACATGATGAACGCGGCCTTCCAGATCGGGGATCAGCTTCCCGTACGGCTCGCCCTTGTGGCGCCCACCGAGCAGGAGCACGGTGGGGCGGTCGAGGCTTCTGATCCCGACCCTGGTGGACGCGATGTTCGTCGCCTTGGAGTCGTTGATCCAGAGGATGCCATGCTTCTCGGCGACCGGCTCCAGACGATGGTCCATGGGCTGGAAGGACCTCAGACCTTCGGCGATCAGGTCCGGAGCCGCACCGAGCAGGCGAGCTGTGATCGCCGCAGCGAGTGCATTCGCGACATTGTGCGGACCGAGGATCTTCAGCTCCCCTGCGGGAAGGAGCCGATCCTCCTCATCCTCCACGCTCAGTGTGATCCACCCGTCCGCAGCGAGGTATCCCCCGCGCTCCCCATCCTTCGGATCGCCGGCGACCCGAAAATCGAAGCGCTCACCGGCGGCATCCCCGGGCAGATTCGCCGCGAGTTCATCTTCGGCGTTCAGAACCCAGCGACTCCCGGCCTTCGCGTTCGCGAAGAGCTTCGCCTTGTCCGCGTAGTAGTCATCGACCGATGCGTACCAGTCGAGATGGTCCGGCGCGAGGTTCGTCAGGACTCCGACATCGGGAGCGAAGCTGCGCGTCGCGCCGAGCTGGAAGGAGCTCGCCTCCACAATGGAGACGGCCGGCTGCGGGTCGCGCAGGGCGAGCTCCGAGAGCGCGGTCCCGATATTCCCGCCCGCTTCTGCGTCAATCCCGGCAACCTGCAGAAGATGCGTCGTCAGGGCTGTAACGGTCGTCTTCCCATTCGTCCCGGTAATCGCGACGACGGGTCCGGTCAGCTCGTCGTAGGCGAATTCGAGCTCGGGCACGATCGGAATCCCCGCGAGTTCTTCGGCATGAAGAACGGGCGCCGAAGGCGGAATACCCGGGCTGAGGACGATCCTGTCACAGCCGGCGAGCTTCTCGAGATCATGACGGCCAGTCTCCGCATCGCCGCCGAGCGCGCGCACGCTCTCCGCGGCTGCGCGGGTCACCCCATTGTCGGAGAAGTCGCTCGCATAGACGAGCGCGCCGCGGCCGAGCGCGAGACGCGCAGCCGCTACCCCGCTCCGCGCGAGGCCGAGAATCCCGATCCGCTCCCCCGACAAGATGCGGCTCATCGAATCTTCAGCGTGGCGAAGGCGACCATCGCGAAGACGATCCCGAGAATCCAGAAGCGGATGATCACCTTGCTCTCGTGCCACCCGATCTGCTCGAAGTGGTGGTGGAGCGGTGCCATCCGGAAGATCCGCCGCCCGGTTCCCGTCCGGTGCTTCGTATATTTGAAGTAGACCGTCTGGCTGGCGACGGAGAGCGCCTCGAGCACGAAGACCCCACCGATGATGGCGAGGAGGAATTCGACCTTCAGGACGACCGCGACCGCGCCGAGCACGCCCCCGATCGCGAGCGATCCGGTGTCTCCCATGAAGACTTCCGCAGGGTGCGCATTGTACCAGAGGAAGCCGAGGCACCCGCCCGCGAGCGCAACGCAGAAGATCGCCAGCTCACCTGAGCCCGGCAGATAGAAGAGGTTCAGATAGTCGGAAGTGTCGACGCGCCCCATCACGTAGGCGAAGACGCCGAACGTCGCGGCGGCGATCGCCGAGAGACCGGCGGCAAGCCCATCGAGCCCATCCGTCAGATTGACCGCGTTCGAGCTGCCGGTGATGATGAACATCACGAACAGGACATACGCCCAGGGCGCGAAGTCGACGTGCCAGGTCTTGAAGAAGGGGATCTGCGTCCACGTCGCCGGAACGTCCGAAAGCGGCACCAGGATCAGGAAGATGCCGAGCAACAGACCGATGGAGGCCTGGCCGATGATCTTGTACCGTCCGATCAGCCCCTCGGTCTTCTTGCGGACGACCTTCAGGTAGTCATCCATGAAGCCGAGCGCGCCGAGCCAGATGAGCACCACCATCGCGGTCAGAACGAAGCCGTTGTTCAGCTCCGCCCAGAGCAGCGTAGGGATGACCGTCGCAAGGACGATCAGCACCCCGCCCATCGTGGGGGTGCCCGACTTTCCGAGGTGCGTCTGCGGCCCCTCGGTGCGGACGACCTGCCCCACCTTGAGAATTCTGAGACGCCGGATGATCGGCGGCCCGAGATAGAACGCCACCAGAAACGCCGTCACCACCGCTCCCGCCGCCCGGAAGGTCTGGAAGCGGAAGAGGTTGAAGACGATATGGTACTCGGCCAGCGGGACGAGAAAGTGATAGAGCACGTCAGCCTCGTCTCATGGGGTTGAATACCCGGTCAGCCCGTCTCATGCGAAGTCCCGCTCGAGAAGGGGGAGCCAGCGCTCGAGCTGTTCCCCCCGGGACGCCTTCAACAGGATCGTATCGGAGGCCTTCAGGGTCGCGCAGACCTGCTCGTACGCGTCGACCGGGTCAGAACTGACGATGAGCTGATCCCCGAGACGCGCACGGTGCTTCTCGAAGGCTGTGACGAAAGCGCCGGTCGCCACGACCAGATCGATCCGGTCACCGACCATCCCGGCGATGTTGTCCGCGGCGACCTGATGGAGCGCCTCGCTCGTCGGGCCCAGCTCCCGCATCGATCCCAGCACGGCGATCCGGCGGCCCCGCGCGGGAAGGGAGCCGAGCAGATCGATCGCAGCGGCAAGGCTGGGGGGGTTCGCGTTGTAACAGTCGGCCAGCACGCGGAGATCCCCATACTGCACCCATTCACCGCGAAGGCGAGGGAGCGTCACCCCGGCGAGCGCTCTTACGGCATCCTCGGCGGACACGCCCAGTTCCATCCCGATACCGAGGGCGAGCAGGGCGTTCCGGACATTGAAGCGGCCGGGGATCGGGAGGCGCACCTCGAGTCCGCGCCAGCTCCAGACGGTCGAACCGTCCTCCATGACCTCGATCGCGCGGGCGCCTCCGTCCGGACGGAGGTCGGCCTTCTCACCGAGGCCTGCGATTCTCACACGGTTCCTGCCCACGATCTCGCGGGCGCGGCGTGGCAGTGCCTCCGGGTCCTCCGCGACGAATGCCTTCCCCTCGGGCGCGAGGCCCTGCAGCACGGAGACCTCCTCCTCCAGGACCCCATCGAGGTCGCCAAGAAGTTCGAGATGCTCCTCGCCGATCGAGGTGATCGCGATCTGGTCCGGCTGAACGATGGCGGCGAGCGCAGCGACTTCCCCCGGCCGATCGGTCCCCATCTCGATGACGCCGATCTCGGCATCCTCGGGGATGGAGAGGAGGGTCATCGGAACGCCGATCTGGTTGTTCAGATTCCCGGACGTTGCGTGGACGACGTACCGGCTCTGCAGAACCGCGCGGATAAGCTCCTTCGTCGTCGTCTTTCCGTTGCTGCCGACGACGCCAACGAAGCGCGCAGGATGATTCCGACGACGGAACGCGGCGAGGCGACCGAGGGCCGAAAGTGTGTCATCGACGGTGTAGAGCGTCATCCCGGCGGGCACATCGGCCGGCACCTCGCTCACGACCGCCGCAACTGCCCCGGCTTCGGCGGCCTGCCGCAGGAAGTGATGCCCATCGAACCGGTCGCCTCTGAGGGCGACGAAGAGGTCGCCCTGACGGATCGTCCGGGTATCGGTGGAGACGCCGGAGAACGCACGTGACGCATCGCCCGCTTCCTGGCCGAGCGCGGTAGCCACTGTAGCCTCAGTCCAGAAGGTGTCGCTCAAGACTGTGCCTTTCGCTGCTCGAGGATCTCCGCGATGATCTGCCGTTCGTCGAACGGATGAGATTCGGTGCCGCGGATCTGGTACGTTTCATGGCCCTTCCCGGCGAGCAGAATGACGTCCTCTTCGCCGGCGATATCGATGGCGTGCGCGATGGCTTCACGCCGGTCGAGGATCCGCTCGCGCTGGGCGCTCCCCATCCCATCTTCGATCGCGTCGATGATGGACGCTGGATCTTCAGTGCGGGGGTTGTCCGAGGTAACGATTGCCAGGTCGGCCTTCGCTGCCGCGACCCTGCCCATCTCCGGACGCTTGCCCCGGTCGCGGTCTCCGCCCGCACCGAAAACCACGATGAGCCGCCCTCTCGTGAAGGGGCGCACCGCATCGAGCGCACGGTCGAGCGCGTCCGGCGTATGCGCATAGTCGATCAGGATGGGGGCGCCACTATCCGTGACGATTCGCTCCAGCCTTCCCGGGATCTGATCGATCGACGCGAGACGATCCGCGATCTGATCGGCCGTCCAGCCGAGCCCCCAGAGTGCTGCAGCCGCACCCAGGGCGTTGTAGACGTTGTAGCTGCCGAGCAGGGGTGCGGTGATCGGCGAGCTGCATGAAGGCGTGGCGAGATACCATTCGGCCCCGCCTGGCGTGTAGCGGATGTTTTCTGCCTGAACTTCTCCCCGCCCTTCCGTACCGAACCGAACGAGGTGGACGCCTTCACGCTTCACCCCTTCCCAGGCGGGTTCGTCCGCATTCACCGCCAGCACGCCGCTCCGGCTCACCAGATCAGCGAGCTTCAGCTTCGCAGCCCGATATGCCTCAACCGTTCCATGGTAGTCGAGATGGTCACGGCTGAGATTCGTGAAGATCGCCGCTGCAAAGCGTGCAGCCCCGACCCGCTCCTGGTCGAGCGCATGAGACGACACCTCCATCGCCACACCCCGTACGCCGCTATCGGCGAGCGCGCGCATCTCGCGGGCGAACTGGATGGGCCCCGGCGTCGTGAGCCCTTCGGTCCCGGGGACCGGCTTCCCGTCCGGGCCGATCACGCCGAGCGTCCCGATGCTCGCGGCCGGCAGGGTTCCCGCCAGCAGGTGGCGAAGGATGGAAACCGTGGTCGTCTTGCCATTCGTCCCGGTCACCCCGATCAGCTTGAGTTCCGACCAGGGATCCCCGTAGAAGAGGGCGCCGGCATGTGCAGCCGCACTTCGTCCGCTGCTGACGACGACCTGCGGGAAGGCAACGGCCGGATTGGGCTCCTCGACCAGAGCGGCGACGGCGCCGCCCGCCGCGGCACTCTCCAGAAAGCCGTGGCCGTCGGATGCACTTCCGCGAACGGCGCAGAAGAGGGTTCCTTCGGCGACCTGCCTCGAGTCGGTCGTGACCCCGGCGACCTGGATCGAATCCACCTCAGCACCGGTAGGTGAACGGAGGATTCCATGCTCCTCCAGCCTGTCCAGCACCTGTCGGAGAGAAATGGTCATCCCGCGCCTCCGAAAAGGGTGACGACCTCGCCGCGAGGGAGCACGGCGCCGGCTACGGGGCCGGTGCGGGCGACGGGTCCGGAACCGCTGATCTTCACGCGGAACCCCGCCTCGTGGGCACGTCGGGCCGCCTCACGCATCGTCATCCCGGTCAGGTCGGGTACAGAGACGACGGCAGCCGCGGCATCTTCGCCGGCGGCGGGGGCTGATGCTCCAGCGAACGCCGTGAGACTCAGGACGTGTGTCTGACCCGCACGGGAAGCCCCGATCCGGCTCGAAGCGGGTTCGCTGGCGAACGTGGTCAAAGCGGGTGGCGCAAAGCTCTCTTCACCGCGGACGCGGTTCGCGAGCAGCGTCCTGCCATCCAGGCCCGGCGACCGCGTAGCGAGAATTCCCTGCAGCGTTTCGCGCGTGACCGGGGCGGCGGTAAGCCCCCCGTAGTAGTCACCCTTGGGTTCATCGAGCTTCACGAAGATGACGATCTGCGGATCGTCGGCCGGGAAGTAGCCCGCGAAGGTGGAGGTATAGGCCCCGGCGACATATCCGCCGCCCCCGCTCGTCCGGCGCGATGTACCCGTCTTCCCGGCAACGTCAAAGGTGGCGAGCGCGGCGCGAGTGGCGGTGCCCTGCTCGACGACATCGACGAGCACCTCGGTGACTGCCTCCGCCACATCTTCCGGGACCACCTGACGGAGCACCGTCGGGCTCCGGCGGGTGAGGACACCTCCATCGGCCGCGCGGACCTCCCGCACGAGGTACGGCTCCATCAGCCGCCCGCCATTCGCCAGCACGGCATACGCGCTGACCATCTGCAGCGGCGTCACTGAGATCTCATAACCGATCGCGAGGCTACCCGCGCTCATCCGCGACCATTCGGATGGCTTGCGCAGGCGGCCGGAGGATTCGGCGGGATACTCGATGCCCGTCGGCGTCCCGAACCCGAAGTCCCGCAGATAGGCGTACTGCTGCCCTGCACTCAGCCGGTTCGCGAACTTGACCATCGCGATGTTGCTCGAGACCTCGAGCGCCTCCCGCAGCGTCAGCCAGTCGTGGGGCGAAGTGTCGCGGAAGGTCCGCCCGCGATCGGTCCAGGTACCCTCTTCGGCATAGACCCGATCGGCGAGGGTCGCGCGCCGTTCCGCGAGCAGGGTCGCGGCAAGGAAGGGCTTGAGGGTGGAGCCGGGCTCATACGGCTCGGTGATCGCCGTCAGGCTCCGCGTCCGGCCGCCACGTCTCGAAACCGCGGCGAGGATCTCGCCGGTTTCCGGATCGGCGAGAATGAGGTCGCCACCAACGGAGCCGGTGCTGTCCATCGCGTCCCGAAGCGCGGCATCGGCGATCGCCTGAAGATCGAGGTCGATCGTCAGGTACACGCTGGACCCGTCGGTTGGAGGTACGACAGGAAGGGAGATGGTCTCCTGCGCCTGGCCTCGTGCAGCGCGCCGCAGAATGGAGTACCCCGGCTCGCCATTCAGCACATCATCGAGCTGCTGCTCGATGCCGCCGAGCGCCCGGTGGTCGCGCGTCACCGCACCGATGACCTCCCGGCCGACATCGCCCTGGGGATAGAACCGCTCGAAATGACGCTCGAAGTGGATCCCGCGGATCGTACCGACCTTCTGCCGCTGCTCCGCGTTGAACCGGCCCGGAAGAACGACCCAGACGTCGTCGGATTCGACGATTCTGCGGGCGTTGCGCTCTGCGAGGTCGAGCCCTTCGACGAGCGCGTGGACGACCTGGTCGGCGTCACGGACTTCGCGGGGCGCCACCGCGACCTGGAAGACTTCGTGGCTGATCGCGAGGGGGACGCCGTTTCGGTCATAGATCGCGCCACGCCGTGCCGGCAGCTCGACGCGCGCCCGATGCTGATCTTCTGCAGCGCTCAACCAGCGGTCATGCTCCACAAGCTGAAGCTGGGCCGCCCGCGCCACGATCACGCTGCCGCTCAGCATGAAGCAGCCGAGCAGGAGCCCGCGCCGAAAGGCGTGGGAGGAGCGCTTCTCCTTCCCTCGCGACTTCGGGGACTTCCTGCGCGTCACGGCGCCACCTCTTCGGCCGGAGCCTGAACCTGCAGGAACACGATGTCGCTATCCTCGGGGAGCTTCATCCCGAGACGGTCGGTGGCGACACGCACCACCCGGGCGCGGCTTCTCAGCTCCTCGATGCGGGCGGTGAGCGTCACCCGCTCCGCTTCGACGAGCGCACGCTCCGCTTCGATCGACCGCAACGCCGACTCCATGTCGACACCGCGGGTCTGCCGCCATGTGACAACCGAGAGCGAAGCGAGCAGAAGCCCGAGCCATCCGATCACTGCAACGACGCCTGGCAGGCGCCGGTAATCCCTGGGACGATTGCGCCGGCGCCGGAGAGTCATGCTTTCCTCCAGGCCCGCAGCCGCGCGCTCCGGGCGCGTGGGTTCACGCTTACTTCGTCCGCCCCCGCCATCACCGGCTTACGGGTCAGCAGGGTACCAAGTGCCCGGCCGCGGCAGCTGCAGATCGGCATCCCTGGCGGGCAGATGCACTCCCGACTCCACTCGCGGAACGCGTCCTTCACGATGCGGTCTTCGAGCGAATGGTAGGACAGGACGACAAAGATTCCGCCCGGGGCAAGCGCTTCGCGGATCCGCGGAAGGGCCTTCTCCAACGCTCCCATCTCGCCGTTGACTGCGATGCGAAGCGCCTGGAAGATCCGAGCGCGATCCTGGATCGTCGCGCGGGGGATCGCCCGATCGACCGCTTCACTCAGCTGATCGCTTCGCTCAAAGGGCACCACCTCCCGCATCTCCCGGACGATCCGCGCGAGACGCCTGGAGCGTCGCTCTTCACCGAACCGGTAGAAGATGTTCGCGAGCTCATCCTCCTCGAGCTCGTTGAGGAGGTCGGCGGCAGTCTCAGCGCCGCTCGCGCCCTCCATGCGCATGTCGAGTGCTGCGCCGGGCCGGAAAGTGAATCCGCGGTCGTCTTCGTCGATCTGATGCGAGGAGATCCCGAGGTCGAGGAGAGCCCCCGCGAGGGAACCATCCTCCACGGCGGCGATGTCGAGCGCGGCGGCGAAGTTCCCCTTCACAGGCCGGAAACGACTTCCGAAAGGGGCCAGACGTTCGCCGGCGACCCGCAGCGCATCAGGATCCCGGTCGCTCGCGATCAGGTGCGCATCGGGCGATGCGGAAAGAATCGCCTCGGAGTGCCCGCCACCGCCCAACGTGCCATCCAGAAATACCCCACCCCTCTCCGGTCGGAGATAGTGGAGGACTTCCCGGACCATCG
>CAYRLB010000105.1:0-7139 GCA_964424945.1 uncultured Gemmatimonas sp.
ACGCCCATTCTCAGGCGACGGTCACCGTCGAGGTGAATGTCGATCTCTCCCGGCCCGGTGCCCCCATCGCGCGCCAGATTTACGGCCACTTCGCGGAGCACCTCGGTCGCGGCATCTACGAAGGGATCTGGGTCGGCCCCGACAGCGACATACCCAATACGAACGGCTTCCGCAACGATGTCCTGCAGGCGCTGAGGGATCTGCAGGTTCCGGTCATCCGTTGGCCGGGCGGGTGTTTCGCGGATCTGTACGACTGGAGGGACGGGATCGGGCCACGGGAGGATCGGCCCGTCCGCATAAACGTCCACTGGGGCGGCGTCACCGACAACAACGCGGTGGGCACACACGAGTTCATGGACTTCACGGAGCTCGTGGGTGCTGAAGCCTACGTCTCCGGCAATGTCGGCTCACTCGAGCCGCACCATATGGCACAGTGGGTGGAGTACATGACGTCGGCGGAGAACGCCACCCTGGCCAATGAGCGGAGAAAGAACGGCCGCGAGGAGCCCTGGCAGCTGAAGTATTTCGGGATCGGGAATGAGACGTGGGGATGCGGCGGGAACATGCGTCCCGAGACAGCGGCTGCTGCCAACGCGCGCGCCTACGCTGTCGTGAATGCACCGCCGGCCATGGGCATGATCAAGGTCGCCAGCGGCGCCAGCGGAAATCTCGATCAGTGGCACGACTACAAGGCCTTCACCGAGGAGATGATGAAGAATGGCGGGCCCACCTTCGACGGTGACCTGCACGCGCTCAGCTACCACTATTACGCGATGCCGCCCGATCTCGGACCGAAGGGGCCGGCGACCGGCTTCACCGAGGAGGATTGGGCGAAGCAGCTGATGTACACCGTGGACATCGACCGTCAGCTGATCGACGTCATCGCCATCATGGATCGGTACGATCCTCAGAAGCAGACCGCCCTGTACGTCGACGAGTGGGGTGCGTGGTATCAGCCGGAGCCGGGTTCCACGCCGGGCTTCCTCTACCAGCAGAACACGCTACGGGACGCACAGGTCGCCGCGCTGAGCTTCAACATCTTCCATAAGTACAGTGATCGCATCAAGATGGCGAACATCGCCCAGATGATCAACGTACTTCAGGCCGTCATCCTGACAGATGGTCCGCGGATGATTCTCACGCCGACGTACCACGCGTTTGACCTGTATCGGCCCTTCATGGAGGCGACGCCCTTCCCGGCGACGGTTTCGCAGGCCGAGTACATCTTCGGCGACATCACGCTGCCGCTGATCGATGTCTCGGTGGCGCGCGGGGCCGACGGAAGGATGTACCTCGCTGTGGTCAACACCGACCCGCACCGGGCCGTCACGGTGCAGACCAACCTAACGGGCCGGAGCGCGAATGGTCGCATTCTCGCTTCCAGCCGGATGGACGCGCACAACAGCTTCGATAGTCCGAATGCGCTTGTTCCGCAGCCATTCAGCGGGAGCATCGCGGGCGGACGTGTGGTAGTGCAGATGCCGCCGATGGGCGTTGCGGTTCTGGCGGTGGAATAGGGACAGGGTCAAAGCTGTTTGCCGGGCTCATCGCTCCAGCAGCCGTCACAGCATCGCCAAATGCAGCTGCACCAATCATTTACACGTGCACGTATGGCGCATCCGGGCCGAAGGATGCAGCTTTGCAGGGTGGGCCGCCGTCCCCCGCCCTCCTCCGAGCGCCCGCAGCGACGCCTGACGGCAGAAGGTAAAACACCAATCTTCCCGGGATCATGACCACATCCGTCTCCGACAGCGATCGAGTCGCCCCCCCCTCCAACGAGCCGACCCTCCTCCATCACTGGATCGATGGGGAGCCGGTTACCGGCACAGGCGAGACCGGCCCCGTCTACAACCCTGCAACCGGTGCGGTAGCGTCGCGCGTTCCCCTGGCCAGTGGAGGAGAAGTCGATCGCGCCGTGCAGTCCGCCGCGCGAGCCTTCGAGGAGTGGCGCTTCGTATCGCTGTCGCGTCGGACGGAGATCCTCTTCCGCTTCCGGGAGCTGGTCTCCGCACATTCGGACGACCTCGCGCGTGCGATCGTGTCAGAGCATGGGAAGGTGCTCTCCGATGCGCGAGGCGAGGTTCGCCGTGGCCTCGACGTCATCGAGTTCGCTTGCGGAATTCCCCAGCTGCTCAAGGGGCAATTCTCCGAGAACGTGTCCACCGGCGTCGACGTTTATTCGATCCGCCAGCCGCTCGGTGTGGTCGCGGGCATCACGCCCTTCAACTTTCCGGTGATGGTACCGATGTGGATGTTCCCCATCGCCATCGCCGCCGGCAACGCTTTCGTGCTGAAGCCGTCGGAGAAGGTGCCGACCGCGGCACTCCTCATGGCGCGGCTCTGGAAGGAAGCGGGTCTTCCCGATGGCGTCTTCAATGTCGTGCATGGTGGACGGGGGGCGGTCGAGGCTCTCCTCGAGCATCCGCTCGTTCGAGGCGTCAGCTTCGTCGGTTCGACCCCGGTCGCACGGTCGGTCTACCTTACCGCGACGCGTAACGGCAAGCGGGTGCAGGCCCTGGGCGGCGCGAAGAACCACATGCTGGTGATGCCGGACGCCGACCCGGATCTTGCCGCCGACGCTGCAGTGAACGCCGCCTACGGCTCGGCGGGAGAGCGCTGCATGGCGGTCTCGGTCCTTCTCGCCGTTGGCGGCGGCAACAATGACATGGTCGAGGCGGTGGCGGAACGCGCGCGTAGTGTGCGGACGGGCGACGGCATGGAGGACCCGGACATGGGCCCGCTCATCACCCGTGAGCATCGCGACCGCGTTGCGGGCTACATCGATATCGCGGAACGGGAGGGAGCGCGCGTGGTCCTCGACGGACGATCCCTTTCGGTGCCGAACCGCGAGAATGGCTTCTTCCTCGGACCCTCCCTCATCGACGATGTGACGCCGGAGATGACGGCCTATCGCGATGAGATCTTCGGGCCGGTACTCTCCGTGGTGCGCGTCGATTCGTTCGAGGCGGCGCGGGACCTCATCAACAGAAACTCCTTCGCGAATGGCGTCGCGGTCTTCACGCGCGACGGAGGAACGGCGCGGCGCTTCCAGGCGGAGATCGAGGTGGGAATGGTCGGCATCAATGTTCCGATCCCCGTGCCGATGGCCTACTATCCCTTCGGGGGGTGGCGGGATTCGCTCTTCGGCGACTCCCACATCTATGGGGAGGATGGCATCCGCTTCTATACGCGGGGCAAGGTGCTGACGTCGAGGTGGCCCTCGGCGCCCGTCGCGCCCGCCAAGCTCGACCTCTCCTTCCCGGCAACACGATAGTCAGGCGCCCCCGTCACCCGCCTCGGCGGGTGACGGGGGACCGCTCTCACGCGTGACCGCAACGCCCCATCCCCACGACGGTCCTTCCACGCCTAACCCGCAGCGGACATTGCAGATGGGTGGATGGAACATCAGAGGTCGGAAACCGGTACACATCTCTGATGTACTTGCCGTTTCTCCCATCGAGCGGGGTCCGCAGTGAACTTCCAGAACATCTCGCGTCGACTCACCGTGCTGGCGGCGGTTGCGACGGCGCTGCTCATCTCGGAGTCACCCCTTCAGGCCCAACGGTCCGGAGATGGCTTCCTCTTCAGCAGGCCCGGGCTGATGGTCAATCTGCATGGTGGCCTCGCCCGACCGACCGCCGACAGCGAACTTTTCGACTTCGTCACGGACATCCTGACCGTCGATACGAACGATCTGATCGGCGGGGCATTCGGTGGCGCGCTGTACATCCCGCTTTCGAGCCGGGTGGACCTCGACTTTAGCGCCACCTATAGCAGCCGCACCACACGATCCGAGTTTCGCAACCTGATTGGAACGGATGAGCTTCCGATCGAGCAGGAGACGCAGTTCACGCGTGTCCCGCTGCTCGTCGGGGCGCGGTACTTCATAACGCCCCGTGAGCGGACGATCGGGTCCCTGGTGTGGATTCCGACCGATTACGCGTTCTATGTAGGGGGCGGTGCTGGAGCGATGTGGTACCGGTTCAGGCAGGATGGTGAGTTCGTCGACTTCCAGGACGATACGATTTTCCGGGACGAACTTCTTTCCCAGGGCTGGAGCCCCGCCGCGCAGTTCACCGGCGGCCTCGATCTTTCGCTGAGCCCGCGCATCGGGATGAACATCGAGGGGAACTATCTCTGGGGTCGCGCCTCGCTCAGTCGGGATTTCGAGCAGTTCAATCGGATCGACCTTTCCGGCTTCTCAGCACTCGTCGGCATTACTTTGCGTCTTTGAATTCTGGAGGACGAATGAACGGCACCCATTGGCTACGAGGAGGAGTTGCCGGCATCGCGCTGGCGGTGACCGCCCTCGGCGTGAGCCCGCAGATGATCGAGGCACAGCCGGTGCCGAACCCCGGATGGAGCGCCTGGCTCGGCTGCTGGGAGCCGGTCCCCGCGGAGGGCGCGGCGGTTCCTGCGGTAACGCCCTATCTCTGCTTCCTGCCCGCTGAAACCGCGTCGCAGGTCGATGTGGTTACGGTCGAGGGGGGTGAGCTCGGTGAGCGGAACACGCTCGATGCTTCAGGCGCCGCAATCGCCCTGACCCGCGAGGAGTGCTCGGGGACGGAAATGATGCAGTGGTCAGAGGACGGGCTCCGGGCCTATCAGCAGTCGTCGTACGAATGCCCCGGTGGCCTTCAGCGACGCTCGAGCGGGGTCCTCTCGATGACGCCATCGGGCGAATGGCTCGATGTCGCCGCGGTTACGGCGGGTGAGGCAACGACGGTGCGGGTCATCCGTTACCGGGCCGCGCCCGAGGTGGAGGCGCGGGTCACGGAGATCGCACAGGCGCTCGCCGGCCGCACGATGACGCGCGACCTGGCACGGAGCGCAGCCGTGGCGCCGATCGACCGCTCGGACGTCATCGAGACGCTTGCGCACGTGGACGCTCCGGCGGTCGAGGGATGGCTGATCGAGTCGGGGCAGAACTTCCAGCTCGATCGCACGCGCATCGTCGAGCTTGCCGACGCCGGCGTGCCGGAACGCGTCATCGATGTGATGGTGGCGCTCTCCTATCCGCAGACCTTTGCGATCGACCGCGCCGGTGGTCCCACCGAGCTTCCTGAGGCTGCTGGCGGCCCGGCAGTCGGGTCGATGTCGCTTCGGGATCCCTGGCTGAGCCCGTACGGCTATCGTGGCTTCTACAATGGTCTCTATCCGGGATACTTCTACTCGGATTACTACTATGACCCGTACTACTCGAGCTACGGATATGGCCGGGGCTACGGGTATGGCGGGTATGGGCCGGGGTACAACCGACCGATCATCATCGTCGTACCTGATCAGGATGGCGAGGCCGCAGCCGGCGGTCGCGCGGTGAACAACCGGGGCTATACCCGTGGCGGAAGCGGGTCTTCGGAGCCGCGCCCAAGCGGTCCCTCACGCTCGACCGGAAGCTCGGGCAACTCCGGCGGCGGATCAGGCGGATCGGCGACCTCCGATGGATACAGCGGCGGCTCGTCGGGTGGCTCCGGCGGGAACAGCACGGGAAGGACGGCTCGCCCGCGCTAACGGACGTTCCGCGACCGATCAGCATCTCGACCTCGATCTCAGGGTAGCCGGTTCAATCGCCGGCTACCCTGACTTTTTCAGAAGACGGTGATCAGTGTGTGCAGGAGAAGACCGACCAGCCCACCGACAATCGTCCCGTTGATACGGATGAACTGCAGGTCCCGTCCTACCTGAAGCTCGATCTTCCTCGACGTATCGACCGGATCCCACCGGGCGACGGTGGTCTCGATGAGGTGCCCCGCCTCATGACGATACTCCTGGGCAGCGTGGATGACGACGCGCTCGATCCAGGCATTCACGGTATCCAGAAGCTCACGATCAGCGCTGAGCGACTTCCCGAAGCCGACAATCGCATTCTCCACCGGGTTCCCGTGCTCCGATCCTTCGCGGGGTGGTGAAAGGACCGCATCCTTGAGATCGGCCCAGAGCTTCTCGCGCATCGAGTGCAGGGTCGGGCTGCCCAGGAACTCCTCCTTCATCGCCTCCCCCCGTGCGATGATCTCCGGCGAGCTCTTCAGCCGCTCCACGAAGTTGTCGATCAGCTCGTCGAAGCGCTCCCTGAAAGGATGGTCGGGATCGGAGCGGACCTCATGGATGGACTTCTCGGTCGCCGAGTAGATCTTCTGGAAGATCTTGTCATCGATCGGGGCTGGAACCCACCAGGGGATTTCGCGCCCGATCCTCTCCCGCAGGTCGTCACGGTTCTCAGTCAGAAGTCGATCGACCAGGGAGAGGGTGCCTTCGAGCAGTTCCTTCCGCCGCTCCCCCGCCAGGAGAGTCGTGAGAAGGTCGGCTGCCAGCGGGGTCGCCTCGACGTCGCGGATCCGCCCGATCAGCTGCCGCTCGATGATCGCCTCCACCTCACGATCGTCGACGGAGCGCACCATCACGCCGAGTGCCCCGCTCGCATGCCGGACCAGCTTGCTCGCGTTCTCCCGCTCCTGGAGGTACTCCGCGATTCGTTCCGCCACCCCGATCGACCGAAGCTTCGTGGACAGGATCTCCGGTGACAGGAAATTCCCTTCGACGAAGCGGCCGAGGCTGCGGCCGATACGTTCCTTCCGGTTCGGCACGATTGCGGTATGCGGGATGCGGATGCCGAGCGGATAGCGGAAGAGCGCGGTGACGGCGAACCAGTCCGCGATTCCCCCGACCATCGCCGCTTCGGCCGTCGCCCGGACGAAGCTCACCCACGGGTACGCCGGCTCAAGGAAGTGCGCAGCAACGAAGATGATGGCCGTCAGCACCAACATCCCGGTGGCGACCCGGCGCATCTGGTTCAGCCTCGCCTGTTTTTCTACCTCGTCCTGAACTTCGAGCATGCGCTTCGAGAGCTGTTGATTCGCCGTCCTTCACACTTCGGGAGCGGCCTTCATCGGGTTTGCGACGGGCCCACCGCTGGATACGGACGGTGCCGCGCGCCGAAAGGTGTCGTGCAACTTCATGCACCATGCGGACCGGTGGGAAAGTTATGCTGGACAGGGGCAAACGCCACCGGCGGCGCTCGTTCAATCGGAGCGTTCTTGAGCTGAGCGGAGGAATGTGAGTGTCAGGGGATGCTACGGATTGCCGGCAGGAGGACCTCGGAGATGTCGTGCGGGGAAGATGTCGTGCGGGGAAGATGGTCG
>CAYRLB010000105.1:7239-8395 GCA_964424945.1 uncultured Gemmatimonas sp.
GAAGATGTCGTGCGGGGAAGATGGTCGGAGAGAAGCGCGCTCGGGCTCGACGGACGACGGATTCAGAAGCTGAACGAAATCGGGTACTGCGATTCGACCGCCTGGTTATTCGCATCACGCGCAGGCTGGAACCGCCATTCGAGCGCAGTCCGTCGAAGCCGGTCGTCGAAGCTGCGATCGCCGGTTGGCTGGACGAGGTCAGCGCGTCGAACGTTGCCTCGGGTATCGATGGAGAGGGTGAGTTCGACTGTGCGGCCGCGGACGCTTGAGGGGGGAGTGGGGGGGAGGATGAGGGTCATTGGCGTGGGCGGTCGAATCGATCCGTCGCCCCCGCCGCCCGTGCCGGGGCCGACTCCGGACCCGATCCCCCCTCCGGAGCCGCCGCCCGATCCACCTCCTGAGCCGGGACCGACCCCCGAGCCGATCCCCGACCCCACCCCGTCCCCAATGCCGCCACCGCCGAGCGCAGGCTCAACCATCGAGATGGGGGGTGAGGGAGACGGCGCGGGCTCCGCCTCCGGAGGCTCCGGCTGCGGCACGGGCTCCGGTTGGGGGACTGCTTCCGGGACCGGAGGCACCACCTCATCGGGAGGTACGGGCGTGGTGGGCTCCACCTCAGGAAGCACATCCACGATCTCATAGTACTTCACATACTCGCGCACTTGGCTGCCACCGCCGCCACCGCCCGCCGCCCCGCTTCCCGGCCCGGTACCGACACGACCCAGCCGGTCGGAAGCATTGGTCAGCGTTTCAGCGATCGACTCGGCCTGCCAGACCAGCAGCGCGATGAACGCGATATGAACAAGCGTCGACCCGATGATCCCGCGGTAGAACTGGGTCCGATTCTTCTTCGAGGTAGTACCTACATGCTCGAACAATCGAGTGCTCCTGGTTCGGGTGCTTCAACCGTCATTCCCTACCCCGACGTCCCGCGGATTGGTCCCGAAAAAGTACGATCAGTTGCCGCTCGAAAGCGCAGGATATGCGCCGCTCCCCGTCCCGAACGAAGACGGCACCGCTGGCGGCTGGGAAGCCGGCGGTGCCGAAAACAGGGCGATCAGGTGGTTTGACCGGCTCTCGCGGAAGTGGCGGCTTAAAGGCGCAGTGGGTCGGGTGGGACTCGAACCCACGGCCTGGCGGTTAAAAGCCGCATGCT
>CAYRLB010000106.1:0-8365 GCA_964424945.1 uncultured Gemmatimonas sp.
CTTGAGAGGAATGCCGTGCCATAGCTGGATGACGAGGTGCCGGTCAGCGCGAAGGCTTCTGCTGAACGACGTCATCGCTCGAAGCGCATAGCCGAGCAGGACCACCCTCGAACGCGCGAGGTAGTACGCGCCCTGGATCGACTCGGCCTGAACGAAGCGAATGTTCAGCCCGTCGACAAAGGGTGGACCGCTGCCGCTCTTCAGCAGAATGATTTTTCGGATGGTGGGGTCGTTCTTGACCTCTTCGAAAACTGCGCGCGGATTATCGAGCGTGTGGGGATGACCCTGCCATGTCGCAAAGCACCAGAAGTCCTTTCGTATCGGCAAAAATCTGTCGAAAAGCTCAAACGCGATTCGTACGATCAGATCACAGGCTAGACGCCCGGCTTTCCGGATGGTCCTGAGACCCGCTTGGCCCGACTGTATTTCCAGACTCGCTCGAGACATCGTGTTGGTGCTATCTGACTTGTTGCTGAAAAGTGTTGCGATAACATACGACCTCCTTCTAACAGCGCCGGTTCGCAGCAGTGTGGGTTCATCAGCATTGATGCGGCCTCCTGCTGCGCAAACCCGTCGGGAAATGTCGGCCTCGCCTGTCGGAATTATCGCGGAAGCGTTCACCGACTCGACCATCCGTAGGGCACAAAAAAAAAGAACCTACCACAGACCGGCGGACCGTCTATCCAAGCCGGTCCAGCGGTCCGCGGCAGGTTCCTTTTGAGCGATCAGAACCCCGGACTTCACTGCCCTTAGCTACTACCCTTCGTCGAAGCGAGCTTGCGCCCGGTGCGCGAATGAGCAACCTCGATGCCGAAGCTGAAGGGTAAACAAAAGGCGTGCTTGGATGCGGGTTTGGCAGGAATGTGGCCGGCTTCCGAGGGGTAGAGAATGTGGAGAACTCCCTACATCTGTGGCGGGGCCGATCAAGCGGGACGGCGGCGGATCGAGAAGCCGGAGCGCTGGCGTTGACCGATCGGGATGTCGCTTTCTCGCGGGGTCAGCACTCCTGGGGGGCAGTGGCAACGCCGGAACAGGGCTTTTCCCCGCCAGTTGTTAACGCAGAAGCCGGATCCCAACGTTGTAGGGATCCGGCCAGCGAACTCCCGGCCCCTTGTCCCCTAGACTGAAATGTCCTGAACCGTTTGCGTCGGTACGACGCTGGCCGGCTGTAACTTTCGGCGGCCCAGCCTGGAGCGGATCGCGTCGAGGCCTTCGCGACGCAGATCGGCAGGGAGAAATACCGGCGACAGCAGCAGGATGGCCGCGAACAGCAGGAAGATCAAAGCGTTCACCACCACCGACCAGACGATCGGTTCCGGAGACAGCAGCGAAAGCAGCCATGCCGATACTCCGAAGGCCAGCATAGCAAGAGCCCGGCGCCAGGGAAGATGCAGCGGATGCAGCAGATTGGACCGCCAGGCTACCCATACCATCCGCGAGCCGAACGCGAGAGTCGCCGTCGCAGCGGCTCCGACAGCGCCGAAGACGGGGATCAGGAGCAGGTAGCCGGCGGTGCTGACGAGAGCCGAAAGCCCGGTCCCGACCGCGATCTGCTTCGTCTGCTTGTGCAGGAGCAGACCCAGATTGCTGAACGCCGCCCAGTTGTTGAAGACGTAGGCCAGCATGATGATCGGCACGATCAGGTAAGCCCCCCAGAATTCCGGCTCCGACATCACGCGCAGGACGTCGTGCACAAAGATCGAAATTCCTACCGATACCAGCACCATACCGGTTGTCAGAATGATGAAGGCATTCTGGATCCGGGCCAGCCCGCCCGGGCTCTTCGCAGCGACGTACTTCTCCGCGTCCCAGACGCTGAAAAAGGGGTCGCCAACGATGAAGGAGAGCATGAAGCCGAACTTGTAACCGAGCGCGTACAACCCGACCTCATCGAGCCCGCCTCCCATCAGCCGCAGGAAGTAGCGGTCACCGAAGGTTATGTAGAAGGAGATCAGGCTCGTGATGACCAGCGGGATGCTGAACGCAGTCATCAGCCGCGCCTTGTCCATCGAGAAGGCGATGCCCGTCTTCGACAGCACATACCAGGTCATCGGGAGCGCGATGACGATGCCGGAGATGAGGGCGCTGAGGATCACCCCCTCGACCGCCATCTTCATCATCACCACGAAGTAGATGTTCAGCGAAAGCTGAACGACGAGCCTGACAGTGCTCAACCCGACGAAGAGCCAGGGCTTCTGCTGCGCGCGGATATAGGTGAAGACGGTCTCCGTCAGGCTCTGCAGGACGAGCGTGAAGGAGAACAGGCCGAGGAGGCGCGCGGCATCTGTCGAACCGAAAACGAGCTGCGAGATGGGCCCTGCGGCTACAGTGAGGGCCAACACCCCGACGGCATTGAGTCCCACGACCAGCGCGATGCAGGTGAAGACGACCTGCTTCTGCTGCTCCGCATCGTCGTACTCATTGTAGAACCGGAAGATCGCTTCGCTGATCCTCAGCCCGAGAAGGATCGCGGTAATGTCGAGGACCATCGAAAGAAGCTCGATGGTCCCGTAATCCGCAGGGCTCAGGTAGGTGGTGTAGATCGGGAGCATGACAAAGCTCACGATCCGCCTGAGGATATTCCCTAAGAGGTAGATCGAACCATGTGAAACGACCTTGGACGAACTCACGCTATTCGAACTTCCTGAGCCCCTGGGGCCCATCTATTGAAAAAGGCACTGATGCTCCGGACAGCACGGGGTGCCCGGGAAGTCGGCGCTGTGGGCCGCCGCCACCTTCAGCGTCCGGTCCATTCCCCCGCCGGTGATAACCCAACCGGCGGCTCCCCATACTTCAACGAATCCAGCTCAGGCGATCTGCCGGTCGCTGCCTGCGTGCAGCAGGACGTAATCGGCGATCGCGTTCATGCTGCCGACGTTCTCCTCGGTGATGTCCTCATCCGCCACCACGACGCCAAGATCCTCCTCGATGAACGCGATGACCTCCATCACTCCCATCGAATCGACGATACCGTTCCCCAGCAGCGAAGCATCGTCGGCCAGCTCGAAATCGGGCCGCATGTAGAGGAAGTTTTCTTCCACATAACTGCGCAGTCGTGCAAGGATCTCGGTCTTCTGCATGGTCTTACCCCGGATGTGAAGTGTCAGCGAGCGGAATGATCCGCCCGGTCGTCCTGCGTGCCGGCCGCCGGATGCGCGGTCGTGGCGAGATGGGCCAGAAAGACGAGCAGCCTTTCCGCCATCCAGTACTGGGCTTCATCGTTGAGATGTCCCCCGTCGGTCGTCCATTCCGGCGCGAGCATCCGGATGGTTTCCTTCCCCCGTCGCGACCCCGCAGTTCCGCCGTCGCGAGCGGTGCTCTCCAAACGGGCAAGATCGAAGACGCGTCCCTCGTATCGCTGCCGGAGAAGATCGTTGAAGCGCTCCCGCCCCCGGTTCAGAGGGGTCTGCGATGGCCGCCCCAATGCCTCGGCCAGGCGGCCCCGAAGTCCTGTCGCGGCGAGGTGGAGCGGGATCGTCACATGCCCGATCGTCAGCGCCGGGAACTCCCTCTCGATCGCGTCGATGCTTTCCGCATAGGCCGCAAAGAGCTGATCGGGATCCGTCGCCGGCGCGACATCGACGTAGCAGTATTTGTAGAACGCGATCGCGCCCGGCCGCTCGCCGAAGCCGCCGCGCAGAACCGCCGTGAAGGCGTCTGTCTTCGTCTGCGGCTCGCGGTTCCGCCCGATCCTCGCGGATATCAGGGCGGGTCCATCCTCCAGATTCGGATTTTCCGTCGCGACGGTCCGGATCGGAAGCTCCGGCCTGTCACGCAGTACCCGCTCGACCCCGCGCAGCAGATCGCGCCCCACCGACTGATGCCCGAAGAAGACACTCCTCGATGCGAGGGCCTGCCACGCGCGGGAGGAGACCTCCGAAATCGGATCGGGTAAAGAGCTGCTCACGCTTGTGCCAATGCTGCGAGAGGGCGGGGGAGAGATGGGAGATCATCTCCTTCCCGCAGATACACGTCGGGCCGGGTGGTCGGTTCGCCCGCATCCGTCGCCCCGCCGATGAACTCCCGATGCCAGAGCTGCGTCGAAAGGATCGCCACCAGCGCCTGGTTCTCCCGGAAGCCCGTCGCCCGCCCGGCCCGGCAGCGGCGAACGAGCCCTTCCACCAGACGGGGATCGAAGATGCCGGTGCGGACGAGCGCTTCGGTCGAAAGGAGCTCGGAAACGTACTCGGGCTCCGACTCGCCGAAGAAGGCCGGCACGTCGGGGGCGCGGTATGGCTGCTTCGGGCGGTTCGCGAGGCTCGGCGGCACGATGTCGCGTGCCCATCGGCGAAGAATGTCCTTCTCCCGCAAGCCGCGCAGTTTACTCCGATCGGGCAGCGCCGCCGCGAACTCGAAAAGCCGGTGATCGAGAAAGGGGAAGCGCCCTTCGACACTGTTCGCCATCGCCATCCGCTCCCCCTGCGAGCTGAGGAGGTAGGAGGGCAGCAGCGTGTTCATCTCCAGATACGCGGCGCGGCCGAGTGGCGTCCACTTCCCGAAATCTTCAGGCAGATCGTCGCGAAGCTCGCCAACCGCGTCGAATTCTTCGAGCTCCGCGCGGATCCCGGGGGCGTAGAAGTCCTTGATCCGCGATGTGAGCAGGAAGCGCGGCATGTGCGAGAAGAGCGTATCGTCCGGCGACCCTGCGGTCAGGAAGAAGCGGCGCCAGAAGTCTCCGCCGCCCCCGCCCAGATAGGGATAGAGCCGATCGAAAAGCCCCGAACGCCACTTCGAATCGGGCTGCCGCAGACAGAACTGCCGCACCGCCGTCTCCTTGAAGATGTCGTAACCAAGGAAGAGCTCGTCCGCCCCTTCGCCCGTCAGGACGACGCGGATCCCGCTGTCCCGGGTGAGCTTCGACAGCAGGTAGAGCGGCGCCGGCCCGGTACGGACGAGCGGGGTCTCGGCGTGCCGGATGACCTCCGGGAAGATCTCGGCGATCGCGCGGCCATCGATATGCTCGACGTTGTGGACACTCCCCAGCTCCCCCGCCAGCTCCATCTGGTAGCTGCTCTCGTCGAGCGCCGGATCCTGGAAGGTGACGGAGAAGGTCCGCAGATCGTGCGGCGTCATCTCTGAAGCGAGCGCGCAGGTGATGCTCGAGTCGAGCCCCCCGCTGAGATACGCGCCGACCGGTACATCGGCCCGCATCCTCAGGCTCACACCCGTCCGCATCAGCTCGTCGAGTTCCTCCAGCGCGCCGGGCGATTCGAAGCGGTCCGCTTCGTAACCCAGTCGGTAGTAACGCGTTACGCTGAAGTCGCCATCCTTCCAGCGTGCGAAGCTCCCCGGCTCGAGCTGGAGGACATCCCGGAAGGCGGTCCTCGGCGCGCGCGCTCCCCAGAAGGTGAAGACTTCGTCCAGCCCGCGTGCGTCCAGCTCAGGCTGCACTTCTCCGGACGCGAAGAGCGCCTTGATCTCTGAGGCGAAAGCGAGATTCCCCGCCTGCAAGGTGTAGAAGAGGGGGTGGATGCCGAAGCGATCCCGGGCGAGGAGGAGCGAGCCATCCCGCCGGTCATGGAGGACGAATGCCCACTGCCCGTTGAGGCGGTGAAGCATCGACTCCCCCCACTCCTCCCACGCATGCACGAGAACCTCGGTGTCAGAGCTGGTGCGGAAGGTATGCCCGCGCCCCTGCAGCTCCGCCCGCAGCTCCACGTAGTTGTAGATTTCGCCATTGAAGACGACCAGAATCGACCCATCCTCATTCCCGAGCGGCTGCGCGCCCCCCGCCCGATCGATGATGCTCAGGCGGGTGTGCGCGAGCCCTACCCGGCGGCCCGTGAACAGGCCGTAGCCGTCCGGACCCCGATGCTCGAGGGCCGCCGCCATCCGCAGCAGAGCCGAGGATGACGGGGGTGGTCCCTCTGAACGGGCGATTCCGGCAATTCCACACACCTCAGTGCGCCACCGGCTCGTCGTGGAAGCTGAGCTCGGGAACGGGCTCAGCCAGAATCGGCGCGAGGTGGAGATAACGGGTGGTGGACCGCTTCTGCTCGATCTCGCGATATGCGCGCTCCACCTGCTCGGGCGTGAGCCCCAGCGCGGCAGCCGCCTCGGCGGAGGTCATCCCATGGTTATGCGCATAAAGGACGAGATCCATCGTCCGGGCCGGGAGTACGAAGTAGAACTCCTCCTGGCTCTGGGGCAGCGAGTAGGTATCGGTCGTGGACGGCCGATCGGTCACACCGCGGGGCACGCCGAGCGCCTCGGCCAGGGCGTACACCTGGGTCTTGTACAGGTGAGCCATCGGCTTGGAGTCCGCGAGGCCGTCGCCGCCCTTCACGAAGAAGCCCTGGTCGTACTCGAGACGGTTCGGGGTCCCGATCACGGCGAAGTGAAGCCGGTCGGCGTGATAGTACTCGAGCATCTTCCGGACGCGCTGCTTGAAGTTCGTCGCGGCGACGATCACCCGATATTCAGCGGGCGGAAGGCGGTGAGTCGACTGTTCCCCTTCGGGCGACTCGACGACCACCGAGAAGGTGTTCAGCCGATCGGAATTGAGCCGGTCGCCCGGAAGAACGATCTTCGACTTCCATCCCGGCCCGTAGCCGGGCACCACCCGCGCAATCGCCTCGTCGCGCCGCCTGTAGCAGCCGAGCGCCTCGAGCGCCGGCGCGATATCTTCCACCGTGTACTCGATGCCCAGCTTCTCCGCCCACTCGCGGGCCAGCTCCAGGCTCTGAGGATCCGAATCGTGCTCGGGCATGAAGATGCCGAATACCTTCTTCGGGCCCACGGCCGCGACCGCCAGTCCTGCAGCTACCGAACTGTCCACGCCGCCGCTCATCCCGACGACGAAGCCGCGACGCTTAAGGGGGCCGATCAGCTGCTCGCGCATCGAAGCAGTAACGCTTTCGATCTCCGCAGCCGTGTCGATATGCAACCAATCTCCAGCAGATGTTGCTTCAGTTGTGGTCGTCATACGCTCTCTTGAGGGATCAGGGAACAGCGTGCGGCGCGGAGTAGCAGGATCGGTTCCCTCTGCGGTGGCCGGATTCCGCTGGGCGTCTGCACGACTTTCAGGCACTCGCTTCAAGCAGATAGAGTGTCGGCGACCGATCGGGAGGGGTGAAGTCCGGATGGCCTGGTGTTGCGCAGGCGCCACATGGTTCGGGTGGGAGTGTTGCGTGGTTGCATCGGTGTCCGGCGTGCTCGGCGGCTTCGGGGGCGATCCCGTTCGCGGCGCTGGCTGGCACCACGGGTGCACGAGGGGTTCTCCGGCGCTGACCGCCGGTGCGCGGAAATGGCTTCGCGTTCCGTTCAGTCGGGGTGCGGCACCGGTGTGAGATACAGAGGTGAAGGGCGCGCGATCCCATCCTTTTTCGGCATCCCATGACGACTTCCAGGAGCAGTAGCATGGCGGGACATCTCGCATCCGAATCGGCGAACATAGCATCAATGCTCTGGGCAACGGCCGAGCGTCGCCCGGATCACCCGGCGGTGGTGGATCGGGATCGGTCGGTCAGCTATGCGGAGCTTCGGAATCGCGCGGCCGCCATCGCAGCAAGACTGCTCGACGAGGGGATCGGGAAAGGGGACCGGGTAGCGGTGCTGCTCGACCGCGGGATCGACCCGGTCGCCTGCTACTTCGGGGTTCTGGCGGCGGGCGCGATCGTCGTGATGCTCAATCCGACGCTGAAGCCGCGGCAGGCGGAGTACATGCTGGAGCACTCGGGCTCGAAGGTCTTCCTGACTTCGCGGGAGGTGATCGCGCGGATGCACCGGCTGCCGGAAACGAAGGCGCGCCTTCTCACCATGGATGAGATCGACGCCTCAGCGTCCGGTCGACCGCTCGCGATCGAGGGCGAGGCGGCGGCGCAGATAACCTTCACCTCCGGATCGACGGGACTTCCGAAAGGTGTGGTCGCGACGCACCGGAATGTCTGGTCGGCGATCGAGACGGTGGCGGCCTACCTCGGGCTCACGGCAGAGGACCGCATCGCGGGGCTGCTCCCCTTCAGCGGGGTCTATGGCGCGAACCAGATGCTCGGCTCGGTACTCCGGGGCGCGACGCTGGTGATCCCGACTTCGCCGCTGATGAATCAGGTCGCGGCGGAGTTGCGGGATGCGCAGGCGACGGTGCTGGCGGCGGTACCTCCCCTCTGGGCTCAGCTCGTTCAGGCCCCCGGCTTCGCCGCCACCCCGATCCCGACGCTGAGGTTGCTGCAGAACGCCGGCGGGCACTTGGCACCATCGATGGTGCAACGGCTGCGCGAGATTCAGCCGCAGGCGAAGCTCTTCCTTCAGTACGGGATGACGGAGGTCTTCCGAAGCACCTTCCTGTCACCCGAGGAGCTCGAGCGCCGCCCCGGTTCGATGGGGAAGCCAATGGATGGAGCGGAGATCCTCATCCTCCGGGAGG
>CAYRLB010000107.1:0-8314 GCA_964424945.1 uncultured Gemmatimonas sp.
GGGACCCGCGCGGAGGGGATCGAGTTCAGCGTGACGCCGCGCTTCCCCTATCTGAACGTTCCCCTTTCCGAGCTGAAGCTCCCGCGCGGCAGCCTCATCGGCGCCATTCTACGGGGAGAAGAGGTGATCATCCCGGGCGGCGGAGCGGAGATTCGGATCGGAGATCGGGTCGTGGTCTTCGTGCTGCCCGAGTCACTGCGCCAGGTGGAGGATCTGTTTGCGTAGCGGCACCGGCTACCTCCGGCGGGGCGATGTAAGCTACCTGGTCGGGAGCGTCCTGCTCGGTGTCGCGGCGGCCCTCCTCCTGACGGGTCTGGTGGGGCTGACAATGCGCGATGGCTCGGGGTGGCCACTCCTCCTCTCGGCGGCGGCCACGGCCGTCCTGGGCGGGCTCCCGCGCTTCTTCACCCATCGTCCGGACGACATCAACTTCCGCGAGGCCTTCGCCACCGTCGCCTTCTCCTGGACGGCCGTCGCGCTCGTCGGCGCGCTGCCCTACCTCTTCGCGGGGGTGGTGGATGATCCCGCGGCGGCGATCTTCGAATCGATGTCGGGGTTCACGACGACGGGGGCGACGGTCTTCACCAATATCGAGGGGGTCGCACCAGGCATCCTGCTCTGGCGCAGCATGACGCAATGGCTCGGCGGGATGGGCTTCATCGTCCTCGGGGTCGCCGTCCTGCCACACCTCGGGGTCGGCGGGATGCAGCTCTTCCGCCTCGAGTCCCCCGGCCCGACGGCCGATCGTCTGCAGCCGCGCATCCGCGAGACGGCCCGGATCCTCTGGCTGGTCTACGTCGTCCTCACCGGGGTGCTCATCCTGCTCTTTCTCTTCGGCGGCATGCCGCTCTTCGATGCGGTGAATCATGCGCTGACGACGATGCCGACGGGGGGCTTTTCGACGCAGAACGGGTCATTGGGAGTTTATGGCGCCCACATCCAGTGGATTGCCATCCTCTTCATGTATCTTGGCGGGATCAACTTCACTCTCCATTACCGCATCCTCGGGCGCGGGACGAAGGCGTACTGGCGGGATCCGGAATGGCGGCTCTACACGGGGATCATCGCGGGGAGCTGTCTGATCGTGGCCATGCTTATCGCGGCCCCGGGGATGTCGCTCGAACAGGTCCTTCGCGACGCCACCTTCCAGGTGGTCTCGATCATCACCACGACGGGGTTCATCACCTCTGATTATGCCTTGTGGGCGCCGGCGGCGCAGGCGGTCCTCTTCCTCCTCTTCTTCCTCGGCGGAATGGCGGGTTCGACATCCGGCGGGATGAAGATGATCCGGGTGCTGCTGGTGCTGAAGCACGCCTGGATCGAGATCAGGAAACAGCTTCACCCGCGGGCCGTCTTCGTCCACAAGGTCGGGAACAGAGCGGTACCGGACCACATCACGCTGAATGTGCTCGGCTTCGCCCTCATCTACATCATACTTTTTGGTGTGGGGACCTTCGTGATGTCGCTCTTCGGCCTTAGCCTGCCGGCCGCAGCGGGTGCCGCGGCTTCGGCGATCAGCAATGTCGGACCCGGGCTGGCGGAGCTCGGCCCGACCGCCCACTACGGCTGGATCGCCTGGCAGGCGCAGCTCTTCCTCGCCTTTCTGATGCTCGTGGGGCGGCTTGAGATCTACACGATCGTCATCCTCTTCCATCCAGGTCTCTGGCGCCGGTAGGATCGCCAGCGATGTGACAGGTCCAGGGGTCGGTTCCCGAACCGGGCCGATCGTCTGTGAGGCTTCTCGCAGCGGCTGGCACCGGCCATGCACCCCCGAAGGGCATGCGATTCCCCCAACCCCGCTGACATGTCCCGACTCTGGTACAGGAATGCCGTTATCTACTCGCTCGACGTCGAGGTCTTCTCGGACTCCGATGGCGATGGGATCGGCGACTTCCGCGGGCTGCTCGAGCGGCTCGATCATCTATCGGATCTTGGCGTCACCTGCCTCTGGCTTCAACCCTTCTACCCGTCTCCGAATCACGACGACGGTTACGATGTGTCAGACTATCGGTCGGTCGATCCGCGACACGGGTCCCTCGACGATTTCCGAGCTTTCCTGAAGGAGGCCGAAAAGCGGGGACTCCGGGTGCTGATCGACCTCGTGGTCAACCACACTTCGATCGAGCATCCCTGGTTCAAGGCGGCACGTAGCGACCGGCAGTCGAAGTATCGCGACTACTACATCTGGCTCGATGAACCTCCCGAGGAGGAGCGGCGGGGCGGCCTCGTCTTTCCTGGTGAGCAGACGAGCAACTGGGCCTATGACGAGGTGTCCGACTCGTACTACTGGCACTGGTTCTATGACAAGCAGCCGGATCTGAACACCGGGAATCCGGCCGTTCGCGCGGAGATCCGGGAGATCATCGCCTTCTGGCTCGACCTGGGCGTTTCGGGCTTCCGGATCGACGCGGCGCCCTTTCTCTTCAAGCGGAAGGGCATTGAAGGTTCGTATCCGGACGACCCTCTCGGCTTCCTCGTCGAGCTGCGCGAATTCCTTGACGCCCGTAGCGAGGATGCGGTCTTCCTGGCGGAAGCGGACGTCGAAACGGATGAGCTCGCATTCTTCCTCGGCGATGGCGAGCGGATGCACCTCCTCTTCAACTTCATCCTCAACAACTACTTCTTCCTGGCGGTCACCCGCGAAAGTGGTGAGCCGATCCGCCGCGCGCTGCAGGCGATCCCGTCACTGCCGGAGAGCTGTCAGTGGGCGAACTTCATCCGGAACCATGACGAGCTGAATCTCGACAGACTTTCGGAAGATGAACGGAACGAGGTATTCGACAGATTCGCGCCCGACCCCTCGATGCGGATCTATGGGCGCGGGATCCGGCGCCGCCTCCCCTCGATGCTCGAAGATGGGCAGCCGCACCTGCAGCTCATCTACAGCCTGCTCTTCTCGCTTCCCGGCGCACCGGTCCTGCGTTACGGTGACGAGATCGGGATGGGCGACGAGCTGGGGCTGCCTGGCCGCATGAGCGTGAGGACGCCGATGCAGTGGTCGGCGGGGTTGAACGGCGGCTTCTCGACGGCCTCCGAAGATCGCCTCATCCGGCCGATGGTCTCCGACGATCGGCTCGGCTTCGCAAGCGTGAACGTCGAAGACCAGCTGAAGGAGCCGGATTCTCTCATCCACTTCACTCGCGCGCTGATCCGGACGCGGCGTGAATGCCCGGAGATCGGCAGTGGCTCCCTGACGATGCTGGAGTCGGGGGACGAGCGGGTTCTCGCGCATGCGTGCACGTTCGACAACTCGACGCTGATCTTCCTGCACAACCTTTCGGACGCGCCAGTGTCTGCGCGCGTCGATCTGGCGGATTGGGGAGATGCACAGATGCGCGATGTCTGGAGCGATCGCCCATATGATGCGGTCAACGACCGCTCGGAGACGATCCCGCTGAACGCGTATGGATACCGCTGGCTTCGCGTCGGCTGACCCTTCAGGAGGGGACTTCCGTCACACCTCCTGGATGGCGAGTGTCGAAAGAAGATCGCCGACTTCCTCGACATTCCTCAGGTAGGAGGTCGCCGCGCTACCAGCGGTGGGCGGATCGCCTACGATGACGCCCTCCCCCGGGGGGTCCCCACGCTTCTGCACCGCCCGGAAGGCGTCTTCGTCGGTGGTGTCGTCGCCAAGGTAGAGGATCGGCGCGCCGGGCGGCGGGTCGAGCTGCCGAAGGATGAAGTTTACCGCCGTGCCCTTGTCGTATGCGACGTCGGGGCGCACCTCGAACACCATCTTCCCGCTCGTGACCCGGAGACCCTGGTGCGCGGCTGCTGCTTCGGTCACGATCTGACGGATTCGCGGCTCTTCATCAGGGCCCGCCTGACGATAGTGGATGGTGAGTGTCAGCCCTTTATCCTCGATCCACGTCCCTGGCACATCTTCGAGTCGGCGGGCGCTCGCGGTCATCGCGCTTTCGAGGGAGGGTCGCAGAAGGAGCGCCTCCGGTGCGGTCTCGGAGATGCCGGGGCCTTCGATCTCCATCCCGTGGTTGCCGGCGAAGAGCAGCCTCTCGAGGCCGATGCGCGGTTTCAGGTCGGCGAGCGCCCTGCCACTCACGATCGCGACGTCGACGTCGGATCGGTCACGTAGAGCGGTAAGAGGAACGCGGACGCCGGGGCCGAGTTGCGCGTCCTCCGCGCGCGGGACGATCGGCGCGAGCGTTCCGTCGAAATCCAGAAGAAGTACGATCCTACCCGTTCTGCGCCAATCCCAGATCCATCCCGGGACACGGTCAAGAGCATGCTGCATCGATATTCATTGCGGAGTGGACGATCTGTGCAGGGCACCCAGGAATTCCGACACCCAGCGATGGACGTCGAAACCGAACACTTCCTTCCGTAAGAGTCGCATACGCTGGCGGCGCTCCTCCCGCGACATCAGGAGCGCTTCGCGGTACGCCTCCGCGCTTCGTCCGATGTCATAGGGGTTGACCTGGACCGCGCCCTGAAGATGTTCGGATGCACCGGCGAATTCGCTGAGGATGAGTACCCCATCCTCATCCGGTCGGCTGGCGACGAACTCCTTCGCGACGAGGTTCATTCCGTCGCGGACGGGCGTGACGAGCATCACGTCGGCCGCGCGATAGAGCGCGGTGAGCTCGATGTCCTCGACGCTCCGGAACATGTGATGGACGGGTACCCAGAGCGGGGTGGCGAACTGGCCGTTGATCCGCCCGATCAGGGAGTCGACCTCCTGACGGTATCTTCTGTATGCCTTCACTTCGCCGCGGGACGGCACCGCCACCTGCACCAGCCTCACTCGCTCCCGCCACTCCGGCCATCTCGTGAGGAGTTCCTCGAAGGCCAGGAGCCGCCGGGGGATCCCCTTCGTGTAGTCGAGCCGGTCGATGCCGAGCAGGATGTTGTCTTCTGCGTCACCGCGGATGTCTGCGGCGGCTTCGAGAGCTGCGGGGCTCTCGGCCCTTTCGGCGAAGCCAGCGGCGTCGATTCCGATCGGGAAGACGCCGGTGCGGACGTCCCTGTCGTTGAAGCGGATCGTGTCGCCGGCCGCGTCGAGCCCCAGGATCCGCTTCAGCGTCGAAAGGAAGTGCCGCTGGTACGATGCCGTGTGGAAGCCGATGAGGTCCGACCCGAGCAGACCCTCGAGCAGGAGCTCGCGCGCCGGGAGGATCGCGAAGAGCTCGGATGAGGGGAATGGGATGTGGAGGAAGAAGCCGATGATCGCGTGAGGCAGCCGCTCCCTGACCATCCCGGGCACCAGCATCAGTTGATAATCATGCACCCAGACGATATCTCCGGGCTCATATCGCTCGATAACTGCATCGGCGAATTTCTGGTTGGCCGCGTGGTATTCTTCCCAGCCGTCGACTCGGAGCGGGAGCGGGGCTGTCACATAGTGGAAGAGCGGCCAGAGGACCGCATTGGAGAAGGTGCCGTAGTAGCGGCGCACCTCGGCAGCGGAGAGATGGATGGGGACGGTGCCGAGGGCCTCCAGGCGGGTATCGAGTTCGGCGATCTTCTCCGGCGGGAGCTCGTCGGTTGGCCCGGGCCAGCCGACCCAGAGGCCGTTCGATCGTTCGTGGGGCTCGCGCAGGGCCGTGGCGAGCCCGCCGACACTCTTCTGGACGGTGATGCCCTCGCCCTCTTCGGAGAAGGTTACGGGCAGGCGATTCGATACGAGGATCAGTCTGTTCATGGGCCGGTCCTCAACGTCATGGGCGTGCGGGGTGTGATTGAGATGTTGTATTTCGGGTGATGCATTCAACCTTCAGCCGATCTCCCGTAGCCGTACTGGGTGCGACGGAATGGGTTCAGCGCGCAGGGGATACCGGTCGATCCGGGTGCACCTGGAACGATTGCTCGGATCAGTGATTTCCTGCTTCTCGACCTCCTGCTCGCGGGCGATGATCAGCATATGCAGATTCCGGGCGACACTGCGAGGATGGCTGGGGCGCGGGAGGTTCTGGGGGGTGGCTTGGGGTTGGGAACGGCAGGTTTCACGCGGAGGCGCGGAGGGCGCGGGGAAGGAGCTTGGGGTGGAGGATTTTCGGAAACTCTGGGAGACTCGGGCGCTGTGCGGGTTTCCGTCGTTGTGCGGTTACAAGGGATGGCTTTGGGGGAGGGAATGGGGGCGGGATACGGTTGACTCGGACCCCGACTTCGGTTCGTAACCCCTCCTTCTTCTTCCCTTCCGTTTCCTCCGCGAGCTCCGCGTCTCCGCGTGAAACCGCCGTCACGGAATCTGACGCAGCACGATCACTGGATATCGCGCGAAGACCGTCAGGGGCCTAAAGGCAAATCAAGGAATGCGAGATGCAGAACAGAAATCCTGCTGGGTGCGCTTGCATGCCGCGGAAGCGACACTCAGGATTGACACAGCTCATCGGATCATCGGGTTGCGTCGCCGCAGCCTCCCGCGCGATCAGGATGTCCGATCCGCACGATGACCCGCTTTCATTCCCCGTGTACCACAGCTACAACGATGCTGCGAATCTCCCCTGCAGTGCTCACCTCCGCGCTTGGGATCGTACTTCTGGCGTCCTGCGCTGGTCAGGCGGCGCCCGGCGCCCTGGGAAGCGACAACTTCGAAGTGCTCTTCGACGGCCGCTCGATGGAAGGGTGGGAGCCACGCGGCGACGCCCAGTGGAGGATCGAAGATGATTATGCGACGGCCGTTCCGGGCACGGGCGACGGATTTCTCACAACTACACGCGAGTTCTCGGACTTCCGCATCGTCGTCGACTTCTGGGCGGATGCGGCTGCGAATGGTGGCATCTACCTGCGGGTTCCCGCGACGGGGCCGGGTGTGAATCCATCGTACGAGGTGAACATCATGGATACACACGCCGACTGGCCGACGGGCAGCATCAACACTGTCGCGCGGAATGACAACCCGAACACGACGGGGCGCTGGAACACCTTCGACATTACGGTCCGCGGCAACCGTGTGACGGTGCTGCTCAATGGCACCCAGGTCGCGGACGGAGAGGCGCAACGCCCCGCAACCGGCAAGATCGCGCTCCAGAAGCTGGGTGAGGGTGTCATCCGCTACCGAAACGTGCGGATAATGCCCCTCTGATTCGAAAAGGCGGTCGGACCCCACTGCAGGTCCGACCGCCCCCTCTTCTCTTCACCTCCCGCCGATCGACCGGCGGATCCCTCAGAGCTCGGGCGGCGCCGGCATCTGCACCCCCTCCTGTGGCACCTGCTTCCCCGCGGTCCAGACGAGAGCGTTCACGAGGAAGGTCCGCATCCCCTCATAGAGATGCATGTTCTCGTGGAAGTCGAGCCCGCCATACACGAAGCCCCGCCCGCCATCCGCCCGCTCATGCGCGAAGGCGATGACCTGCGGGCCATTCTGATTCGTGGCGGGAGTACCCAGAAGCAGATCGGTTCGGCGCGTGTTGTAGGGGAGGAAGTACCGAGAGTACATCTCCTCGCGCATCGTCCAGGTGTCCACGCCGCGAAGGATCTGGTGCTGGGGGGCGAGGACGCTCACCGACCAGGTGTCGACGGGGTTCTGCGAGAGATACGGGATCCACACCCCGCCGAACCAGTTGTCCATGATGGTGCGGCCGGCCCGGTTCTCGATCCACATCGTGTAGTGGAACATCGCCGTGCCGATCTGCTCGTCGCGGATCTTGTTCTGCAGCTCGCGGAGGTAGGCCGTCGTCTCCTCGTCGTAGGAGATGAAGTCGTGCTCGGCCGCCTGCGGGAAGAAGAGCCCGGTCTCGTTGGGCAGCCAGTCGCCATTCGAGTGCATGACCACGAGGTCGGCGCCGTCGAGGAAGCTCAGGTCGCGCGACGGCTTGCCGACGAGGACCTCCGTGGTGATGTCGAGGTGGGAGAGGTTCGTCGCGTTCTCCAACATCCAGGCAAGCTCGCGAAGATCCTTCTCGTACTCATGCCGACCGGGAGAGCCGTGCTCCTTGGGGCCGGCGAGGAAGACGACTCTCAGGGTCCCTGGTTCGGGCTGACGCCCCGGAGGACCTTGCGCGAGGGCGTCGGCGGCCGGGAGCGCGGTGGCCAGGAGGAAGCCGGCCAGGATTGCAAAACCCTTTGCGACGGCGGAGGTTCGAAGACGTTTGAGGCGCATGATTGTGATCTTTCGGTGAGATGTTCTCCGGCGGAAGCTGCAGGCCCGTCCACGGCGGGTCGGCCGGGGGATGAAGCCGGGCGGGGCGCGATCGGGGGCTCGGACGAGGCTGGCGCGAAGGGGCGATCCGACGCCGGGCGTGCGCTGGCCCATCAGGTATTATGGGTCTTGAGGGGGGGCTGCGGGAAGGGGTGCGGGGACTGCTGAGGCGCGGGGGTTGGGGTTCTGGGTGGTTTTGGGGCTTATTCTCTTGTC
>CAYRLB010000108.1:0-8138 GCA_964424945.1 uncultured Gemmatimonas sp.
CGGCAGGTGAGCGCGGCCGTCTCGAACGCGGTCGGGCGGGGATCGGAGCTGCGGGTCGGTGACGAGCGGATCGGGTACGCGGTGAAGCTGGCCGGTCACAGCGATATCGATGTGCTCGCCCTCAACAACGTCGCCATGCTCTCGCCTGCGGGGAGCAGTGTGCGACTCGGCGAGGTCGCGACGATCCGCGAGCGCGAGGTGATCGGGCAGGTGCTGCGCGAGAATCAGCAGTACGAACGGACGGTTGCCTATGAGTTCATGGGCCCCGGACGGCTCGGAGAGGTGGTCCGCGACGCGGTCATCGAGAGCACCGAACTGCCACCCGGGTACCGCATCGAAGGGCAGCAGCAGTTCCAGCTATCCACCGATGATCGCCGTCAGATCTACGGGGTTCTCCTCCTCGCGATGGTCCTCATCTTCATGCTGACCGCCGCCTTCTTCGAGTCCATCCGCCAGCCGATCTGCGTGCTGCTGACGGTACCGATGGCGCTGATCGGTGTCTTCCTGACCTTCTTCTATGCGGACGCGAGCTTCACCCGGGAGGGGTACATCGGGGTCATCATGATGGCGGGAGTGGTGGTGACGAACGCGATCCTGCTCTTCGACCACATCAATCGGCTGCGGGCGGAGGGCTTCGGGACGCTGGAGGAATCGATTCTTCAGGGGACGCTCGACCGCAGCCGCCCGATTCTGATGACGAGCGCGACGACGGTGCTGGGGCTGCTGCCGCTCGTGCTCTTCACCCCGGACGCCGACGCGCGCATCTGGAACGCGATTGGTTATGCGATGATCGGTGGGCTGTCGAGCTCGACGATTCTTGTGCTGACGGTGACCCCGGCGCTGTATCTCCTGTTCGAGCGGGGGCCGGAGCGGCGGCGGCTGGCGCGGGCAGAAACCCATCTAAAGGCCGTGCAGTCTTCCTGAAACTCAGGCAAATGACCATGCGAATCACTCCTTTGCGGTGGGTCATCACGTTGGGGTCAGCCATCGGACTGGCAACGATCTACGGATGCGCGGGCGATAGTTCCTCCGCATACATTCCGGCAGTCATCCGCGACAGCGCCTCCATCACCATCGTCGAAAACTCGGCCCCCCTGTGGTCGGAAGGTGAAGGTTGGCGCCTGTCCGATCAGCCCGTCACGGCTATCGGTATTGTGGAGGGGCCCCAGGAATATCAGTTCCACGACGTTATGGGCGTTATCGTCCAGAGCGACGGAACGATCGTCGTAGGGGACATGGGCAGTTCGCAGCTCCGCTTCTTCGACGCGGGGGGCCGGCACCTGCGAACGACCAGTGGGCAGGGAAATGGTCCGGGAGAGATCGGCCAACTGATACGTCTTAGTGCATTCAGAGGTGACAGCCTTCTAGTCACGGACGGTCGGGCGATGCTCCATCTCTTCGACAGCTCAGGCGCGTACGTCACCAGCTTCAACCCCACCCCGGGCAGGCTATTCCCTGCGACCCCCGCCGGTTACACACGTGACGGGGGAATATTCTTCTTCCTCTCAGGTGATTCCCCGCAACAGATCAGCGAACCGATCCGGTTCGAGTACGCTCCTGCATTGATGCGCCGGCCCGAAGGGACGATGGATACGATCACCACCGTGCTGAGTGCGACCTTCTATCCGGGGTGGCGAGGCACTCCGACACTCCCTCTATTCGAAGGTGGCTCCGTACAGGTAGTCGCCCTGTCGGACGGCATTGTAGCTGGTACTTCGAACGGTTTCGAACTTCAGCGCTTTGATCTGGAAGGCCGAGTTGCGAGAATAATTCGTCGCGCCTGGGATCCGCAGCCGGTTCCTGGGGGGCTAAGGGAGCGGTATGCGGAGATGTACGTTTCGGGAGCCGGTGAGAATGGGAATCCGGTTCCTGAACAACTTCGTCAGCAGCGTCGCGAAATCCAGGAGGCGACACCTGTCGCGTCCTTCCTTCCAGCGTTCACGCGGCTCCGGTCCGATCCAGATGATAACCTGTGGGTCCGTGAGACCGACGCGGAGCACCTGGCCTACCCCTCACAGGGCTGGAATACCTTCGACACTGTTGCGAGTACCTGGAACATCTTCGACCCGGAAGGGATCTGGTTGGGGACAGTTGAGACGCCCGAAAACTTCGTGATCATGGAGATCGGAAGAGACTACATCGCCGGGCTGACGCGTGACGACCTGGGCGTGGAGATGGTTCAGGTTTACGCACTGAACAAGTAGCTCTTTCATGCGGGGCGTCTCCGTCTCGGCGTCTCGGGGATGCGCGTTGAAGACTGTTTGGTGAGGCTCCGCTTTGAATGAGGCGGTTTGAGGTGACCCAAGTGGCCTGACCCCGTAGGAATGGTCCACCTATTATGGGGCGTACGAACCAACTGGTCTTGACCCCGAATCTCGTCAACCCGTATGCGGAACTTCGTCGGGACTCCCCTACTATGGCTGCTACCGGTCACTTTCGGGTGCCGTGCTCCCGTTGAAGTGCTTGGCAGCTTTGCCGGACCTGGCCTCCTCACCGCCGCAGTCGTCGACAACCGTCTAATTCCGCGGATCAGATTGCTGGAGGTTCAATTCCAGCGGTAGTCCTTCAGGTGACTCATGATCGACGACGACCCTTGGAGCACGTGTCAGGATTGACCGGGGAAGGGATCTGATCCGACGCGGGCTCGTGCGAAAGACGATGACCCGCGTCGGCAATTGGATGGGCAGGGTGGAAAACGCGCGCCCTCTGTCAGTCGTCTGTTATTGTGACTGCTGCGCTCACCACGGCCTGACCTCGTCGGACCCGCTCCGCTGATGCCACCGCATCGGCATCAAGAGCCTCTCCGCCGGCGAGCGCCCGCTCGATCCGATCCAGACGCGCCCGCAGCGCCGCGTTCTCTTCGCGAAGCTCCTCCACCTCATTACGCAGAGCATCGGTGCGATCGGCTAGCGCCTGCGCCGCCGCCATATTCACGCCCGCGATATCCACCGAGTTGATGAGCAGATCGCTCTCGCCCACCCCGAACGCCGCATAGAAGTCCTGCGCCATCGGCCCGAGGTGGCGAATGGATTCATCCTGCGTCAGATAGTTCCAGGTGCTGACCGGCACCTCGCGGAGTCGCTCGAGGATGTTTTCACCGTCAACCTCGAGGAAGTTTGCCTTCCGGTTACGATCCGAGATGCTGCTCCAGGAGCCGCCCCCCGCGGCGACTTCAACGCCGGACGACAGATTCTGCGAGGTGAAGAAGCGGATACCCCCGCACCCTCGGGCCACGAACTGGTTGTTGGCGGTCGGAAAGATCGAGTCGGATGAGAACCCTGCGCAGCCGTCGCCCAGCACAATGGAGCCCTGCCGGTTCGCCGTCCGCGCGTTCTTTCCGATGGCGACCGAGAACTGGCCGCTGGCGCTGTTCTGAAGGCCGATCGCAACGGCGAAGTTTCCATTTGCGATGCTTGGTCCGATCGTGACGGAAGCGAGCCCCCCGGCTATGGAGCTTGGTCCCAGGGCGAGTGCGTCGTCGTTGGTCGCCTGCGCACCGGAACCGAGCGCTATAGCGCCGACTCCCCTTGCGCTACCATTGAACGATAGAGCGCGATCGGCACTAGCTGTACCGTTGTTCCCCAGGGCCACTGATTCGGCCCCCGATGCTGTAGAGGCGAGCCCCGCAGCGAAGGAGTGCGCCCCGCTCGCTCGGGTGTTTTCGCCGAAGGCAACGGATCCGGCACCGACGGTACCCAGGTCCCAGTAGGTACTGCCGAAGGAGTTTACTCTGCCCGCACGGAACGCGTACAGGGAGGGAAACCACATCATTCGGGTGCCGGCGCCGGCCACGGGGATCGTGCCGACGTCCGCGGCGCCTTGAACGACAAATCCGCCGTCGTTGTTTAGTCGCAGGAGGTTCGTCCCCCCGCGGGAAACCGTGAACACCGAATCCGGCGACTGGGCGGCAGCCGTCCCGGCGGTTCCGGCGAGGAGCATTCCCGCCAGAGCGGCATAGGTGCGAATCTTCACCATGTAAGCGTTTGTTTGAGGATTGATGAGAATGACCGGAGCAGACTGTCCGGCTGACCTTCGACGCTTTGAGCTGCCTACCCGACTTTGAAGGTTTGAGACGAGTTTGACGCTCAACCCCTTCCGGAATCGGTGACGCCTCGCGGCGGGAATGTATCACGCATTCCGCTTGAAGACAGGAACAATAGACATTCGGAACTATACGGTCAGGGAAAACGGTCTTGTGGGGAACTTCCGATCCCGGACCGGCGTCGCCACGAACGTTTCCCTATGCATCATCCAATCTCTCGCCGGAACCTTTCGGGTCAACTCATTAGAGCGATTTCCATTCCCGAAGTCGTTGGGTGACGCTGACACGAACCGCGGGCGCTCGCCCTGCTTCGCGCTGATGGCCCACCGCTGCGGAATCGGCGAACGCCCGATGGCTTCAGAAGCCCGCGGTCTGCGAGTTGCCACGAAGATTGGCCTTTACGCCATCATCCCCGCCCGTCGAGGCCAGCACTGCTGCCACTATGAACACACTTGCACCTCTAGTCTTCCTGCACGCCTTCCCGCTGAATGCGACGATGTGGGATGATACTGTCCGGCGATTCCCGGACCGCACGGTTCTTCGGCCGGATCTCCCGGGCTTCGGGAGCGCGCCGCCCGGGCCGTCGACACTCGATGCGTTCGCGGAGGAGGTCATCGCCGAAATGGACCGGGAGGGGATCGTAGATGCCGTGCTGGTCGGCCTCTCGATGGGGGGATATGTGAGCTTTCGGATCCTGGAGCGCTGGCCGGATCGCGTTCGAGCGCTCGTCCTCGCCGATACCAAAGCGGGGGCGGATTCAGCGGAAGCGGCGCAGAAGCGGACGGATCAGGCGGCGCGCGCCCGGAAGGAAGGAACCGGGTGGCTCGCCGATGCGATGGTTCCGGCGCTCCTCGGCGACACCACGCTCGCCGAGAAGCCGGATGTGGTTGCGCGCGTTCGGGCCATCATCGAGCGCGCCGATGCCGAGGGGGTGGCGAGCGCGCTCGAAGCGATGCGCGCCCGGCCCGACTCGACCGCTCTCCTTGCAGGGATCTCGGTCCCCGTCCTGGCGATCGTCGGAGCAGAGGACAGCGTGACCCCGGAGGCGGATGCGCGCGAAATCGCAGAAGGTGTCCCGGACGGCCAACTGGTGGTGATCCCGGGGGCAGGGCATCTGTCGAACCTGGAGGCACCCGACCACTTCGGCGACGCGGTGAAGGCGTTCCTGGCGGGGATCGATTCGGCTTGATCGGTGGGGGGGGAACAGCGGCTCACGCGGAGCCGCGGAGATCGCGGAGTGCTTGATTTCTCCTTCCTTTATTCATCCCCCCTCGCACCCCCAGTCCACGCTGACAAACTCTCCGCGCTCTCCGCGCCTCCGCGTGAGATCGGCAATACTGAGGAGTGAGGGAAAACAACGGACCGATCGATCACTGCGGCAGCGGGGGGAACTTACGGAGATGGTAACGGAAACTGCGGCTCACGCGGAGCCGCGGAGAACGCGGAGTGCGTGTTTCCTCTTTCCTTTATTAATCCCCCCTCGCACCCCCAGTCCACGCTGACAAACTCTCCGCGCTCTCCGCGCCTCCGCGTGAGATCGGCAATACTGAGGAGTGAGGAAAAACAACGGCCACCCCGTCCACCCCTGACAGACTCTCCGCGCCTCCGCGTGAGACCAGCGACCCAGCAAACATCCCCCCCCGCGCCTCGTCCCTCACTCACTCGCCGTAAGCCTCTCGCTCAACTCCCTCAACGCCGCCTGCGCATCGAAATCGTACGCCTGGTCGTTCGCGCGCGTCGGGCGCATCGTGTCGTAGTACTGGCCGGTCTCGATATCCGTCCCTGTCACCAGATTCATCACCGCATCCGCGCCCTCATCGACCGTCGACTGCGCCGAAAGCCCCGCTTCCGATACCATGTTCGTGTCCATCAGCGTCGACGGGTGAACCGCGACCACGGTGACATCCCGATCTCGCAGTTCTTCCGCCAGATCCATCGTGAAGATGATCTGCGCAAGCTTGCTCTGCCCGTACCCCCGCCCACCGTTGTAGCCCCGCTCCAGCATGGGGTTGGAGAAGTCGATCGGATTCTGCGCGACCGAAGCGATATTGATGATCCGCGAAGGGGCCGCGGCCTCGATGAGGGGCAGCAGAGACCGCGTGAGCAGGTAACCCGCCAGGTAGTTGACGGCGAAGTGCATCTCGTGGCCTGCCGCATTCACCTGGCGCTCCCCCGTCCGAAGCCAGATCCCCGCGTTGTTGACCAGCACATCGATACGGTCGTAATCCCGGTCGATCGCCTCCGCCAACGCGCGAACCTGCGCCAGATCCGCGAAATCCGCGGCGTAGAAGCTGGCGCTGCCTCCCGCGGCTTCGATCGCCCGCACGACCTCGGCGCCACGCTCCTGGTTGCGCCCATGGACGATGACGTGCGCGCCGGTAGCAGCGACCCGAGTCGCCACCTCCCGCCCCAGGCCATCGGTCGAACCGGTAATGACAACGACCTTCTGCTGTTGCTTCATGATCTGAGCTTCTCCCATGGTCGGGGATGAATCGTCGCTGGTAGCGGCCCAGGCGGCTACCCCTCCCAGGCTGGCCCCGATGAGGATGATCCCCGCCAGCATCCTGCGTCCATTCATCTTTCCGACTCCGGTCAAGAGGGGTGATTCGATTCCTGAACAATGATAGGGCCGGCGTCCGCCTGCCAGCGCGAAGGCGCCGCCTCCGGCATCCACCACACGCATCCGACACCTGACCCTGGCACTTCTCCGAAACGACGCCGGCTCGCACATCAGCGCTTTCCAACGCACAAAAAACGTCCCCCTCGCACCTGCAAGGAGCTCTCCCCCTCCCGATTCGGAACAAAACGCCAACTTGCCGTGTCTCGGCATTCCGACCGACGACGCCACCTTCCGGAACAATAAGAAGCGACTCAGCGAGCAGCATGATCTCAGTATCGAATCTCGGGAAGACCTATGGCGAGCGTATCCTTTTCGAAGACGCCACCTTCCAGCTGAATCCCGGGGAGCGATACGGCCTCGTCGGGGCAAATGGCTCCGGCAAGACGACGCTCCTGAACATCATGAGCGGCGACATCGAGGCGAGCGAGGGGTCTGTGGCGATCCCGAAGTCGGCCCGTCTCGGGGTTCTGCGCCAGGATCAGTTCCTCTATGAAGACCAGGAGATTCTCGCGGTCGCGCTGATGGGGCACGCGGAGCTCTGGGACGTGATGGTCGAGAAGGAAGCGATCCTCGCGCGTGCCCACGAGGAGTTCGACATGGAGCGCTTCTCCGAGCTGGAGGAGACGGTCCAGCGGCTCGATGGCTACACGGCGGAAGCGCGGGCGGCCATGATTCTGGAGGGGCTGGGGCTGCCGGCGGAGGTTCACCGGAAGCCCCTCTCGACCCTTTCGGGTGGGTTCAAGCTCCGTGTGCTCCTCGCGCAGGTGCTCGCCAGCGCTCCGGATGTGCTCCTGCTCGACGAGCCGACAAACCACCTGGACATCATCTCGATCCGCTGGCTCGAGAAGTTCCTGCGCGACTTCGCCGGGCCGGTCGCGGTCATCTCCCACGATCACCGCTTCCTCGACAACGTCGCGACCGGCATTCTCGACGTCGACTACCAGACGGTCACGCTCTACCACGGGAATTACACGGCGTTCGTGGAGGAGAAGATCGCGGAGCGTGAGCGGCGCGAGAAGCAGATCGAGGGGCGCCAGAAGGTGATCGCGCATCACCAGAAGTTCGTCGATCGCTTCAAGGCGAAGGCGAGCAAGGCGCGACAGGCACAGAGCAAGGCTCGGATGATCGAAAGGATGTCGGAGGATCTCGTGGAGCTTCCGGGCAGCTCACGCCGCTATCCGAAGTTCCGCTTCGCGCAGCGTCGACCGAGCGGCAAGGAGGTCCTGAAGATAAAGGGCATCCGGAAGTCTTACGGGGAGAAGCAGGTGCTGCACGGGGTGGATCTCAGCGTCGAGCGGGGCGACCGGCTGGTCATCATGGGGCCGAATGGTATCGGCAAGTCGACGCTCCTCAAGATCATCATGGGGGACACGCCGGCAGATGCGGGATCGGTCGAGTGGGGTTACGAGACGCATCCCGGCTACTTCGCCCAGGACCATCACGAACAGCTGAAGGACGAGGACCGGACGGCGGAGG
>CAYRLB010000109.1:0-8022 GCA_964424945.1 uncultured Gemmatimonas sp.
GATCGTCATCGTCATGCCGCGCCCGATAGCGGATGCCCGCAACCGCCAGCGGATGGCGATGAACAGCCTGCGACCACGCCCAGGTGCCCTCGTAGGGCCCCTGAACGACCGTCGCGGTGGCCTTCAACCGTCGCAGACCAGGGCCGTGCATCCTGACAAGGACGATCGGCGTCACTACCTCCAGCCTCGCCAGGTTCAGGGGTGCGATCTCATCCTGCTCAGAGAGATCCTCGCGATCGAGGTCGCGTAACAGCGTCTCGGCGAAGGCCGTGTGCTCATGCTCTGCAACGTAGCACAGGCCATAGCCAAGGTCCGGCGCGTCCCATCGTCCGCGATCTTCAGGATGCGGGCGAGGCCCGTAGTGAAAGACGTCCCGGGAGGCGCGGTGAATCCGGAAAAGGGTGGTCCCAGCGGCGATCTCCACGGTCGGCATCTCGCGGGCCGGGAAGCCGTCCGGTGGGAGCGGGGGCGGCCCCGGCCGAGAGTCGCCTCGGGTCATCCAAGATGCTTGCCGTGGCGACGCGCGATCCCGACCGCCGCCTCCACCTCGCCGGCCCGCAGCAGGTCAAGCGCCATTCGGCCGCCATGCCGCGCCGACGGCGCCAGCAGGACGCTCAGTTGCGTCCAGGGACCGACATCCTCGAACGCCGAGAGAAACTGACCAAGCCCCGATGGAACGCCTTCCTCGGTGAACTGACACGCGGGGTAGACATGCTCCCCCGTCGGGAGGGGGACGGCCAGGACGGTTCCGCGGGTGCGGCGCGCGCTGATCGCTGCGCGGCTCACGTCCATGAGGGCAGCGACCTCGCTCACCCGGAGCGCTCCGCCGGCCTTCTCCAGCAGATCATCCCGGACAGCGGCACCTCGTGCCCTCGCGGCCGCCAGCGGGTCGATCGAAAGGGGCAGTTCCGTCGCATGGGCGAGGACATGGGCGAGGGCAGACAGCGATCCCGGCTCTGACAGCGCCGTGGCGATCACCCCGATCTCTGCCCGCTGTGCGACTTCACGAACGACCTGATTCAGGCGCGTCTCGAGCGCGGCGCGCATGCGGGCTTCGGCGCCCGGGTCGTTGTTTTTTCTGGTGGTGATCACGGAGCGCTCCTGCGGCAGGTGACGTTGACACTATTGATTATGTGTAGAACCACACACAGTGTCAACGCAACCGCATCGGACTCTTTTTTGGGCTGCAGTTGGTCGCCCTTCGGTCGTTAGGGGCCGTCAAACTAAACAGAAGTGATCAACTTCCAGATCCGACGCTCCGTGGCCTTGGTGACACCCGTCTCCCTGGCAAAATGCGGCCAGTTTCTTGTGGCCTCGACCTTCAGAAACCCTTCATACTCCAGCGAGGGTAGCCTGTGATTCGCGTGCAGAAAACCACTCAGCGTCTGCATATGCATCCGCAGGTTTCCAGCGCGGTCGAAGCGCTCCGCGCCGAAATAGCGTCTACCGTCATCGGTGTCGAATAGCCGTGTCCGGGGAAGCCGTATACCTGCTCTTTCCGCCATACGAGCATAGGCCGCCTCTACAGCGCCCATCTCCCGCGAGTCTACCTCGGACGGAAACTTGATCAGATAATGCCTGTACCCTTCGGGTAGTTCGGCCGTGCCTGCGATGAGATGCCCGTCGTTCCGGACTCCCACGAGCACTTTCGGCCTGGCCCCGCCGGGCGAGCCGCCAGCGATTCGCAGAGCGGGCAACAAGGCTTCCGCGCTTCCCTTCAGAATCCGCTCAGCCTGACGCGCCAACGCGTCCAGGTCGATCCAGAGTGGCTCCTCCTCGTCGCCGGGCGCGGGTGGATGATAGGTCAATGCACCCATCGCCCGGGTGCCGATATAGGCTAACCGATCCAGAACGGAGAGAGTGGCTGGATCTACGCCGCGCTTCCTGAACTCGCGATCCATGAGGCGCAGTCCCCAGCCGTCCGGAAGAGAGTCGTCAAAGACGCCGAACACTTGGGCAAAATCGCGATCCACATGCTCGAAGAGCCCCGGCCTAACGGGAAGCTTGAGCGGGGAAATCGGCAGTGGATTCTCGCGGAAGGCGCTGTCGAACTCGAAGTACACGCGACGGTCCTGCTCCGCGAGCGTACCAACTACCGTCTGTACATCGCCCCAGTCCAGGCGCACCTCAAGCCTGCGCATCGCTCCTCTTTCCTCGCTGGCGAGCCGGCTCCCCCGCCCCTCGTCGTTCCAACTCGGCGAGAGAACCAGCCGCCGGCATCGCGAAGAGGTGGCCGAAGGCGCCCCGTGCATCGAGTACCACGGCGAGTTTCAGTAACCGCTCGAGAGATATGCGTCCCGTCCGCTCGAACAGCCGGTACGTCGGCAACGCGATTCCAGCGCGCTCTGAGATCTCCTTCTGACTCCACCCTCGCTCGAGACGCGACCTGCGGACCCGATCCGCAATACCTCGGGACACCTCCTGGGTGGACTGAACCTCAAGTGGTAACATATTATCAGTTACATCGGCTTATATAGTATAACAGATAATATAGTATCGATTACGTCGAAGTGAAACGACGCCTTTTCACTCTATCTGTTTATAGGCGACCGTCCGTCGTCGGGCTTCGGCTAGATTCCGCACCGCTGCCCAATCACTCCCAGACGATATCGAATACCTCGACCGACTGAACATCGAGGTCATCGATCGTCGTCAGATACAGCCGGTCCCCCCGCACATAGGGCGCGACGCGCATGTCGCGAGCGGGCATGAACGCCTCACCCAGCAGCTCGCCACGCGGCCCGATCCCGGTGAGGGTCGTGCCCTGTGTCGTCGTGGATTCGACCCAGAGCCGCCCCTCATCGTCCGATACCATCGAGCGGATCAGGGGCTCGACGGAGGGCCGCTCGAGGATGCCGCACGGCTGCCCGTCGAGTCCCGAAAGTCTTCCGAACTCCTGCTCGATCCTCCGGGCGCCGCTGGCCCATCGATCGGCCGCCCACACCTCATCCGTCAGTGCGCGGGGCTGTACGTCACGTCGGTAGGTGCGCACGACCTGCCCGGTCTGCACGTTCACGATCTCGATACGGAAGCTGTCCTGATGGCTTCGCGCCACTTCCCCGCCGGGCAGGAAGGCGATGAACGGCCCGCCATCGGAGAGGGGGCGGCTGAACGGATGGATGGCCCCACCCGCACGGCAGTCCTCACTATCGACGCGAACCAGATACGCGCCCGCATCCGGGATCGGGATCTGCGATGCACCATCCGCATCGAAGGCGAGCAGCACCGGGACGTGCTCTGGGCGCTGCTGCGGCGCCTCGCCGAAGTTGACCGCAGCATAGCTGGAAAGTATCGCCGACCCGTACAGCCGATCGCCCCCGGAGAAGAGCGTCGTGTTGGCGGGTGTCTGCGTCCCGGGCCAGTCACGGGTGGTGACCCCGCCCTGGGCGTCCCAGAGCGTGATGCGCACCGGCCGCTGCCGCACGTCGATCGCGGCGAGCGACGACCCCTCCCAGGCGAGGGTCGCGTGAAGGCTGAGAAACTCTCCCGGCCCGGCCCCCACCCCTCCCCGCTGACCGGTGCGCGGCCCCCGCCCGTCGAAGATGACGATGTGGCGGGCCTGCTGATTAACGTCGGCGACGTAGATGCGTCCGTCGGCGCCGGCGACCACCGCGCCGATCCTGCCGAAGTTGAAGGCCTGGCCATCGATGGTCAGGGCGGGACGCAGGGCGAGGCGACCTGACGCCGTCTGGCCGGATGCCGGATTCGGGCAGGCCAGCGTCAGATCGGCGAGCGCGAGGAGAGTGCCCGGCAGAAGGGTGCGCTTGAAACGCATGGCTTTACGATCGGAAAGTGGTCGAAGGGGACGGCGGGAGATCCGGAAGGTCTTCGTTTGCCCGGTGTTGTGGACGACGAACTCTGACGAACTCTATAGCGACGTTGACTTCCTATCAACCTTTATCCCTTGAGTGTCCGACCGAGGGGGCCAGCCTACTCCGGCCGCTCCAACCTGGATGACCTACGGCCGCCGGAATCCCGTGCGGCGCCATTACCCTTGAAAGCCGGTTTACACTTAGATTGCACGTCCAACCTTAATTCTGAAGGTCCGGTGCAGCAGAAGCTCACCATCGCCGTGCACGAATCCGCCTCCGACTACGACCAACCTTCTTTCCTCCTCCCGACTGTGCGCATGAAAAGCCTCCTCACAATCTGCCTGCTGCTGATGGGGTCTCTCGCGGCATGTTCCGGCGACAGTTCGGGCTCGTCATCAGGCGAAAGTGTGGACGCTCCGATTGTCGCCGCGCTCGAACTCATCCGGGAGATTCCCGGTACCGCTCCCGATGGCTCACCCAACTTCGGCTTAGCCTGGGACGCTGCATACCTGCCGGACGGAACAATCGTTGTGGCTGACCGGGCGGGCTCGGCCATCCAGTTCTTCGGCCCAGATGGACGGCCCGTACGCACGGTTGGTCGCGCCGGAAGCGGTCCGGGTGAGTTCGAGGAGCTTTCATGGATCGAGCTCTGCGGAGACCGCCTGGTCGCGCGTGACTGGTCCACCGCGAAGCGGCTGACGATCGACGGAGCGATCGAGGCTGAAACCCCCGTTTCGGTGGGTTGGCTCGAGGTTGCCTGCAATAACAAAGGGGAGCTCGCGGGGATCGATGGCCCTCAGAATTCCTATGCGCCGATGAGCGCGGCAGCAGTACGGGTCGAATCTTCCCTCTGGATAACAGCGCATCGAGACGATGAAAGGCGTGAGCTGGGGATGATTCCGTTCGGCGAGTATCGGCCCCTCGGGAAGCGGACCCGAATCGCCGTCGATTCAGCCTTCATCTATCTCGGTGTGCCCGATTCAGCTGCGATCGACGTGTTCGACCACTCGGGCGCGAAGGTGCGGACCCTGCAGCTCCGTGAGCCGCTTCGTCCCGCTTCCGACGCTCATTATGAAGCAGTGATCGAGGAGATGGTGCCGCCGGGAACGGATGCCACGATGGCTGAAGAGTTCCGCCGTCAGATCCGGGCGATTCCCATACCCGAGACATTGCCGCCCTATTCGGGGCTGTTCATCGAGCGGGATGGGATCGTCTGGGCTGTTCTTAGTTCTCCCGGAGACACTTCGACAAGGCTTCGTGCCGTCAGCATCGAGGGGAAGATCCTGGCGAACCTGACGATCTCCGCAGATGTGCGGATCTTCGATGTCGGCGCCGATTTTGTGATCGGGCGGGTGGATGATGGGGTTAGCGGGGAGCAGCGGGTCGTCGTCTATCGGAAGGAGGCTCTGTGAGTCTTACGAAGACCCTCACGAGCTTCGGCAAGATTTTCCGAAAGTCAGCTTCCTCGGGAATCACCGTACTGTTTTCAATATCTGCGGCAATAGGTTTCGCCTCGTCGTTGACGTGGTGTATGAACTTCAGGTGGTTTACGTACGAGAGTTGCTGACTCACGACGAGTACGTCCGACGAAGCGGCACTCTCTAATACGTCGTACACGCCGCCGGAATACCAGGACGCTCGGCTCCCTATGACCCGGACCGGAGAATAGAAGATATGACTTCAACCATGCTGAACTTCAGCAAGCCGCACGTGCTCCGGAACGAAGCCGAGTACATGGCAGCGCTTGAAGAGGCGAATCGACTTCTTGATAAGGGAGTTGAAGAGGATACTGAAGAGCACGACTACCTCGGATTTCTGTTCCTTCTGATCGAGGGGTATGAAAGAGACCACGAGTCACCCCTGCCAAAGGGAACGCCTCAGTCGGTGGTTGAGTTCATGCTCGGACAGAAGGAGATGTCCCGAGCGGATCTCGCTGACGTAATGGGAGGCAGGTCCCGGGTGTCGGACTTCTTTAGCGGTAAGAGGGTGCTTTCAAGACGTCAGATAGAGGGAATTCGAGACCTTCTGGGCATCCCGGCTGATCTGTTGCTCTGAAATCGGTGGATCCTACGGGGCCCGATCGCAAAAAGCTCACGCAACCCGACTGTGACCATCAGCTCCGGACATGATGAGCTTCCTTCGGGGCCGCGTGCACCGACTGTTGCTTACTAGCAGATAGTCCGGGCCTACTCCGGCCGCTCCACCTGGAACACCTTCGGCCACAACTTTCCCGTCACCCAGAGTCGATCCCCGACCGAGTCATAGGCAATCCCGTTGGCGACCTCCGCACCGGCGAGCCGCTCCCACCGTGACAGCAGCCCCTCCGTACTGACCCATCCAGTCACCACCCCCGATGCCGGGTCGATCCGCGCGATGCGGTCCTGCAGATAGATATTTGCCCAGATCTCGCCCCGCACCCACTCGAGCTCGTTCAGCTGATTGACGACCCGGTCGGCTGCCGTCACCTGGAGGGTGCGGACTACCTCGAAAGTTGCAGGGTCGAGGAATCGAAGGAGATAGGTGCCGTCGCTGAGGATGAGGTGAGTGCCATCCGTCGTCAGACCCCAGCCCTCACCGGCAATCGGGTGTGACCCAAGCAGCTCGAAGGTGTCGATGTCGTAGACGAAGGCGATGCGGTTCCGCCAGGTGAGCTGGTAGGCGCGGTCGCCAAGCACCGCCAGCCCTTCGCCGAAGTAGACGCTGTCGAGATCGACTTTCGCCTGCACCGATCCGGTCTCGATGTCGACCCTGCGCAGAGACGAGGCGCCATTCAGGCCGGTCGATTCGTAGAAGAATCCGTCATGGAAGAGGAAGCCCTGGGTATAGGCTTCCGGATCGTGCGGGAGTTCGGCGATGACCGGGAGGCGGTCGGCGTTCGGCGCCGCTTCCGACTGGCCAGCGCAGGCACCGACTACGAAGGCGAGCAGCAGCGCGAGGCTCGAACTAAGTGATGGAAGTTGGCGCACGGAGCAAGTTTGATGGTGTTGAGATGCGGCGCCGCCCTACCCGTCTCCCCGGCGGAAGCTGGGGCCCAGCCCTTCCGCCTCCCCGGCGGAAGCCGGGGCCCAGCTGTTTACGTTCGTCCCGGGACCAGCCCTTCCGTCTCCCCCGCAAAGGCGGGGGCCCAGCGGTTCATCCTGCGCCGTCAGCCGGGTAGCATCGACACCAACTTCAACAACTGGATTCCCGCCTGCGCGGGAACGACGGGCGGAGTCAGATGCCCATCACGCCCGGTATCAAACCCTTTCACCAGCCCGAAGATACTCCCCCAATGCGACAACCATCGGCCCCATCTTCGGGTTATCGGGCACCACGCGCGGCTCGATTCCCGAATACACCAGCTCCTGCGCGGTCGTCGGGCCGACGGCGGCGGCTACACATCGGGTGTGGAACGCGTCGATGAGGTCGCCCCCGAGACCGATGCGCTCCGCAACGGTCATCAGGTGACGCGCCTGCACCTTGCTCGTGAAGAGCACGGCCGCGACGCCTCCCGCAATGACCTCACGGATGAGTGAATCGATCGGCCCCGTGTCCTCGGGGAGCTGCCATTCGTAGAGCAGGAGGTCGAGTAATGTGCCGCCCGCATCCTCGATCGCGCGGGAGAGCGGCTCGCTCCGCTCGCCATAGTGGAGCAGGGCGACGCCCTTCCCTTCCATCGGGATGTCGGCGAGAGTCGCGAGCACCTCGTCGGTCGTATAGGGCGATGGGGAGGATACCGTGATGGGAACGCCCCGCTCCTTCATCGGGCGCCAGGGCTTCTGGCCGCGCGTGACATTGACGGTGTGCTGAAGCGCGCGCACGAGATCGTCGAGGAGACCCTGTCGTTCCGCTTCCGCGAAGAGCGCCGCCGCACCGACTCCCGTCATGAAGACGACGATATCGATGCGGCCCGCGGCGAGTTCCCTGACGAGGGTGGCGACCTCGTCGGATGCGCTGATCGTGACTTCGCGGAGCGCCGGCGCGAGAACAGGCACGCCGCCATGGCGTTCGACGAGGCGGGCGAGCTCGCTCGTCATGCGGCCCTCGAGGATGCCGATCCGCGCGCCGCCGAGGGCGCCTTCGGGAAGAGGTGCTGGGGCTGGGATTTCACTCATCGGTAAATCGCGTGCGGGTCGATCGGATGCCGAGTAGCTCAAGATGTCACGCGCGTCCTCGGAGCGCCAATCTCCCGTCACTCGCCATTGACCCGCGCCCCATCATCGTCATCCCG
>CAYRLB010000110.1:0-8021 GCA_964424945.1 uncultured Gemmatimonas sp.
GCAGCCCTACAGTCTAACCCCCTCAGAACAACCCGTCAACCCCTGATCGAAAATTCTTTCTGGCCGGCTTCTCCGTCTCCGGCACCGACATTGTCGGCGGGGTTTGCAATATGGTGACTCGATCGTGACGTGTCAACCACCAAAAGCGCCACCGGAAACTTCGACCTTCTCAAGGGTGAGCGACCGGGATCGAACCGGCGACCTCCAGGGCCACAACCTGGCGCTCTAACCGACTGAGCTACGCCCACCATGTGTACGCCCGCTCAGCGAGCGACATCCACCAGGTCTCGCCAGACCACCCGTCGACCGGCAGAAGGAAGAACATAGTCGAGTTCGACGGGTCCCGTCAAGCCGTGGCGATAAGGAGCTTCCGCGGGTGGATCTGCGGCCATTCCGATGTCCGGGCAATATGGGCACAACGTCCGCCCGATCGACCAACTCTCCCCCCCGCCCGCTCCAGCCGGCACGACGCGGGTCGGCTGTCGACCCTGGTTCCCCATCGCCTGACCCGCGGCCCCGTTCACGCCGACCCGTCAATGTCCGCTTCCATCGTGGAGCTTCTTCCGGGCACGGCTTCCCGTCCGGTGGCCTCCTGAAGAGCAATTCGGAAGAGAATTGTCCGGGAAGGGGTTGGATCTCCGTCGCGCAGGGCGGTGGGAATAAGTGTCCGTACCTTCATCAGCGCATCCTCCCACGCCTGCCGCTCCGGCGGAGGGCCGTTTGGATCGAGTACGAAGAATCCGCCTCGGACGACGACGCTGCGCCAGTCGAAGAGGTCTTTGACCTCATCCACCTCGAAGGCGACGGGCCACCAGCGGTGGGCGGTGTCGCCAAGTGCATCGAACTTCGCACCGTATGACGTTCTGCCTACGATCCAGTCCCCCGCGAAAACATAGTGAACCGGCTGAATATTGATCTGGTTTTTGCGGGCGTAGGCGATTCGGCCGACATTGTTCCGCGCCAGGATCTTTTCAATCTCTGCCCGATCGAGTTCTCGGAAGTGGGGTTTGTCCTGACTCTCACTCATTCAATTCTCCTGGCCGACTCGATGTTATGTTGGCGTATCGTTCAGAAGTCCCGCGACCTTCGCGCCAGACTGCATCACCGGCTCCGGTGGGCGGGACCTTTTGAAGCAGTATCAATGAAGGGCAAGCGGTAAGGTCCGTCCCTCGCCGGGGCTGAGGCCGGACCGTGCTCGATCAAGCCTGGCCACCGTGATCACGGGACAAGCCAGCGCAGAGGAATCGTACCGTCGATCGCGTCCGCGCCGGTCGCTTCGTAGAAGAAGCCGGAATGCGGTTCAATATAGCAGACTCTTTTCGCGAAAGCTCGTGAGAATCAACGCACTGAAAGCGCTCTTTCTGGGCACGGGTCCGGCGACGGAGGAGGACCGTGAGGCGACCTATTATCTCAGGGCTACGTTCGTCGTAGGGGTGGCTCTCCTCGCGGGTATGCTGACGGAATGGCTTCCAGGAGCCGAAGGGTGGCGCTGGCTACCCTACTCTGTGGCCTATGTGGTCGGCGGGTGGCGCATCCTCCTGGACAGCTGGGCAGAACTGCAGAAGGGTCGGCTCTCGATCGACTTCCTGATGGGCGCCGCAGCGGTAGGTGCGGCAATTGTCGGAAGTCCGCTCGAGGGGGTGGTGCTCATCTTCCTCTTTTCGCTCTCCAAGGCGCTCGAAGCGTACGCGATGGGGCGTACCCGTCACGCGATCGCGCGGCTCATGGATATGGCGCCGGCCGAGGCGACACTCGTCGATGCCGAGGGGGTGGAGGCGGGCATCGTGCCTGTGGAGGATCTTTCCTCTGGAATGCGTATCCTCGTCCGGCCCGGCGAACGAATCGCAGCGGATGGCGTCGTGTTATCCGGGCGAACCGATGTAGACCAGGCCGCGATAACCGGCGAATCGGTCCCGGTGCGGAAGGAGGCGGGGGATGAAGTGTACGCCGGCACCATCAATCAGGGCGGCTCGCTGGTGGTGAAGGTGTCGCGGCCTGCCGGGGAGACGATGCTGGCGCGAATCGTCCGGCTGGTTGAAGAGGCCCGAGAGGAGAGGGCGCCTGCACAGCACTTCATCGACCGATTTGCTCATCCCTACACGCTGGCGGTGGTCGCAGGAACCATCCTGGCGGCGATCGCGCCCCCTCTTCTCTGGGCAAGCGACTGGGGCGACTCCTTCTATCGAGCAATGACGCTGCTGGTAGTTGCGAGCCCATGCGCGCTCGTGATTTCGACGCCCTCGGCGATTCTGTCGGGAATCGCGAATGGGGCTCGTCACGGCGTTCTGTTCAAGGGGGGCGCCTATCTCGATCTGACCGGTACCATCGACACGATCGCGTTCGACAAGACCGGGACGCTGACGCTCGGCCGGCCGCGTCTGATCGAGGTCATCGCGTCGAGCGAAGGGGGTGGCGCCTTCGAGGAGGACGGCAGCGAGACGGAGGATAGGCTTCTGAGACTCGCTGCGGCGGTCGAACGGACGTCCGAGCATCATCTTGCCAGAGCGGTGGTTGAGGCAGCGAACGAGCGAGGGATGGACATTCCAGCAGTGGACGATTTCTCATCGTATCCGGGTGAAGGTGTGGCGGGCCGGGTCGAGGGAAGTCGCATCTGGGTGGGGAATGCCAATCTCGTCGCGCGCCAGGGCGCCCAGGTTCCTGCTCTCGTCCAGGGGTGGACCGCCGCGCAGACTTCGCGAGGTCGGTCGATCGTCTACATCGGCATCGACGGAACGTTGCAGGGGGGGATGTCGTTCGGCGACTCGCTGAAGCCCGGCGTCGCTGCTGCAGTCCGGCATCTGAAGTACGAGGGAATTCGATGGATAACCGTCCTTTCCGGGGACCATCCCGATGCCGTCCGGGCCATCGCGGCTGAGATCGGCGCGGACGAGGTGCGCGCTGGCCTGCTCCCGCATGAAAAGGTGGCAGCGGTTCGGGAGTTGGCGGAAAGTTCGTCCGGTGTCGCGATGGTAGGCGATGGTGTCAACGATGCTCCGGCTATGGCCGCAGCCACCATCGGCGTTGCGATGGGCGCGATCGGCACCGATGTCGCCATCGAGACGGCGGATGTGGTGCTGATGAGTGACGAGATCGAGAAGGTTGACTACGCCATCCACCTGGGGAAGCGCGCACGTCGGGTGGTTCGGCAGAACGTTTACTTCAGCATCGGCTGGATGCTCTTTCTGCTCGTGATCGCCCTGACGGTCGGGCTACCGCTTCCACTGGCCGTGGTCGGTCATGAGGGGAGCACACTGCTCGTTGCAGCGAACGGTTTGCGGCTGCTCAGGGGGAAGCCCCACCCGGCCATAGTGCCCGCGGACGGGCGGCAGGATCGGTGATGTGAACTCGAGGTGGGCTGCGTCGGGGCGTCGCCCACCTGACCCGAAGTATCTTTCGTTGTTATGCGGACCTTCTTCACCAAGCCGACTCCGCGGTCGCCGGTCTATGGGGGAGGCACCACCAGCACCGAGCAGGGTGCGCTACGCACGACCTTGTTGATGATGCGGCCGATCAGCGGAGTCCTCGCGACGTCCCCGCCCTTCGACCCGAGTAGTATCAGATCCTGACTCTGGCGTGCCGACTCAGCGATGATCTCGTAGCCGGGATCGCCCACCCGTACATCCACCTGAACCCGTGACGCAGGGAGGCCTGCCTTCTCCACCTCCTGGCGCAACCAGATGTTCATCGCCGCCACGGATTCTTCCTCGAACTGCTTGAAGACAGGTATCGTCGGGAGGCCTGTGAATTCTTCGAGCAGGAAAACCCGGTCGACCACGTTCATCACCATCAGCGTCGCATTCGGGTGCGCGGCCAGCAATGCCCCGGCCCACGCGAGGATCCGCCCGGTGACCTCGGATGGGTCGACCGCCGCAAGAATACGCAGTGGGGGCCCCTCCGGTACCTTGCGGGCGACCAGAACGGGTGAGCGAGCCCCATGGAGCACTCGTTCTGCTGTACTCCCGAGCAGCGCGCCGAGCCCCCGAGCGGGTCCTCCCTCCCCTACCACGATGAGATCGGCGTCGACCTCCTCCGCGAGCCGGATGAGTTCCGTCGAAGGCCGACCCTCGCGGACGTGATAGTCGGCGCTCGCGTCGGGTGTCAGTCCGGCGAGCTCCTGAAGCCGTTGCTGCGCATCGTTGCGGGCCGCTCGAAGGAGCTGATCGCGGTTGCCTGATAGCGCTTGAAGTGGAAGGGGGAGCTCAGGTACGTCGAGCACATGGAGGAGATCATGACTGGCGTCGGGGGCCAGATCACCGAGAGTCCAGCGCACCGCGTCGCGGGAGCTCTCCTGAAAATCCACGCCGGTCACCACCCGTCGTACAACTATGCCGTGCTGCTCCATCGGCTCATTCTCCATCGTAAGGGGCACGATCCTTTGCTTCAGAGCAACGGTCAGAATCGGCACAGCCGACTGTGCCCGCCAGTCTGGACGTACAATGTCGCAGGATCGGCGCCCCTCGAGGTGAAGAAGAGACTGAGTTCAGCGGGAACAGTCGCCCCGCGCTGACCAACGATGGCTACCTAGCGAACCATCCTTCCGGATCCGAGCGAGCTCGTCACCCGGCCGCAGCGAAGGGTACCGAACGGGCTCCGATCAGGTGTTCCGGGGATGGGCAGGTCGGTCCGGATGCGCTGATGGACTGCGTTCCGGGTACAACCCGTATCGTGCCTCTGAGGGGGATCACGAAGACCCGGCAGGTTTCCTGCGCTGCAGGTCGATGACTTATTTCGGGCCGCGTGCGGATGACCGGGAAGCGTAGGCGACGCCATTCGACCCGCTGCCCGGTCGTCGGGCCTGGATCAGCCAGCGGTCGATAAGCGCGATTCTCCTTCGAGCTTCCATCCGGCCTTGCACAGAGGAGCGATTCAGGTGCTTCTGACCCTCGTCGTGCTCCAGGCAGTTGGTCTCGTGGTGCTCCTGGCTCGGCTCTGGCCCGGCCGTCGACGCTCTCCCCCTGTGGAGCCGGTCGAGGGATACAGTGGGTCGGAAGCCGTAACGATCGTGGTCCCGACGCTCAACGAAGCGCATCGCATCGGACCCTGTCTCGAAGGCCTCATCGCGCAGACGGGGCTGGTGCGGGAGATCTTCATTGTCGAAAGCGGTAGCACGGATGGAACGGTTGAGCTGGTGGAAGCTGCCGGCCGCCGCGATCCGCGCATCCGCCTGCTGCGGGATGAGCCGCTGCCGGAAGGCTGGATCGGAAAGGTCTGGGCGCTCCAGCATGGATACAACCATGCCGCTGGCGAGTGGATTCTGGGCGTGGATGCGGACACCGAGCCAGGGCCCGGGATGTCCGGGGGCGCCTTGTCAGCCGCACTCTCCGAGGGGCTCGACGTTGTCTCCTTCTCACCGCGATTTCGAACATCCACGGCGGCTGAGGGGTGGCTGCAGCCGGCCCTGCTGGTAACGCTCGTCTACCGATTCGGGGCGCCGTCCGTCGGCGGGCCGGGTGAGCGCGTCATGGCGAACGGACAGTGCTTCCTCGTCCGGAAGGCCGTGCTCGACGCCGTCGGAGGTTATGTAGCTGCGCGTACATCCTTCAGCGATGACGTGACCCTCGGTCGGACACTCGCCGAGCGTGGTTTCAGAGTGGGATTCCTCGACGGGTCGCGGTTATACGATGTTCGCTCATACACCTCGGCGGGCGAGGCATGGCGGGAATGGGGTCGATCGCTGGACCTGAAGGATTCGACGCCCGTCTTCCGGCAGTGGATGGACGTGCTGTTCCTGCTGATCGTACAGGGATCACCCATCCCTGCCCTCTGCGTTCTGATGTTGGGCAGATGGAGCCCCGCACTTCTCGTCACCAGCGGTGCGCTGCTCGCCGTGCGCCTCCTGCTTCTGCGCGCCCTTGCGCCCTCATACGCGGAGCGCGGCGTTGCCTTCTGGCTCTCGCCGCTTGCCGACCCGCTCGCCGCGCTGCGCATCCTTCTCTCGACGGTGCGCCGTCCGAAGGCGTGGCGCGGGCGGCGGTATCCTCGTATCGCGGGCGCTGTAGAGGGTTAGGGCCAGGGATTCAGACACGACGTTGAACGACGGCGACCGCACCTCCCCCGTCAGCCCACTCCGCGCGTAGCGGGCTCCCCGCCATCCCGGGCGGCCGCGCGGTCCACAGCGCCTGCAGTCGAGCTTTCGGCAGCGCGCCGACCTCGCGCGCCACCTCCCGGGATCGCGCCGATTATCGGGCTGTGGCGCCGGGATTTCGTCGCCCTCCCGGCGCTGTCGGGTTCAGCTGGTGAAGCGCAACCGTGCTCCCACCCCACCTTCTCGATCGAGCTCGTTCGCGGCCTCTTCGGCAATCTCCTCCACCGCAGCCCCCTGCCCGAACGCGCGGTCCACGAGACTCTCGGCGGCCTCCGGTTCCGCCCGCGCAAAGGCGCGGGAGATGATCAGCATATCCACCGCCCCTGCCTCGAGGGCCCGCTCGGTAGGCTCGCGCCCTACGCACGCACGCCCCGCTGAACGGGTGGCTTCAAGAACCTCCTCGACCAGCCCACGCTGCAGACGAATGGAGAGGGTCGACGCCGCTGCTTCGATCGCCTCCTTCAACTCGGCGTGCGTTACGTCCATACCAATGCCGGCGAGGTCGATCGTCCTCTCTGCCGCCCGCTCGGGAATGGCGCGGATGAGGGCGACCGCGACTTCCGAACTTCCTGCCACGACAATGGAGTGTCCCTCGTTTACTGGACCTGACAAGGCGTCCAGTACGTCGCGGAGCAGTCGCTGCGTCGCGGCCTCCTCGCTTCGATTGGCGGCATCACTACGCGTCTCGCCGCGCGCCCCGGAATGTGTCGAGGGGCGGTTCGAGCCGCCGGCACCGGGGCCGTCTACAAGGCCCGTGTCGGACCGGAGCACCGCTTCCTCGGTCAGCTCGCCGTGCAGGTAGCGGAAGAGTCGGGCGTGTCTGCGGTCGGCCAGAACAGCGGTCACCGGACGTGCCTGCTTGAGGGCCCGGATGTAAGGGGCCACGTGGGCGCCGTCCTCCCAACGTACCAGGTCCGGCATCGGAGCGGGTGACGATTCGGCGTGCCAGAGCCGCTCCGCCGTTGCGAAGCCCACCCAACCGTGCCCGGGGAGCATGCCCTGGTAACGTTCCAGCTCCTGACTGATGAGCTCCGCCGCCGCCCGGGCAGCCTTACGCTCTTCCGCCGGCTCATCCGTCAGCCGCTCGTCCACCCCCTTTAGTAGCCCGTTCAGGCGAATTCGCCAGGCCCTCCGCTCCGCGGGATCTGTCTCCTGCGCGTTCAGGTACACACTCAGGACCTTCGTCCCCGCCAGTTCCCGGTTCAGCTGCACCACTACGTCCTGACTAGGCATCTCCGCTTCTCCTGTTCATCCATCCGTTCACGACAAGCGCGTTTATGCGCGGCGGATTCACTCCTGCTTCGTTGGAATCAGCAGCATATCGCAGAGCGCGTTCCGCAGGACCTATTCCGGGGACGCTGCCGATCAGAAAGAGGGAGGCGCCATTCCCGCCCTGAGTGCCGAGCACGAGGGGGTTCGCGATGTCGAAAGCATGCACGACGTAGAGAGTAGCCCGATCGCCACCGGCAACCGGACGGCGGGGGCGACGTGCGTGCGGGTCCGGCTCCTGGATCCCCCCAATTACGATGGCGATGCTGCGAATCCAAAGCAGATCAACGACTTCTTTGACGATCCGCGTAGCGGTCACATCTGATCGCCAAACACGGGATTCGCGCGGCCTGCGGGGACACGGGTCGCGGCGGCGATGCGGTGACTCTTCCGGGAATTGCCGGTACCCGCCCCAACCCCGCGCACAAAAAAAGAGGCAAGGGCTAAAAACCCTTGCCTCTCCCCTATTTACCCAGTGCGCCAGGCTGGACTCGAACCAGCGACCTACGGCTTAGAAGGCCGTTGCTCTATCCAACTGAGCTACTGGCGCCAACCCCTGGCTGAAAAGTCGGGACGGCCAGATTCGAACTGGCGACCCCTCGCTCCCAAAGCGAGTGCTCTACCGGGCTGAGCCACGTCCCGCAAACAGTCTTCAAAGCTAGAGATC
>CAYRLB010000111.1:0-7872 GCA_964424945.1 uncultured Gemmatimonas sp.
GAACCGGCAACCCACGGCGATGTCGCACGCCGCGATAGGAGCCGATGTCGATCAGCCGCTTGATGTTCCGCGCGATTTCCGTGCGGAGCACACCTTCGACCCTGAACGATGCATCAATACTACGACGAAGCTTGTTGACCTCTTCATCGTTGAGCTGATGGATACGGGTCGACGGATCGACACCCGTCTCCTCCACGATCCGGCGTGCCGAAGCCCGCCCGATCCCGAAGATGTACGTCAGCCCAACTTCAACGCGCTTGTCGCGCGGGAGATCGACGCCTGCAATTCGAGCCATTGCTTTTCCGCTCCTTAGCCCTGACGCTGCTTATGCCTGGGGTTCTTCTTACAGATAACCCGCACCACGCCCGCACGACGGATGACCTTGCAATGCTCGCAGATCGCTTTGACGCTCGCGCGCACCTTCATAAGACGCCTCTCGGATGAATTCAGAGAATAGCAGAGTAATGTAGCGTCACTTTTCCGGCGACGCAAGAACTTTCTTCGGTTCCTCCAGCACTGCACGGCCGGCAATGCCCCGCCAGCCCTCGATCACTTCGTCAGCACGCGCGGCCCATCGGCCGTCACCGCCACGGTGTGCTCGAAATGAGCAGACACCGCTCGATCCGCTGTCACAACCGTCCACCTGTCCGGCAGCGTCCGGATGTTGGCGGTGCCCAGGTTGAACATCGGCTCGATCGCCAGCACGAGCCCGATCTCCAGCGGCATACCGCGGCCGGCACGCCCATAGTTCGGCACCTGGGGCTCCTCATGCGGCTCTCGCCCGATGCCGTGCCCGACCAGATCCCGGACGATTCCGAAGCCGGCCTCGTCGGCCGGGGCCTGGATGGCGGCGCCTATGTCACCGAGTCGGTTCCCCGCACGAGCCTGCTCCAGACCGAGCTCGAGCGCGCGCTGGGTGACGTCCAGGAGCCGCTGCACCTCAGGCGCAATCTCACCGACGGGCAGCGTCACCGCCGCATCCGCGAAGAAGCCGTCGAGCTTCACCCCGCAATCGATGCTGATGATGTCGCCCGCGCTGAGCCGCCGACGATCGGCGGGAATCCCATGGACGACCTCATGGTTGACGCTCGTGCAAAGGGTCGCAGGAAAACCGTACAAACCCTTGAACGCCGGCTCCGCTCCCTGATGGTCGCGGATGAACGCTTCTGAAAACTGGTCGAGGTCCCTCGTCGACACGCCCGGCGCCACCCGTTCGGGCAGCTCTCTGAACAGTGCGGCGATGATCGCGCCGGCACGCGAAATCTTCTCGATTTCCTCGGCAGACTTCAGATGTATCAATGTCCCAGCCTTGAGAGAATCTCGCTCTGTATCGAGTCGATCGATGCGGTTCCGTCCACCCGATGAACCGGAACCCCGGTCGCCTCATAGTGAGCAATCAGAGGCTCCGTCTGTGCCTCGTAGACGCTGAGCCGATTCCGTACGGTCTCCTCGACATCATCCGGCCGCTGCACCAGCCGCTCCGCAACCTCGGGAGGCGGGGGCGCGTGCTTCAGATGATAGACCTGTCCAGTCTCGGGGTCCGTACGCCGACCCGTCATGCGCTCCACGATGACATCGTCCGGGACGTCGAGCAGGACGACAGCGTCGAGCGATCGACCCGCATCCAGAAGGATCTCGGCGAGGCTCCCGGCCTGCGCGACATTCCTCGGGAAACCGTCAAAGATGGCGCCCTGCGCAGCAGCGGGCTCCGCCAGGGCGTGTCGAACCAGACCGAGAATGAGTTCGTCAGGCACCAGCTCGCCGGCGTCCATGTACTCCCGGGCCTTCAGTCCAAGATCGGTGCCCTCCCGAACCGCGCTACGGAGAATGTCTCCGGTTGCGATCTTCGGGATGCCCAGCGTATCCGCCAACCGCGCGCCCTGCGTTCCCTTCCCCGCGCCCGGAGCTCCGAGCAGAATCAGGTGCATCTTCCTTCGAGTCACGATAGTCCGGCTACATGCGGCCGATCGACCCACTGCCGTGAAGGTCGACCTGGAAAAGTCCAGCACCCGGCCGGAGGGACCCGTGCCAGGTGCTGGAGGATCGGCAGCCTCGCGGCTACGTCACAACGGGACGACTAGATGTACCTCTGACGACCGCGGAACTTGACGCGCCCCCGCTTCATGAAGCCGTCGTAGTTTCTCAGCAGAAGATGCTGCTGCATCTGCTGCACGGTGTCCAATCCCACCCCGACCACGATCAGCAGACCCGTTCCGCCGAGCACCCCGCCGAGGAAGGGAACACCGACCGCATCGAGAAGCATGAAGGGGAAGATCGCAATCGCCGCCAGGAATACCGATCCCGGCAGAAGGATGCGGATAAGCACCCGGTCGATGTATTCCGCCGTCCGCGCTCCGGGCTTTACCCCCGGAACGAACGCCCCCTGCTTCTTGAGGTTCTCCGCCAGATCCACCGGATTGAAGATGATCGCGGTGTAGAAGTAGGTGAAGAACATGATCAGGACCGCGAAGCTCAGGTAGTAGAGCCCCGTTCCGTATGCGAACACATCGGCGAGCACGCGCACCCACCGATAGTTCAGGAAGGTCGCCAGTGTCCCCGGGATGATGATGATCGACTGCGCGAAAATGATCGGCATCACGCCCGCTGAGATCAGGCGCAGGGGAACGAACGACTTCTGGCCCTCCCGGATCCGACCACGACCCATGACCTTTCGCGGGATCTGAACCGGGATCTTCCGTGACGCCATGGTCACGGCGATCGTCGCCGCGATCACTGCCACCATCACAGCGATCAGGAGAACAAGCGCCAGGAAGCTCACCTGCCCGAGCCGCACGAGTTCCACCGTATCGCGGATCGCGCCGGGGAACGCCTCGATGATCGAGAAGAAGATGAGCAGGCTCATTCCATTCCCGATTCCGCGCTCCGTGATCTGCTCACCGAGCCACATCACGAACACCGCGCCGGTGGTCAGGAACAGAATCATCTGCACCGTGAACCCGAAGCCCGGATTCGCCACCGCTCCCGGAATTCCCCGCAGGAAGACCGAGTAGCCGTACGCCTGCATCATCGACAGGACGACCGTCGCGTAGCGCGTGTACTGCGTGAGTTTCTTCCGCCCGTCCTCGCCCTCCTTCTGCATCTTCTCGATGCTCGGGAAAACGGCGGCGAGCAGCTGGAACATGATGCTCGCCGAGATATAGGGCATGATTCCCAGGGCAAACACCGTTGCCCTGGAAAGGCCGCCACCGACGAACATGTCGTAGATACCGAATACCGTCCCCTGAAGCTCGCTGGCGTACTGGCGAAGCGCAGGAACGTCGATCCCCGGCGCGACGACATGTGCGCCGAGCCGGTAGATGAAGAGGATGAAGAGCGTAAAGAGAATCTTCTCCTTGAGCTCCGGAATTCGGAACAGCGTGGCGACCGGATTGCTCATACTCAGCTGAGCTCCTGAACGCTTCCTCCGGCGCCTTCGATCTTCTCACGCGCCGACTTGCTGAACGCCTGAGCCGTAACGGAGAGCTTCCGAGTCAACGAACCCGTCCCGAGAATCTTCACCGGCCGGGATGAATGACCCACGACTCCCTGATCGAAGAGAACCTGCGGCGAAACCTCATCCAGGCCGAGTTCCTCGAGCTGAAAGAGATTGACCACCTGGAACTCGATGCGGTTCGGGCTGGTGAAGCCGCGCTTGGGCAGCCGACGGTGGAGCGGCATCTGACCGCCCTCGTAGCCGGGCTTGCCGCCGCCGGGACCGTGATGACCCGCCCTTGCCTTGGATCCCTTGTGACCCTTGCCTGCGGTCTTGCCGGTCCCTGAACCAGGACCCCGGCCGAGCCGCTTGCGGTCGCGATGCGACCCCTCAGGCCTCGGCAGATTGTGAATACCGTCCATTATCTATTCCTGCCCTTCGATCTCGGTGACCTCGACAAGGTGCCGAACTTTGAAGATCATGCCCCGGATCGCCGGGTTGTCCTTCTGCACCACGGACCCCTGGTGCCGCAACCCGAGCGCCTGCAGCGTCGCCCGCTGATCGTGCGGGGCACCGACGCCGCTCTTTACCTGCCTGATTTCGAGTGATGCCATCTCAACCTCCCAGTGCTTCAACCGGAACGCCGCGCTCACGGGCGAGCTGCTCCCGGGTCGTCAGGCTCCGCAGCCCGTCCATCGTGGCAAGCACCATGTTGGCGGGGTTGTTCGAACCCAGGCTCTTTGTGAGGATGTCATGGACACCCGCACACTCGAGCACCGCGCGCACCGGACCACCCGCGATCACACCCGTACCCGTGCCGGCCGGCCGCAGCAGGACCTCGCCGGCGCCCGAATGCCCGAGGATCTCATGGGGGATCGTCCCATCAATGATGGGCACCTGGACCATCGCGCGTCGCGCAGCCTCGAGCGCCTTTCGGACGGCCTCGGAGACTTCGTTCGCCTTGCCGGTACCGATGCCGACCTTGCCCTGCTGATCACCAACTGCGACCAACGCGGCAAAGGAGAAGCGACGGCCACCCTTTACGACTTTGGCGACGCGGTTGATGTGGATCACGTTCTCCTTGAGGTCGGACTCGCGTGGACCACGGCCTCCGCGACCACCGCCCCCGCCACCGCCTCGATTCGATTGCTCTCGTGCCACTCGTCCCCCTTAGAACTCGAGGCCGCCCTCACGGGCGCCTTCAGCGAAAGCCTTCACCCGGCCATGGTACAGGTACCCGCCCCGGTCGAAGACCACCTTGGTGATTCCCTTCTCCTTTGCACGCTCGGCAAGCACCTTCCCCGCGAGCTTGCCGCGCTCGCTCTTCGAGAGCTCATCCGTGCTGCGAACATCCGCCGAGCGCGTGGAGATCCCGAGAAGCGTCACACCCTGCACATCGTCAACGATCTGTGCTTCGATGTTCTTCAGGGAGCGATACACGACCAGCCGCGGACGCTCCTGCGTGCCTGAAACCTTTCTCCGCACCCTGCGGTGCCGGCGAAGACGCCGGACCTGTCGAGCCTTGTTACCCAGAGCCATAGTGACCTGTTTATTGTATCAGTTACGGGGCGTTCTATACCCGATGCGCTTCTATCCGGCAACCCGACATAGAGAGTCGGCCTACTTGCCGCCAGCCTTGCCGGCCTTCCGCCGGACTGCCTCGCCCTGGTAGCGAACTCCCTTCCCCTTGTACGGCTCGGGCGGGCGCAGAGACCGGATCTCAGCAGCAACCTGCCCTACCACTTCCTTGTTCGCCCCTTCAACCTCGACAACCGTGGGCGATACTGCCTTCAGTGAGATACCCTCGGGCGCGTGATAGTCGATCGTGTGGGAGTATCCCAGGTTGAGCGTCAAGCCGAACGGCTTGTTCTCAGCACGATACCCGACCCCGACGATCTCGAGCGTCTTCTTGAAGCCGGTCGTGACCCCCTCGACCATGTTCGCAACGAGCGTACGGCTCAATCCGTGGAGAGCCCGGTGCGGACCCGCGTCCGACGGCCTCTCGACAAGAATCTCCTCGCCCTCGCGGCGGACGATCATCTCGCGATGGATCGTTCGCTCCAGCTCGCCCCGCGGTCCCTTCACTCGGACCGTCGTCCCATCGATCACTACATCCACCCCGCTGGGGACGGTGATCGGTCTTCTTCCGATGCGTGACATGAATGCCTATCCCTTATCAGTTGACCGGCGCCGGCGGACGCGCGGAAAATTTACCAGACCAGCGCGAGCAACTCCCCACCCACACCGGCATTGCGCGCTTCGCGGTCGGTCAGGACTCCCTTCGAAGTCGAAAGGATGGCCATGCCAAGCCCGTTGCGGACCCGGGGAATCTCCGGCACTCCGACGTACTTCCGGAGCCCCGGCTTCGAGACGCGCTTCAGCTCCCGGATCACCGGCTTCTCCTGGTAGTACTTCAGGTAGAGCCGCAGCACCGGGTGCGTGCCGTCTTCCAGGACTTTGTAGTCGTGGATGTAATGGTTCTCTTTGAGAAGCCGCGCAAGCTCGATCTTGAGCTTCGAGACTGGCATGTCGACCCTGCGGTGTCGGGCCTGGCCCGCGTTCCGCACGCGAGTCAACATGTCTGCAATAGGATCCGTCACCATGCGGTCGTATCTCCTATAGTATCCAGGCAGCCTTGGCCCGGACTGGTAGGAAGTGAGGGGACTGAAGCAGGCGACCATTCAGGCTGCCGCCCTGCCCAACCCTGATATCGCGAACCTTGCTCTTCATCAGCCCTCCCCCGGCCTTGAAACCGCCGGAGGAGACGCTGCTGCAACTACCAGCTAGCCTTCCGAACGCCCGGGATCTCTCCCCTGAGCGCCATCTGGCGGAAGCAGATCCGGCAGAGGCCGAACTTGCGAAGAAACGCACGGGAACGACCGCAGCGATTGCAGCGGTTGTAGCCCCGGACGGAAAACTTCGGCTTCCGATTAGCCTTCTCGATAAGTGACTTGCGCGCCATTTGACGGGGTCTCCTGTTTGTTACGCCTTCACGATGACCGGAGTTTCTCCCCGGAACGGCATTCCGAGCTCGCGCAGGAGAGCCATCCCCTGTTCGTCGCCCTTGGCGGTGGTCACGAAGCTGATGTCCATCCCGTGGATCTTCTGGACCTTGTCGTAATCGATCTCCGGGAAGATCAGCTGCTCGCGAATTCCAATCGTGAAGTTGCCGCGACCGTCGAAGGACTTCGAGGGAAGCCCGCGGAAGTCACGGATGCGGGGAACAGCGACGTTGATGAAACGGTCGAGGAACTCCCACATGCGCTCCCGGCGCAACGTCACTGAAACGCCGACCGGCATACCTTCACGAAGCGCAAAGTTCGAGATTGCCTTCTTCGCCCGTCGGATCACCGGCCGCTGACCGGTGATGAGACCGATCTCCTCGATGACCGACTCCAGAAGCTTCGCGTTCTTTCCTGCCTCGCCGATGCCGACGTTGATCACGATCTTGTCGAGGCGGGGCACCTGCATCTGCGATGCGTAGCCGAACTGCTCGGCGAGCTTTGCCCGCACCTGATCCTGGTAGAACGCCCGCAGCCGGGGTGGGGGAGCAGCCTCTCCATTGGAACCAGCCGCGCCCGCGCCGTTCTCCTGTCCTTCTTCTACCTTCTTCGCCATTTCGATGTCCTCGCTCCGTATCCCATCGCGCCGGCTGGCCGAGGGGGCGGTCACGATAAAGGGTATCAGTCCATCAGGAAAGGACCGGTACGAAAGTCGTACCGATCCTGACCGTTGTCTATGCCTTCGGAATTACCCGGCCGGACTTCACGGCCACGCGCTCCGCTGTTCCATCTTCACTCCGTCGGTTCCGGACCCGCGTAGCCTCCCCCGAGGCCGGATCGAGCAGCATCACATTGGAAATTGCGACGCCGGCTTCGAAGCTGATGATCCCGCCCTCCGGCGAGGTCGCGGTCGGCTTCCGGTGGCGCTTACGGATGTTCACGCCCTCGATAACCACACGGCCCTTCTCACGATCGACGCGAAGAACTGTGCCCTCCTGGGGCGCCGCGTTCCCGCGGAGAACGCGAACGCGGTCTCCCTTCCGAATATTCTGCTTCGCCATCAGATGACCTCCGGTGCGAGCGATACGATCTTCATGAACTTCTTTTCGCGCAGCTCCCGGCCGACCGGCCCGAAAATTCGGGTCGCTCGGGGTTCACCCGAATCGTTGATGATGACTGCCGCATTCTCATCGAAGCGGATGTAAGACCCATCCTTGCGGCGGACTTCCTTTCGGGTCCGCACGACGACGGCCTTCGCAACGTCGCCCTTCTTGACGGTCCCCTCGGGAAGCGCGTCCTTGACGGCCACGACGACCGTGTCCCCGATGCGGGCATACCGGCGCCTGCTGCCGCCGAGAACCCGGATTACCAGGGCCTTTTTTGCCCCGCTGTTATCCGCGATGCGGATGACCGACTCCTGCTGGATCATGGTAGTTC
>CAYRLB010000112.1:0-1608 GCA_964424945.1 uncultured Gemmatimonas sp.
GACCGGGATGCCGATCGGCGGCGCGAAGGGCGGTTCCGACTTCGATCCGAAGGGCAGGTCGGAGGATGAGATCATGCGCTTCTGCCAGAGTTTCATGACGGAGCTGTACCGGCACATCGGCGAGTATACCGACGTTCCTGCAGGCGATATCGGGGTGGGGCGCCGCGAGATCGGTTACATGTTCGGCCAGTACAAGCGGATCGCCAACCGCTACGAGGCGGGCGTCATCACCGGGAAGGGTCTGGAGTGGGGCGGATCGCTCGTCCGGACGGAGTCGACCGGCTATGGCACGACGATCTTCGTCAACGAGATGCTGAAGGTTCGCGGCGATACCCTCGAAGGGAAGACGTGCATCGTTTCCGGGGCGGGGAATGTCGCGATCTTCGCGATCGAGAAGGTCAAGGAGCTTGGCGGGCGGGTCGTCGCCTGTTCGGATTCGAATGGATACGTCTATGACGAGCGGGGGATCGACCTTGAACTTCTCAAGGAGATCAAGCTGGAGGAGCGCGGCCGCCTGCGGGAGTACGCCGTCCGTCAGCGGGAGTCGCGGTATGTCGAGGGGGGCAACATCTGGGAGGTACCGTGCCAGGTTGCGATGCCATCGGCGACGCAGAATGAGCTGAATGGCCGGGATGCCGCACTACTCGTGAAGAATGGCTGTATCGCGGTAGCCGAGGGGGCGAACATGCCGACCACGCCCCAGGGCATCAAGGTCTTCCAGGAGTCCGGCCTCGCGTTCGGCCCGGGGAAGGCAGCCAACGCGGGCGGGGTCGCGACATCCGCGCTCGAGATGCAGCAGAATGCGTCACGCGACAGCTGGACGTTCGAATATGCGGAGGAGCGGCTGACCGAGATCATGGTCAACATCCACAGCATCTGCTACGAGACGGCGGAGGAGTTCGGCACTCCGGGCAACTATGTGCTCGGCGCGAACATCGCCGGCTTCCTGAAGGTCGCCCGCGCGATGGTCGCCCACGGGGTGATCTAGTACCGAGCAGCGCACCTCAGCGACCTGCAGAACAGGTGTAGCTGCAGATCGACCCTCGACGCCAACCGGCATCGAGGGTCGATCTGTATCGGATGGATTCGGCTGAACCCCGCGCGGCCGAGAGGGACTCAGCCCCCCCAGAACCGCCACCAGGGGCGGCGCTCGACCGATGCTCCCGCGAGTGCCGCAACGCGCCCGACCTCCTCCTCGCCCTGCAGGACGACAATCGTGCCGACAGTGTCGCCCTGCGCCACGGGCGCCCTGAGCTCGACCGGCTGCAGCGTCCACTGCACCGCGGCTTCCTCTCCGCGCGGCACCAGCGCCCTCACATCGCCTCCGGCGACAACTTGCAGGACTGGCGTCATTCCCCGCTGCACGGGAACCTCACCCGCGGGATCGCCCTGCCGCACCGCGACGACCGTCTCCCAGGAGAGAAAGACCTCGTCCATCAGCCGCCCCGCCAGCGCGAAGGAGCTTTGCTGGCCCCGCGAGGATCGGGCGCCGGTCACCACCGCGATCACGTCGGTTTCTCCGCGCCGCGCCGACGCTGTCACTGAAAAACCCGCCGAACCGGTGTAGCCTGTCTTGATCCCGTACGCGCCGTCGTACTGGGTCAGCAG
>CAYRLB010000112.1:1708-6304 GCA_964424945.1 uncultured Gemmatimonas sp.
TCCAGCGACAGCCTCCCCGCTTCGATCTCCTCCATCGTGATCAGGCTGGTCATCATCTTCGCCATCGACGCCGTCGGGACGGGCGTGTGGGCGTTGTACTCGTAGAGAACCCGGCCTGTACCGCGGTCGACGACGTAAGCCGCGGTGTAGTCGACCCCGGGCTCGCCTGCACGGAGGAAGCCGGGGGTCGGGGGGACCAGTGGCCCGTCTGCGCCCGCCGGGAAGGTGGCCGTGACCTCGTGCAGGGCGCCGCCCGGCTGCTGTGTGGATACGCCGGCAGGTGCGGGTGCGCTCGGTGCGGTGGTTGCCGCCGCCGGGTCCGCGGAGACGCCGCCCGGAGCGTCGGTCGCAGAGGCCGACTCCGCAGAATCCGTCGAGGTGGTGACCTGCGTAAGCTGGCGTCGCGTCTGGAAGATGATCACGATCGCCGCGATGAGCGCGATCGCCAGTACAGCTACGAGCGTTCGCAGACCGCGGTTGGAACGTTCTTGATAGAGGGCCACGTCCTTCGCCTTGTGCGGGTTACCAGGTACGTCGTCAAGAAAGGGATCGTCACGGGCGCGAGCGTTTCAGCAACGTCCGCGCGCGCGTGTGAGGCACCACCGTGCAAGGTTCCGTCCCCGCGCGCGCATCCGCGGAGCGTAACGCACTCCAGGGCGCTGGAACAGGTTGGTGGGGATGCCCGCGGAAGGAAAGGGCCTGAAGAAGCCCTTCCGGATGATCGGCAAATGGCTCGTCTGATGCGAACAGGGCTGGCCGCGGGGCGACGTTCCTCGTTCACCCCGCTCCGGCAATGACGTGCGGTTCAGTCGGCGCGATCTTCCGATTCGGTCGGCGGCGGATCCGGGGTGGCCGCCGCTTCTCTCGTCGCCGCGGCCGACGGTGGCGTCGCCGTGGACGTGTCCGAAGGTGCACGGCTTGTCTCGGGCGCCGACTGTGCCTGCTCCGCGACCACCACGTGGGCCTGGGCATGGGCCTGCACCTGTGCCTGCGTCGCCGCGGTGGCACGCAGCGGCTCCGTCGAGTCGAGCGGCGCGTATTCGTCGGCGAACATCTGCCATGTCACCAGGAAGAGCGCAGCGATGACCGGCCCGGCGACGAAGCCAGCCAATCCGAAGACGGTGAGTCCCCCGAGAGTGGCGACCAGAACCAGGTAGTCGGGCATCTTCGTTTCCCGGCCCACGAGTATCGGGCGGAGCAGGTTGTCCACGAGGCCGATCACGAGAGTGCCGCCCGCGATCAACCAGATCGCCTTCCAGAAGGCGCCCGTCGCGAAAAGAATGATTGCCGCCGGGACCCAGATCAGCGCAGCACCCACCGCAGGAAGAAGCGAGACGATCCCCATCGCGACGCCCCAGAATACGGCCCCCTGGATCCCCAGGAGTGCGAACAGAACCCCACCGATGGCACCCTGGACCGCGGCCACCACAATCGTTCCCTTCACCGTGGCGCGGGACACCTCCGCGATCTTGCCGAACAGCTGCCGCTCCCGCTCGTCTCCCATCGGAATCGCCCGGATGAGCCCCTCCCTGATTCGTTCGCCGTCCCGGAAGAAGAAGAAGAGGAGGTAGAGCATCAGGCCGAACATGATCGTTATCGAGAGGGCATTCTGGCCCACCACCAGCGCCTTCCCGGCTATGTACTGGGTCGCCGAGCCCGCGGCGCTCTGCATCGAGTCCCGCAACTGCCCGATTTCGATCCCGTAGCGTTCCAGGCCGCCGACCAGCGCAGGAACCCAGCGCTCGGCGAAGGCGATGAGTCCGTCGGGGTTGAGTTCACCCGACGCGATCCTTTCATAGAAGGACATCGCCTGCTGGGTCAGCGCTGCGGCAATCAGTGCGGAAGGCACCAGAACGACGACGATGACCACCAGGGTGGCAGCGGCCGCGGCGAGACTGCGTCGACCGCCGAGACTGGCGACTAGGCGGAGATAGAGAGGCTGGAAGAGCATGGCGAACACCGCCGCCCAGAACACCGGCATCAGCAGTCCCCGGACCATCCACACGAAAACGATGGTCGTGAGGAGGACCAGGGACAGGAAGACGCGACTCTCGAGCGTTGATAGACGCATGGGGAAGGTGTGGTGGGGATTCAGCGGCGCACCTGATCGCGCCAACAGCCTGGATCATGCCGCCGGGATCTCAATGGCCTCACGCCCCGGCGGCCGTGTTCGCACAGCTCCTTCAACGAATGCCCCTATGCATCGGCTGGACCGTCTTCTCCGGCTGCGTAGAGGGTTCGCAGACGCTACCGCCTGCCCTGCCGGATCGTCAACGGGGCCCGGGCGGACTTGATCGACGAATCACCATCGGCTATCCTCCCCCTCCCCGGGCCGGAACGCCGCTCTGTCCAGCCGTCAGCCTCCGCGTTCCTGGCTCTTCGTCCCGCGGTATACAGATACAAGGTGCATCCCTTTCCGGCCGGCACCAGCGCCTGACTGACAGTTGTTTCACCTCCCGCGGCAGTTCCTGAGGATGACCCCGGAGCGCCGCAGAGTGTAGTACCGAGAGGAGCCGTCGGTAGAAGCGCCTCTTCCACAGACAGAATCCGGTTCGCTCCGCGAAGATCCGATGATGCCGACCGATCAGCCTCCACGACAACTGTATCTGAAAGGCTGGTATTAGCTTGGAAGCTGGCGGCGCGGCCGGTGACCGGATCGGAGCGACTCGGATTGCGCGATGGTGATCCTCCACGCATCAAACGCAACCGGATACGCCGCACGGTTCGGATCGTTGATCGCCGATGAATCTGAAATCCCCACGTTTCAAGGAAAGGTTGATCGTGAGACGCTTACTACCCTTGTTCATGGTTGCGCTCACCGCATGCGGATCGTCCGACAGCGGATCATCGGCCGGAGGAGCGGGTGACGATGTGATCACCATCGGCTTCTCTCAGGTAGGGTCCGAGAGTGGCTGGCGGACCGCCTTCAGCGAATCGGTTCAGGCGGAGGCAGCGCGCCGCGGGATCGACCTGAAGTTCTCCGACGCTCAGCAGAAGCAGGAGAACCAGATCCGCGCGATCCGCAGCTTCATCGCCCAGGGCGTGGATGCTGTCATCGTCGCGCCGGTGGTGGAGACAGGCTGGGAGCCGGTGCTGCGCGAAGCGAAGAACGCCGACATTCCCGTCGTCATCATCGACCGGAATATGGCGCTTTCCGACGAATCCCTGTACGTGACGCGAGTCGCGTCGGACTTCGTCGAGGAGGGCCGGAAGGCCGCCCGCTGGCTCGTTGAGACGACCGGCGGCCAGTGCGATATCGTCGAACTGCAGGGGACCGTCGGCGCGACGGCCGCGATCGATCGGGAGAAGGGCTTCAATGAAGTCATCGCCGACCATCCGGGAACGCGCATCATCCGTTCGCAGACCGGAGACTTCACGCGCTCGAAGGGCAAGGAAGTGATGGAGAGCTTCCTCAAGGCGGAAAACCCGCAGAACATCTGCGCGGTGTGGGCCCATAATGACGAGATGGCGATCGGCGCCGCGCTCGCGATCGAGGAGGCGGGGCTGAAGCCGGGTGAGGAGATCCTCATCGTCTCCGTCGATGCCATCGATGATGCCTTCAAGGCGATGATGGATGGGCGGCTTAACGCCACCGTCGAGCTGAGCCCCCACATGGGCGGACCGGCCTTCGACGTGGTCGAGCGGTACCTCGCGGGCGAGCGGGACTTCCCGAAGCTGATCCCGGTGAATGGTGATCTGTACACCCAGGAGACCGCCGCCGAGGAATACGCGATACGTACGGGGCAGTGACGACAAAGACGTCCCGGCTGATGAAGCCTGACGGGCGCTGGAGAAGGCGCGAGGGCGCGCCGGTCGCGCCGGTCGCGCCTCTCCCGTGTGCCGGGCGTCTTCCGTCTTTCACGCCCGGCGAGGGATTCGCTTCCCGTTGACGGTGACCCGACCGCCACTGCTCGAGGCCAGCGGCCTCTGCAAGCGCTTTCCCGGCGCCATCGCTCTGGACGGGGTCGACTTTTCCCTGCACGCCGGGGAGGTTCACGCGCTGCTTGGCGAGAATGGCGCGGGCAAGTCGACCCTGATCAAGATCCTCACCGGTGCCTACCACCGGGACGAGGGGACGGTCAGGCTGGACGGCGCTCCCATCGATCCCAGGACTCCCGCGCAGGCGCAACGGCTCGGCATCAGCACGGTATACCAGGAGGTCAACCTCCTGCCGAACCTCAGCGTTGCGCACAACGTCTTTCTCGGCCGCGAGCCGAAGCGATTCGGGCTCGTTGACACGCGTGAGATGCGGCGCCGAACCGCCGCCCTCCTCGAGCGCTTCGACCTCGACGTCGATCCGGGGCGCACCCTCGACAGCTATCCGGTCGCCGTCCGTCAGCTCATCGCCATCGCCCGCGCCGTCGATATGTCCGCGCGGGTGCTCGTCCTCGATGAACCGACGGCCAGCCTCGACAGCCGTGAAGTCGATCGACTGTTCGCCATCATCGGTCAGCTCAGGGCCGAGGGCGTCGCGATCCTCTTCATCACTCACTTCATCGATCAGGTCTACGCGATTTCAGATCGTATCACCGTTCTCCGCAACGGGAAGAAGGTGGGGACCTTTCTGACGCAGGAGCTTCCGCGCGGGGAACTGGT
>CAYRLB010000112.1:6404-7600 GCA_964424945.1 uncultured Gemmatimonas sp.
CCGTCCGCGAGAATATCGTCCTCGCGCTGCAGGCGCGGCGCGGCTGGTGGCGGCGGATCGGGCGAAAGAATGAGACGGCGCTGGCCCGCAGATTCGTCGGGGAGCTGAAGATCGCGACGGCGGGTGTTGAGACACCGATCGAGAATCTGAGCGGAGGGAACCAGCAGAAGGCCATCCTCGGTCGCTGGCTCGCTACTGACCCTGACCTGCTGATCCTGGACGAACCGACGCGCGGCATCGATATCGGCGCTCACGCCGAGATCCTGAAGCTGATCCGCGCGCTCTGTGACGGCGGGATGTCGCTCCTTGTCGCATCGTCCGAAATGGATGAGCTGGTGGCATTCAGCCACAGGGTCGTCGTGCTGCGCGACCGCGCCCAGCTCGCCGAACTCGAAGGTGCTGCCATCAGCGAGCACGCCATCATGCAGGCCATCGCGGGGAGCTGACAGGGGTATGGAATCACGTGCTGCGGCGATACTGAAGAGCCCGGCGACCTGGCCGCTTGTTGCGCTCCTTCTCGTCATCGGTCTGAACTCTCTTGTCGCGCCCCAGTTCTTCCATCTGGAGATCCGGGACGGCCGGCTTTACGGCACCCTCGTCGATGTTCTCAAACGCGGTGCCCCTGTCGCGCTCCTTTCCATCGGCATGTCGCTGGTGATCGCGACCCGCGGGATCGACCTTTCGGTTGGCGCCGTGATGGCGATCGCGGGGGCGGTCTGCGCGAATCTGATCAGCGGTGGAGCTGAGAGCACGGTACTCATCGTCTCTGCCGGCCTGGCGGTGGGTCTGGCGGCGGGGCTCCTGAACGGAAGCCTCATCGGATGGCTGGGTCTGCAGCCGATCGTCGCGACGCTGGTGCTGATGGTCGCAGGGCGGGGGATCGCCCAGCTCATAAGCGGCGGGCGCATCGTGACTTTCCAGCACGAGGGGTTCGCCTGGCTCGGCGTGGGGACATGGCTGGGCCTTCCGGTTCCCGTCATCCTGGTCGGGTTGGTCGCCGCAATCGCCTATCTGCTGACGCGGCGTACCGCGCTCGGCCTCTTCATCGAGGCCGTCGGCTCGAACCCGACGGCCAGCCACTACCTCGGCATCCATGTGCCGTCGGTGAAGATGATGGCCTACATCACCGCCGGTTTGTGCTCAGCCCTGGCCGGGATCATCGCGACCGCCGACATCCAGGGTGCGGATGCCAACAA
>CAYRLB010000113.1:0-7565 GCA_964424945.1 uncultured Gemmatimonas sp.
TCCTCGACGAAGTCGCGGAGATGGAGCCCGACATCCAGGTGAAGCTCCTGCGCGCACTCGAGGAGCGTACCTTCCGCCGGCTCGGCGGCAAGAAGGAGATCCGCGTCGACATCCGCGTCGTGGCGGCCACCAACAAGAACATCCAGAAGGCGATCGAGAAGGGTGAGCTCCGCGAGGACCTCTACCACCGGCTCGCCGTGATCCCGCTCATCCTCCCGCCGCTGCGCGAGCGCCGGGGCGACGTGCGCGTCCTGGCCGAGGCCTTCCTGCGGCGCTTCGCCGAAGAGAACGGGAAGGATGTCAAGTCTTTCTCCCCTGCGGCCCTCGATTTCATCAACGAGTATCGCTGGCCGGGCAACGTCCGCGAGCTCAAGAACGCGATCGAGCGCGCGCTTATCCTTGCGCGCGGCAGCGAAATCCATCTGAGCGATCTGCGCGCCCACGAGCTTATCTCGAGCGAGGATCGCGAAGTCCGCATTCCGGTGGGTACCTCGCTGGAGCAGGCGGACCGCACGCTCATCCTGAAGACCTTCTCCTTCGTCAATGGCGATCACCAGAAGGCTGCATCACTGCTTGGCCTCGATGAGGAGAAGCTCCGCGTCGAGCTCTCGAACTTTCTGACGCCGGAGACGGCCTCCGCCTGAAGACTAGCTCCGGCCCTGCCGCCTCGCGGCGATGCAGGGCCGGAGCTTCCTTCGTCCGTCCGCCCGCGATTAGCGTCCGCGCCTCCCTGCCTACGGCTGCGAACAGCTTCTGCACACCAAGCTAAACCCCCTTCCGCACGACAGATAACCGCACGTCCCCTCCATCCTGGTGACTTGCTTATGCCTTCCCGGTGACTGGCATATGCCTTGCGCCTTGCACGCTCCTGACAGAGCCCTGTCCGGGGCTTGCAGCGAGAAGAGTCGAGGAGATCGCCGGGATGCGGAAAGTGCTGATTATCGAGGATGAGCACTCGGCGAGAGAAGCGCTCGTCAGCCTTCTGGGTGAGGAGGGGTTCCTCGTTCGCAGTGCCTCCACAGGACGCGATGGGATCGCGAGTTTTGGCGACTTCCGCCCGGATGTGGTCCTCTGCGACTACTACCTCCCTGATGTGGACGGTCTCCAGGTACTGCGTTCACTTCGCACGATGGGGGATCCCGGAACGCGCTTCATCATGGTGACGGCAGGGCTCAGCGACGACGATGACGAGCGCGCACTGCGCTCTGAAGCAGACGCATTTCTTGGCAAACCGATCGATCTGGACCAACTTCAACTTGCGCTTCGACCGAACGGGCACTCTGCCGGGTAGCCTGTCCGTGAATGCACCTTCCTGAAAGGATTCTGAAATGCGCGATTCCGACGACCTCCCGTACATCGTTATCGAGCGTCACAGTGGAAGCACGAGCTCCTTCCTCTGGGGGGCGCTGCTCGGAGCGGGTGCCGCTCTGCTCCTCGCGCCGCGGTCGGGGGCGCAGACTCAGGAAGAGATTCGGGCGAGGGTTCAGCGTGTTCGTACGGCGGCGGAGGAGCGTGTAGAGGCTGCGCGCGCTGCCGCGGAGCGTACCCGCGACCGCATCGAGGATCAGCTCGAGGATGTCCGCGACCGGATCGTCTCGGTCCGCGACGAACTGGATGTTCGGGCGGACCGCGCGCGCGACTCCTTCGAATCGGGTCGCCGCGCCGCCCGCGAGGCGCGCGCCGATCTCCAGCGTCGGGTCTCGGAGGTCAAGGAAAGCTATGGAAGCCGCCTGGAAAGGGCCGGCCGGGGCGAGCTGAACGATGACGATTTCGAGGTGGACGTCGTCTTCACGGAGGCTCCGGAAGAAGAAGAACGCCAGGATCTCGGATAGTCGGCGAAGGAGGCGGCGCCGGCCTTCACGGCCGGTGCCCCTCCGCGAGCCGCCTGAATGGTCACCCTGAAGCCCCCCCGGACCCCACCGCCAGGAGCCTCCCCTGCCGCCGCGGCGAAAGGGGCGATTCGGCGTATATACCGCGACGTCGGCGACTTCGTCGGTCGCGTGTGGCAGAAGGCCGGGAGCGACGACATCTTCTTCCTGGCCGGCGGCATCGCGTTCAACTTCCTCCTCGCCGCCGTCCCCTTTCTCCTTCTCCTGATCGCGATCTTCGGCTACTTCCTCCAGGCCAACATCGCCGATCCGGTCGAAGTCGCCGGCCGCTACATCGACAGCCTGTTCCCCTCGCCCGAGCTTCGGGAGAACGCTCGGGCGCTCGTCGGCGAGGTGATCCAGCAGCGGAACCAGTTCGGGATCCTCGGTATCCTGCTACTGATCTGGGTCTCGACCCGGGTGATCGGCTCGCTGCGGAGTGCGCTGCGCTCGATCTTCGACATCCCGGAGAACCGCGGCATCGTCGCCGGGAAGATCTTCGACGCGAAGATGGTGGTCGTGGCGGGCACACTCTTCCTCGCGAACACGTCCATCACCATCATTCTCGAAGCGGTTCAGACGTATGGGATCGAGCTCCTCGGCATCTCCGCGAGCGACGAAATTCAGCTCTTCCAGAAGTTTTTCGCGCAGATGCTGGCCTACGCCTTCATCCTGGCGATGTTCGTTCTCATCTATCGATATCTCCCGGCCCGGCGCATCCCTTGGCGAATTGCGGGTGTTGCCGCCATCTTCACAGCGGTGGCGTTCGAGCTGCTGAAATCGATCTTCGCCTGGTACGTGGCGAACATCGCAGACTATCGGAACCCGTATGGCGCTTTCGGGACCGTCGTGGTGCTGATCTTCTGGGTCTATTATTCGGCGGTGGTCTTCGTGGTGGGCGGGGAAGTCGGTCAGGTGTACGAGCTCCACAGAATCAGACGGAAGCAGCGCGAGCTCCTCGAGTGAGGGCGGCGCCGGCACCGGGAAGAGGTACTATGAAGAAGCTGCTGATCGTTCTTTCGTCGCTCCTGCTCGCGGGGCTGTCCAGCGGTGCATCCGCGGCCCTCGCGCAGGGCTTCCCCGGCTCCCCCCTGGCGCTCGCGCATGGGATCGCCCGGGAAGGCGCAGCCCGTTATCGCGACCCGCCGGTCAACGTCACCGGTCGCTACGTCGTCATCTCGCTCGACGAACACCGCCTCTACGTGATGGAGCAGGAGCGCGTGATCTGGTCGGCGATCGTCGGAACCGGAACGGGCACGCGCCTCGAAGGCGCCGGCCAGAAGTGGGATTTCTCCACGCCGCGCGGCATGTTCAGGGTCCAGCTCAAGGAGAAGGATCCGATCTGGCGGGTGCCCGACTGGGCCTTCATTGAGCGTGGCGTCGAGATTCCGCCCCTCGACCATCCCAGCCGCAGCGAGCCGGGTATGCTGGGAACGACGGCGATCTACCTCGAGGAGGACATCGCGGTCCATGGCACCAATTCACCCGAACTGCTCGGCCAGCCCGTCTCGCACGGCTGCATCCGCATGACGAACGAGGCCGCCCGCCGACTCTATCACGAGGTGGAGATTGGCACCCCGGTCATCATCTATTGATGACCACTTTCCCGCTGAACGGAAGACCGGCCCGATGACGGATTCTGGCACAAAGACGATCGTCTCCAACCGCAAGGCACGGTTCGAGTACGAAATTCTGGATACGATGGAGGCGGGTCTGGTCCTCACCGGAACGGAGGTGAAGTCGCTCCGCGCCGGCCGCGCCAACCTGCAGGACGCGTTCGCGCGCTTCGAGGCGGGTGAACTCTGGCTGTACAATCTCCACATCTCGCCGTACGATCCCGGCAACCGGTTCAATCATGACCCCCTGCGACCTCGCAAGCTGCTCATGCACACACGCGAGATGCGCCGGCTCATCGGGAATGTGGAGCAGAAGGGGTTGACCCTGGTGCCACTCGATCTACACTTCCGTCGCGGAATCGCGAAGGTGAACCTCGCCCTCGTTCGCGGAAAGAAGCTGCACGACAAGCGCGACGCGGCCCGCGAGCGCGATGCCCAACGGGAAATGGCGCGCGGTGGCAAGGACGATTAACGATCCGCCTGCGGCGATCCTCACTCTGTCTGAAGCGGAAGCATGACCCTGATGACTGATTCCGGCCTCGAAGCGCCCAGCACCGCCCCGACCGGGGCGCCCACGCCGATCGTTGCGCTCGATGTTCCCGATCTGGAAGCAGCGCAGGGGCTAATTGCGAAGCTTCCTGAGGCCGACTTCTTCAAGGTCGGCCTCCAGCTCTATACAGCTGTGGGCCCCGACATCGTCCGCCGCCTCAGGGATGCGGGGCATCGCATTTTCCTCGACCTGAAGTTCCACGATATCCCCAACACCGTCGCCGGCGCCGTTCGCTCCGCCGCGACCCTGGGGGTCGACCTGCTGACGATCCATGCCTCCGGGGGCGTCCCCATGATGAGGGCCGCCAGCGAAGCCGCCGCATCCGGACCCCACCGTCCGCTCATCTTCGCGGTTTCGGTGCTCACCTCGATGTCGTCGGACGAGCTGTCGCGGGTGTGGGGCAGGGAGGAGGCGGAGGCTGCCGAAGAGGTCGCCCGCCTCGCCGCGATCGCTTCAGGCGCCGGCGTGGATGGCCTTGTCGCTTCGGTCCCCGACGTGCGCGCGATACGGAACAGAGATCTGCGGCTGAAGTTCCTCACGCCGGGGATCCGTCTGGCGGGCGACTCGGCCGGGGATCAATCACGCGTCGCAACACCGCGGGAGGCCGCCGCAGCCGGAGTCGACTTCGCGGTCATCGGGCGAACGGTGACAGCCGCTCCAGATCCGGCCGCCGCCTACGCCCGGGTACTGGAAGAGCTCGCGTCACCTCCCGATTCACAGCCCGAGGGTCGGTGACCAGCTTCCGACCATCCGGAGCCTGATGCAGCCGGACAGCATCGCCAACTACGTCATCGCGCGGTGGACGGGCATCACCTGGGATGCCCTGCTGGAGAGTTCGTTCCAGATATTCCTGATCATCGCGCTCTCCTGGTTCGCCTTCTGGACGCTGCGCGGTCTGCTTCGGCGACTGGAGCGCGCAGCCCGTTCGGCGAGTCACGGCTCCCGGACGCTGGAGGAACAGCGGGCGGTAACGCTCGTCGGACTCGGACGCAGTGTGGGTACGGTCCTGATCGTCGCGGCAGCTCTCTTCATGCTTCTCGAAGAGATGGGTGTCGCGATCGGGACCCTTCTCGCCGGTGCCGGCGTCATCGGCCTTGCGATCTCCTTCGGCGCGCAGTCCCTGGTTCGCGACATCCTCAGCGGCCTCTTCATCCTCTTCGAGAATCAGTTCGGGGTGGGAGACGTAATCCGCACGGCGGGTGTATCGGGCACGGTCGAGAAGATGACGCTGCGCATCGTCGTCCTGCGGGACATCGAGGGCGCCATGCACGTCATCCCGAATGGCTCGATAACGACGGTGAGCAACCTCACCCGCGCCTTCTCGAGGGCGGTGGTCGAGGTCGGGGTGGGGTACGAGGAGGATGCGGACAGGGTCATCGACGTGCTTCGGGAGATCGCCGCCGAATTCTGGAAGGATCCGGATTGGCAGCCGCTACTCACAGAGGAACCAACCGTTCCGGGCATCGAAGCTTTCGGGGAGGCGTTCCTCAGAGTTCGGATGCTGGCCACGACGATTCCCCTGAAGCAGTGGGAGGTGGCGAGAGAGTTGCGCCGCCGGATCAAACGCCGGTTCGACGCGGAAGGTATCGTCATTCCGACGATCTACCGTCCCTATGCGCCTGGCGAGAAGCCTAAGAAGAACTCCATGAGCGATTCGGATCCGGGCGGTGTACTGGAACCGAAATGATGGACGTCGGTGCGGGCTACTGATGGAAGACCCCACGGAAACCGCGGTTTCCGGCGATGATAACGGACGATGCACACGCGATAGCTGACAGCTTACATGTTCTTCTATAACACCCTCACCCGACGCCGCGAGGAATTCGTCCCGCTCGAAGAAGGTCGTGTTGGCATGTACGCATGCGGTCCGACAATCTACGCGCCCCCTCACATCGGAAATCTGAGGACCTTCTTCTTCGCCGACACACTCCACCGTTACCTCGAGTTTCGGGGATACGAGGTGAAGTTCGTGATGAACCTCACCGACGTCGACGACAAGACGATCGCCGGCGCCCTGCGTGATGGGGTGTCGCTCGCGGAGTACACGGAGCCTTTCGCCCGCATCCTCTTCGACAACTTCGAGGCGCTGGGCATCGAGGGGGCCGACGTCTACCCGCGTGCGACCCACTTCATTCCCGAGATGGTGGACATCATCCGCCGCCTCGAGGAGAATGGGCTCGCCTACAAAGCTCCCGATGGGTCGATCTACTTCGACATCTCCGAATTTCCCGCGTATGGTGCGCTGTCGAAGGTCGACCCCGCGCAGTCCAGGCGGGGAGAGCGTGTAGCGGCAGACGAATACGAGAAGGGCGACGTCAGGGACTTCGCGCTCTGGAAGGCGGCGCGCGCCGAGGATGAGAGCGTCGCTGCGACCTGGGACACGCCCTGGGGGAAGGGCCGCCCCGGATGGCATATCGAGTGCTCCGCGATGAGCATGGCGGAGCTGGGCGAATCGTTCGATATCCATTGCGGCGGCGTAGATCTGATCTTCCCGCACCATGAGGATGAAATCGCGCAATCCGAAGGCGCAACGGGCAAGCCCTTCGTCCGGTACTGGCTGCACAGCGAATTTCTGCAGCTCGGCGGCGAGAAGATGGCGAAGTCGCTCGGGAACCTGTTCACCCTCGACGATCTCCTCGATCGCGGGGTGCGCGCGTCCTCCATCCGGCACACCTTTCTTACCGCGCACTACCGGAGCAAGCTCAATTTCACCTGGCAGGCGCTCGAGGGTTCCGCCGAAGCGGTGCGACGGCTCTACACCACCTTCGAACGGCTCCGGAATCATCCGCGGACGCTGCACGCGAGGCCCGAGGATACGCCGTCGCTCCACGAAGCATCGGCGAAGGTTCTCGCCGACTTCGCTGCCGCGATGGACGACGACCTCAACACCAGCGTCGCCCTCGCTGCCCTTTTTGACCTCGTCTGCGCCATCAACAGCCGGCTCGACGAACTCGGCACCATCGCAATCACCGTGGCCGAAGCGGACGTTGCGCTCGAGGCTCTCCGGCGGATCGATTCAGTCTTCGGCCTCATCTCCACCGCCGCGCGCGAAAAGGATGGCGCCGTCGACGAGAAGCTCAGCCAGTGGGTGGAAGAGCTGCTCCGGGAACGCGCCGAGGCGCGGGCCGCGCGGAACTTTGCGCGAGCCGACGAGATCCGGGATGAACTCACCGCGCGCGGCATTCTGGTCGAGGATACGCCCACCGGCGCCAGGTGGTCGACCAAGGGTTGACAAGCCCGAAATCGGGGAGTATTCTTCGAATCTTGCCCCGCGCTGGCGTAGCTCAGCTGGTAGAGCAGCCGCCTTGTAAGCGGCAGGTCAAGGGTTCGAGTCCCTTCGCCAGCTTCGCCCGGCAATTCTGCGGGTGGGCTCTGGTGGGATTCGGGTCCGGCGGGGCACAGACAGCGCCGGCTACGTCCGTCACCAACACGGATCGGATGCCGGGTCGCCGCTGAGATCGGAAGATGTCTGTTATTGCGGGTGTAGCTCAGTTGGTAGAGCATCAGCCTTCCAAGCTGAGGGTCGCGAGT
>CAYRLB010000114.1:0-7510 GCA_964424945.1 uncultured Gemmatimonas sp.
CAACACACCTGAACTGGGGCGGATCGGAGATTGGCGCGACGCTCAACGTGGTGGAGAATTTCGATCGGCTCGACGGTACTCGCGGGCCTCTGCTTGGGACGGGCAACACGACGGACCCTGCCCCGGCGGCCTGCACGGAAGCTTGCCAGGAGGGCTGGATCTACTACGACACCCCCGGCGAGATCTTTGAGAATTATGACGGCCGGCTTGCCGGTACGGTCCTCCACCCGGGCGGCGATCTCGGCGGCCTGGTGCCGCAGGTTCAGACGGGTGTGGCTGCGTGGAATGAGTCCCTTGGTCGGTATGTCCTTACGGTGGGCGGCATTCCTGGTGCGCCCTACGAAGAAGATCCTGCGTTCGGCGTTCAGGTCGGCGTTGACGGTACCTCTCCGAACAACCCGTATCACAACAATACCGGTTTCTGGATCAAGAAGTACCTGAACCCGAACCCGGCGAACGGGGCAGCGCCTCCTGGAGGCGACAACACCTGGGTGATTTACTTCCGGCTTGGCGAGATCTACATGAACGCCACGGAGGCCGCCTTCCAGCTGGGCGACGAGCCTGCCGCGCTCGGGTACATCAACACGCTCAGGCAGCGGGCCGGCTTCCCTCCCAACAGCCTGACGTCGCTCACGATGGAGAAAATCCAGCAGGAGCGCTGGTCGGAGCTGGCATACGAGGATCACCGGCTGTGGGATCTTCGCCGCTGGCGCATCGCCCACGAGGTGTGGAATGGCAACGCCTCGAACCCCTCTACGCGCCTTTGGGTGATTTCGGCATATCGCGTGTACCGGCCCGGTCATCCCAATCATGACAAGTGGGTGTTCAATCGGCATCCACATATTCAGAACCAGAACGGGAAGAACTTCGGTATCGCGAACTACTACTCCCAGATTCCTCAGGGGTCGATCAACAACAATCCGCTCCTGGTCCAGAATTCCGGGTTTGAATGATGATCACACCTGCACATCGCATGAGAGGACAGACGATGAAGCGAGGCAAACTAGTTGTGCTTCTCGCCGCGCTCCCGATGGTGTTCTCGGGCTGCGACGCGTTGGACATCTTCAAGGCTGACAGTCTTGATGCACCCCACGTAAAGCTCACGGGGCGGGTCATGTTCAATGGCCAGGCTGTTCCGGTTCGGGCACAGAATGCAACCCAGCTTCGGCTGTGGCATACCAGCTGGGAGGCCGGCGACAGCCTGCGCCAGCCGACGGCCATGGGGGTCCACCTGAACACGGACGGCGAGTATTCCGCGCTGATCTATGGCGGGACGTACGAGATTCAGTTGATCGAGAACCAGGGACCCTGGGCGAATGATACAACCAGAATCCCATTCACCGTCACTGGTGACAGCATGGCGATCGACGTCCCGGTGCAGCCCTTCCATACGATCCAGGGGCAGCCCCAGATCGTGTTCACTCCTCCCGCCCCGGGAGACACAACGTCGGGTGGGCGGATCACGGCGACGTTCAGCGTTGATCAGCATGTAACGACCCCGGCCGTCGAGCTGGTCGGTCTGTACATCAACACAACGAGGTTCGTTGACCGTACGAAGCGTGAAACATCGATTCAGGGCTCGCACGAGCGGACCGTGTCGCAGGTGGACGTGAATCAGCCCATCACGATTGAGCTGACCCTGCCGCCTAACATTCGGGAGAGCGTGAATAACCCGGGGCCGACCCCGCGGAGTATTCTCTATGCCCGTGTGGGTGTGAAGTCGTCGGGCTGGAATGAACTGGCTTATTCGAGAGTTGAACCAGTAGACATTTCCGTTCCGTAAATATCCCCCGCATTGGTACAATCCGTCGGGCGCGTTGTTGTACGCCCGGCGGATTGAGCGGATTCAACGCACGTGCGCTCAGACCAGGTCCGCCGACATCTGCGGGCGCTGGGCCACCATATCAGCGAGGTCAGAGGATGAAGAGATACATCATTGCGGCATCGGTCGGAGCCGTGCTCGCGCTCGCACCGGGGCGGGAGCTGGCCGCCCAACCATGGCATGCGGGTCTGCCTGGGGACGATGTCGTTTCGCTGGCGCTCAGGCTCGGGGCAGTTAGTCCGACGACGACGCTTACGGACGGCACGGAGTTCAGTGGGGGATTCGCAGGAGGTGTTTCGTTCACGTACTGGGCCGCTCCGAACCTGGGCCTCCGGTTGAACTATGAACTCGCCAAGACTGAAGGGAACAAGCTCCCTGCGGTCGCCGCGAGCCAGGAGGATCCGACAGTCAGCTTCCTCGGTGGCGAGCTGAACCTCCGGTATCCGGTGGACACCGGTTCGCTGGTCGTTTCGCCCTACGCCGGTGGCGGCGCGGGCATGAAGCAGTACGATTGGTCACTTGATTCCACGGGTATTGACCGGGACCTCGTTTTCGCCTGGAACCTGACGGGCGGGTTGGACATCCGGCCTGTCTCGTCGCCGTGGGTCGGTGTGGTTCTCGAGGCCAAGCGTTACAGTTCGAAGTACCAGTGGCACGCAATGTACTGGGATCCGCCGGTGACAAGCGATCTGCTCTTCAGCGTGGGCCTCTCGCTGAACCACTGATCGTTTCGGCGGGTCGGTTCATCTGGAACAGTCAGTTGGCGAGGGCCGCCGGGTACCCTGACAGGGGATCCGGCGGTCTTTCCGTACATATCTGCCCCACCACGGTCCACACGGGATGTCGAGAAAGCGGAGCAGCGAAAAGAAGGCCGAGGCGCTCCAGGCCGCACCGGCGAACGCAACGCGGGTAGCGTCGGTCCCTCGACCCTACTTCTGGCTGGTCATTCCCCTGAGCTGGCTCCTGATCCTGGTGGGTCTGGAGGGAAGCCTCCGGCTGGCCGGGTTCGGCCATTCAACGGCACTGTTCCTCCCAGTGGACTCGCTTACGCTGGTGGACAATTCCGAATACACGCGTCGCTTCTTCTCGCTTTACGACCCGGCCGAGCCGGTGCAGAAGTCGAACCTGTTCGCCGCGGAAGGGAAGCCGGGTCGGCTGCGGGTTTTCGTTGTCGGCGAGTCGACTGCGCAGGGGTATCCATTCCAGCGCAATCATAGCTTCAGTGCTATCACCCAGGCGGCACTGCGAGCCTCCGGAGTCGACGTTGAGGTGCTGAACGTCGGGAACTCGGCGATGACCAGCTATTATCTGCGGACGGTGCTTGCCGACGTCGCGATGTATCAGCCGGATTTCGTCGCAGTCTACGCGGGGCACAACGAGTTCTACGGAACGCCGTCGATGTTCACCGGGGGCAGCCACTGGACCCGGCTGGTGACGCTGCATCTGAAAGAGTACCGGACGGTCCAGGCCATAGGGCAGCTTGCTGCGAAGCTGGTCCGGAGGGATCAATCTTCCGAACCTCTGATGGCCCGCCGCTTCGAGGAGGGTCTCTTCCCTCCGGACCCGGAGCGGGATCGTACCGTGGGCGAGCTGTTCACCCGGAATCTGGAGGCGGGGCTGAAGCCGCTGGTCCGGGCGGGGGCGAAAGTTGCCATCTTCGAGCCGGTGAGCAATCTGATCGATATGCCCCCGTTTCGTGACGCAGCAAGCAAGTCCTCCACCGAGACGCCCCGGAGGTCAAATTCCCTCGCTGGTGAGGCTACTGGAGGTCTCATCGCCGGCTATCAGTCGCTACGTAGCGACCTGGACGCTGGCGAATGGAATCCGGACGCATGGGTTGCCTTGAAGGATGCCGATCCGGTGCCTTTCCGAGCGAGATCCTCGCTGACGGAAATGCTGCAGCGGTACGCCGAGTCCACGGAAGGTCTCATATGGATCCCTACGGCGGTTGAGCTGGAGAGGGCGGCGGGGGCGTCTGCTTTCTCGGACGAACTCTTCATCGACCACGTTCACTTCAATTTCGACGGGCAGCTCCTGCTCGCGCGGATGCTCTCGCGATCGATCGTAGAGCAGTTCTATCCCGCGGACACCATCAAGCTCGCTGCGCTCGATGCGTATCTATCCGATCCTGACCGCGTGCGAGCGGACATCCATCTTACCCCGTTCTGGGAATTCGAGGCGTACACCCGCGTCGCAAGTCTGCAGGACCGGGAGCCATTTGCTTCGATGCCTTTGCAGAAGGCAGATCCGCCCGTGCCCGAGCGCGTCACGCAGAACAGCCTCTTCGTCGGAGGGGGCTTCGCCGACGCGATTCGAGTCAGGGGGGTCGAGGATCTCTTCTTTACTGCGCTGGACTTTTATAAAGCGACCGGGAACAGGGAAGAATGGATACGTAACCTGAATGGATATGTTCAGGTGTATCCGGGGCACTATCAGGCCCATCTTGCGTACGCGACCGCCCTGCTGGAGGACGACCCACGGGCGAACATCGATATGGCCGGCGCCTACTTTCAAACGGCGTACTGGCTGTCGGGTCGAGACCCGGAGATTCTGGCGGTAGCCAGGCAATCGGTGGTCAACGCCGGGCTGGGCGCAGTGTGGTTGTCGTTCGAAGCGCGTTACCTTCCCGACGAGTAGGTGACAGGGGCGTGCGCAGGCCGGGTTCAACGCAGGAAAGCGTCGAAAACGGGGGAACTGCACAGGCGTCTGATGGTAGCAGAGCTACGGCGTCACTATATCAGTCAGGCCACATTGCCGTTCATGTCGTGCCTAGGCGGAAGTGTTGACGATGTGTCGTTGTCGGCGGACCAGAAGGAGTCGCGCGAGGTGTAAGTCAAGGCCTGAATCAAGTCATACCTTCTCCCCAGCCTCAGTCGGCAACGCCGATGGAAGCTACCAACCCCCTCCACAAGAGGATTATGATAACTCCACGTATAGCGACTCTCGCGCTTGTGCTCGGGACAGTCGCACTCGCCGCATGCAGTTCAACGCAATCGGGTCCGCAGGTAGGCCAGACATCTTCGCGGATTTCGGCGAATGTAGTTACGCAAGAGCAGATAGCGAGGCTTCCGTCGGTTTCAACAGTGGAAGAAGTGCTTGTTCAGCTAATGGCGGGAATCGAGGACGCCGGCAGCGGGATCAGAATCCGCGGCATGCAGGGCGCCCCGCTGATCGTCGTGAATGGCGTACCTTTGGGAGCGGGTCCGATCCCGGTGACTCCTCGCGACGTGGAAAGAATCCAGGTCCTTCGTACCGGCGGGGAGATCGCCGCGTATGGCTTTCGTGGCAATAACGGCGTGATCGTGATTCAGACGAGGCAGTAGCGTCAGGACCGTAGGGTAAACCTTCTATCGCTCCTGCTCGTGCCTGGACCACCCTGTGCGAGAATCGGCAGATCTATTCTCGCCCCCCGCTCGCGGGAACCGGGAATCCTTTCCCGCGGCGGCGATCGCCATTTCGGCCGGATGCTCTGGCTTCGGCCGAATGCCCTTGGTGGGACGGCCTGATAGCCCCAGTCCGTCATCTTCCTGCGCCGTAGTGCTACCCCGAGCGAGGCCTGAGATCAACCATCAGATGCGGGTCGTACCAACGCTGACCGTCAGTTGATCGACCGCACGCACCTCCCCGCGCCGATGCCGAAATCGAATGTCGAAGTCGCCGCGATCCCCGAGTTTGCAGGCGGAACCGCGGCCGTCGCCAAAGCCTCCAGCGGCGCAACGATCGCCTCATCGAGGTCGCCCGCCCTCCACAGCGCGCCATAAAGGCGATTCGCCATCCAGGCCCGGCCGGCGTCACCCCCGATCGTCTCCGCCATTCGGAGGGCGACACCCCGGGCACGCGCTGCTGCCGCCTGTTCGATGAGCCGGGCATAGGCAGGGCTCACCTGACGCGAAATGAGGGCGGGCCGCGCGACGCACTCCTGCCGACCCATCTCCTCCAGCATGCGATCGCGGATGGTGAAGACGTCATCGATCGCCGCCACACCCCCTTCCGGCACTGACCGCGCCGCGGTAGCGACCCCGCCCCTTTCCAACCGACCGACGAAAGCATCCAGAAGGGGGATCGCGCGTGCTCCGCGTGATGGTCCGTACTGCGCGAGGAAAGCGTCGACCTCGCGTTCGGGGAGTATCGCGAGAGGGCGCATGACCTCAACGGCAGCAGCGCCCCAGGCTACGCTGCTGCCCGGCGGTTGAATAGAGCCGTGGCCGGTGAGGATCTCGTCCTGAGCCGCCGAAAGCGATCCGTTCCAGCGCCCGCGGGCAGCCAGCCGGGTCGCGACGAACCAGTCGAAGGTGCGGGCGATCACCTCGGCGGGGCGAGTCGATGGAAGGTCTGCCGCCGCCCCGGACGGGCGCCAGGCGCCGGCCGTCGTCGGGATCAGGGTCGCCACGGCAGAACGGAACTGAGAGTGGCCACGCACGGCCTCGCTGTCGCTCGCATAGGTCCGCGCCGTCGCCCGCAAGCGCCTTGCCGCCTGCCAGTCGAGATCGTGGGCTATCTCGTGCGCGATCGTGCCGAGCCCCGTCGAGATAGGAAGATCGATGACACGCGAGGATGGGCTGTGCGAAGCGAGCGCGTGGGGCACCGACGACTCGGTCGAGATTGCGACCTCAAGCCCCGACAGGTTGAGACGAGGCACGATGGTGCTCAGATCCCGCAGCGCTCCATCGAGCGTCGCGAGCACGTAGGGGACCCACCCGGCGGGCACGTCCTCCCTGGCCGTCACCTGCACACCGTGCGCGAGAAACAGGTCGTGCGTGGTCGGCGCGTCCATGCCTGGAAACCACACCGTCTCCTGGGCATCGGGACGGAGGGCGATCGCTGAATTCAGAACCGAGCGCGCGACGAGACCCCGCAGGATCGGGTGAGTTGCCGACAGATCGGCGGCCCGGACCGCGAGTGATTCCTCGGTCGTCGCTTCGGCCACAAAATCCTCCCATGCCTCCCTGTCTGCCGAAGGAAGGGCATCATGAAGAGATGCGCCTACAGCACCGACCGAGACGACAATCGCCGATCGCGGGGGCATGGTGAAGGTCGTATCGACCGAGGGAAGCAGCCTGAGTGTCGGAATGTCAGGATCGGCCAGGTAGGATCCGCGCCTCTGTGAGTCACCGCCGTTGGCAGCGAGCCGTACCGCATGCACCAGACGTGGGAGCGCGTCGATTGCCGCCTGTTCGAAGGCGACGCCGACACTCTCCAGAACCGGCCTCTCGACCCAGAAGCGGCGCTCCCTGCGCCATGCAGGCACGAGGTCGATGGGGTCACGCCCCGCCTCGTCTGCCACTCGCGCCAGCGCGTGTGCGTCACGGATCGCGAACTCGCGGTCGCGCAGCAGTGCAGCCACGCGGACAGCGGATGAAAGAGTGCTTGCCCCTACTTCTGTTTCGAGGCGAGCCAGCTGATATGCGAGCCGGATCGCCAGCTCCGCCGCTCGAGGATCGTCTGATCCGGCGATTGCCGTGGAAATAACGTCCAGATGCCGCGTCGCGCGCATGAGCGATTCGGCGTTCGGCGGGTCGCTGCCAGGCTGGAGAACGCCCGGATCGATCTCGTAGATCTGTCCGTCGAGTGTGAGTCTGAAGAGCGTGTTTGCCACGCTTCTCCGGGAATCCGCATCGAGCCGGGGATCGGACAGCGCAAAGTCGATGAGACGGAAGGGACTGCCCAGCCCGAGCCGAAGTCGCTCGA
>CAYRLB010000115.1:0-7416 GCA_964424945.1 uncultured Gemmatimonas sp.
ACTTCACCTATCCGGGTCCGCGACCGCAGTCGAAGGAGACGGCGATTCTGATGCTCGCCGACACGGTCGAATCGGCCGCCCGCGTGCTGCAGGACCCGACGCCGCAACGCATTCGCGAGATGGTCGATCGGCTCGTCGGCGTGAAGATCGCCGAGGGACAGCTCGATGAGAGCCCGCTCACTCTGCGCGAGATCGACCTGATCAAGGACGCGCTGAGCTCCGTACTGACCGGTATGTATCATCATCGCATCGACTATCCGCCCGCGCCTGCGCCTGCATCGGCGGGAGAGCAGGACGGGGCGGGGAAGTCCAGTAGCAGAGGGACCAGCGGGCCTCTCGGCGCCGACATCGATGCCGCTACGGTTGCCGCGGGCCGGGGCTCGGACCGCTGACGATACAGAGATGACGGGAATGGGTGACTGGACGGTCGAGGCCTCGGCCGAGGAAGGGGTGCTGCTCCCGCTGGACGTCGCCTCGATCGAGGCGGCTTCGCGCTGGGTGCTCGAAAGCGAGAGGGCGCGGGATGGAGAGATCTCGATCGCGCTGGTCAGCGACGAGACGATCGCTGGCATGAACGAGCAGTATCTCTCGCATTCCGGTCCGACCGACGTCATCTCCTTCCCCCTGGAAGACCCATTCCGGCTGCTGGGTGACATCTACATCGGTGTGGCGCAGGCGCGGCGCCAGGCGGTCGATGCAGGAGTGCCGCTGGAGGAGGAGCTGCTGCGTCTGACGATCCACGGGACCCTTCACGTGATCGGGTGGGATCATCCCGAGGGCGAGACGTCGCCGATGTTCGTCCGGCAGGAAGAGCTGCTGACCGCCTTCCTGCAGAGATCCTGATTCTGTCCGAGGGTGTGACGGTATCGACCCGCCTTTCAGGGTGGCTTCTTCATCGCTTTTTTCGCCCGTCGTGACGTCGCCTCCAAGAGCCCATCCGGATCATCTGCCATCCAATCCGTATCCTGCGTCATCCTGAAGGGAATGCTGACTGAGCTCCGCATCCGCAACTTTGCGCTGATCGACCGTCTCTCGGTACAGATGGGGCCCGGGCTGAATGTGCTGTCGGGTGAGACGGGTGCCGGAAAGTCGATTGTCGTGGGGGCGCTCTCGCTGCTGCTGGGCGAGCGCGCATCCGCCGATGTCGTGCGGGCGGGTGAGGAGCGGGCGACCGTCGAGGGCGCCTTCGACGTTCCTGAAGGGAGTGAGGTCGCGGCCCGGCTGGCCGACTACGGCATCGATATCGACGAGGGGCGCGTCATTCTGAAGCGCGAGGTCGCGGTAGAAGGGCGCAGCCGCGCGTGGATCAACGGGTCGCCGGCAACGGTCGGGCAGCTCGGACAGATCGGAGGCGCGCTCGTCAATCTTCACGGTCAGCATCAGCACCAGACCCTTCTCCGCCCCCCCGAGCAGATGGCGATCCTCGATGCTTTCGGAGGGTCGGAGCAGCTGGCGAAGGGGGTGGAGGACGCGCACGCTGCGCTGCATCGGATCCTCGACGATATCGGAACGCTCGAGCGGCGGCAGCAGGAGGCTGCGCAGCGTGCCGACTATCTGCGCTTCCAGGTCGAGGAGATCGAAGGCGCGGCAATCGAGCCGGGTGAGGCGGAGCGGCTTGCGGACGAGGCGCAGCGACTTTCGCACGCCGAGGAGCTTCTTTCCCTCGCGTCGTCTGTCGAGGCGGCTGTCGCCGGGGATGAGGCATCGGCGAACAGCGTGCTCGGTGCCGTCCGTCGTCAGCTCGACCAACTCGTTCGGATAGACCCCGCGCAGGCGCCGCTGGTGGAGCTTTTCGACACTGCGTACTACGCGCTGGAGGAGATGGCGACCCGGCTGGATGCCTATGCGCTGGTGGTGGAGTACGATCCGGAGCGGCTCGAGGCGGTCCGATCCAGGCAGGATCTTCTCTACCGGCTCGGGAAGAAGTACGGCCCTTCACTCGAGGAGATCCTCGCGACACTGGAGAAGGCGAAGGCGGAGCTGGCCCTCGTCGATGATGCCGATTGGACGATCGCCGAGCTGAACCGGAAGGAAGCAGAGGCGCGGGCAGTTCTCGACGCGAGGGCTGCCGAGCTGTCGGCCATGCGGGCGGCTGCCGCCGCCTCTCTCTCGGCCGAGGTGGGTCGGATCCTGCCCGAGCTGGGAATGGAGGGCGGCGTGTTCGAGGTCCGTCTGACGCCACTTTCGGTGACTGAAGCTCGCGGGGCCGAGGATGTCGAGTTCATGGTCAGCCTCAACCGCGGCTTCGAGCCGCGACCCCTCGCGACGGTGGCGTCGGGAGGTGAGCTCTCAAGGGTGATGCTCGCGCTGAAGACGATTCTGGCGAGACTCGACTCGGTCCCGACCCTGATCTTCGACGAAGTCGATGCAGGGATCGGCGGGCGGGTGGCGCTCCAGGTCGGGGAGAAGATGAGACAGGTCGCCGCTCAGCATCAGGTGCTGGCGATTACACATCTGCCGCAGATCGCTGCGCGGGCGCACCGGCATCTGCTGGTGCGGAAGGCGTCCGGTGGCGATCGCGTCTCGACGGAGGTTTCCGTTCTCAGCGACGAGTCGCGGATCACCGAGCTGGCCCGGATGCTGGGAGGGGATCCCGAAAGCGATGCGTCGCTGGCGCACGCGCGGGAGCTTCTCGAGAAGGGCGGGATGGCCCGCGCTTAGCCGCCCCGGTGAATCCTGAAGAGGCTTCCGGTGCGCATCAGGGGGTGGCGGCAGGAGCGGCTTCAGGGGGGACCATTGCGGCGGGCGCCCCCGGGGCTCTCCCCCAGAGCTTCGGGAGGAGCGTGACCTGCAGGAAGGCGCGCCCCACCCGCTGCGAACCATCCTTTCCCGAAACAGCTCGGAGAAAGCCGACCGATGCATCGATGGGGCGCATCGCGTCGCCCGCTGCCATCCCGGGAAGGCTGGAGAAGCGCAGGCTGAGTCCGGCTGACACCATTCCACGGTCCTCCGGCTCCGTGCTGCCCGCAAGGCTTCCGCCGCTCACCAGACGGCCATCGAGAATGGCGCCGAGAGACAGCTCCCGCGTCAGTCGAGCTCTCGGGACGATCCAGACGTTGACCTCATCCCCCAGATAGGCGTCTAGCGTGAGCTCGGCACCCGGCCGCAGCTCGTTGAGGCCGGGGGCGGCTACCTTCGTGGCCTGGCGTTCCAGGCGTGCGGCGCGGAAACCTACCGTCGTCCAGCTCCTTCCCAGCCAGAGATCGCCGATCGCCCCCGCATGCGGCCCACTGAAGCCGATCGTACCACTGATCGGAAGAGCGCCGGACGCCCCCGGCTCGAGCGTGAATGGTGCTGCGATCCGATATCCTCCGGTCACCGTCAGGCGATAGTCGCGAGGCCCTGAATCAACCGAGTCCGCGCGGGTCGGGAACTGGCCTCCGAACGAGCTGAGGAGCTGGAAACGGAGGTCGATCTCGAGGTCGCCGACTTCCCAGGCGCCGGTATCGTACGGCGCCCGATCGTAGTCGAAGGCATCCCGGATCCCATTCTGATCGAGAGCCGTAGCAGGGAGATCGAGCGCGACACCCGTGGCAGCCATGACCCGCTCCTGAAGGAGACGGCCGGCCGGCGAATCGGCAACCGGAAGAAGGGGGGCCGCGCCAAGCTGTTGCCCGGCCTCGCCGAGGGGGGCGAGTCGCTCAGCATTTTCGATCGGCGATGGGTTCCGTCCGAGATTTCCCCCTTCCACGTCCAGCCGGCGGACGAGACGCTGCGTTCGAACGATTGGCAGGGCGACCCCCAGCTCGAACCTGTTGATGAGGCCGAGCGCCGCGCGGATCGGAAGATGCCGGACCGCCACGACCCCATCGACCGTCGCTGTGCCCAGATTCAGTGATGATCCATCGGTACCCGCGACCGTGCCGCCTGTCGCCTCGAGGAACGCATCGAATCGATCGGCCGGCCCGGAGACGGCGGACAGCTTCTGGCGATCAAGGGCTCCGGCAGAAGGCCATGACAACCCGTCCGCACGGCCGAAGTGCGAATCGACCCGGAGGTACTCCGCCGATAGATCCAGCCGCAACTGTCCGGGCAGAGCGACCGTGCCGTCCCGCTCCTGCCCGGACAGAGGGAAGGACCAGGTCATCAAAGCCAGCAGGAGCAGGGAGAGCGGACGGGCGAGCTTCATCGGTTCCGGAGCAGGGTTTCTGAAATCAGTCCGCGCAGGGGGTTGAGGGGAGAAAGCTAACGGCTGCGGAGCGGCGGGCCAGACCCGCTTGACCATCGTTCTACCTTCACTCTAGATTTGCGGCCATCGGCGGGGGTGGTTGCAAGGCCAACGCCGAAGGAGCGGATCGGGAAGGCTCCTGCGGTACTTGCGGGCATAGCTCAGTTGGTAGAGCGCAACCTTGCCAAGGTTGAGGTCGCCGGTTCGAGCCCGGTTGCCCGCTTCGATGGGAGTTCGAGGGGTGGAAGATGAAGGACGAAGATGCGATGGGCGTCGACCGGATCCTCCGGCAACGCCCATCGCGCTTTTTGGTCTCCGTTTGTCTCGCCTGAAGATGGCCGCATGGCCGACGCTCCAGCACGATCTCAGCGGCTCGTTCCCACCTGAGCTGCGCGCAGTGGTCCCGAGGAGACGCCACCGCTCGCCAAGGGCCCCTGCCAGACGACCACCCGTTCGCCGCGCCCCCGGTACGTCTGCCCGAACTTGTCCATGGCCGCTACCGTGACTGGAGCGCCAGGCCCACCGATAATCTCGATCTCAGTGGACCCGATGATGTGCGTCGGCAACTCGAGCTCGACGGGGGTGGCAACCTGAAGATGTCCGTTGTCGAGGGCGACGGCTGCAGGAATCGTCGCAGGACGGAGAACGCCTGAGATCTCAACAACCTGGCCGGAGTCGGTTCCGCTGATGCTTATCCGGGTGTCGGGGGTGAAGAGCCAGAGGGACCCCGCGGCAAGGAAGCCGATGCTGAGCAGGATCAGGAGGATCCGGGCGAAGCTGTTCATTGGAATCGTGCGGTGAGGGGGAGAAGGGGAGCTTCCGCCCTCTACGTTATGCGAGCTTCCTGTGTTTCAGAGTAGTCAGTTGACCCCGCGGGGTTTCCGAGATGGGGGATGAAGTGTTAGCTTATGGTCTCGCCCCGATCCACGGATTGAGGCGATTTCCATTTCCGGCGTTCGCTCCTGGACGATCGGGAATCTCGGTGCCGTAGCCAAGTGGTAAGGCAGAGGTCTGCAAAACCTCGATCCCCGGTTCAAATCCGGGCGGCACCTCTAGGAGTTGATCCGCGAGTTCGGCAGAGCAGAAGAGGCCCCCGGCATGATCGCCGTGGGGCCTCTTTCCTGTTCTTAGCCGCGTTCGAACAGCTTGTGGTCTCCTTCTTCGCCGGCGATCCCTTCGCGGCCGATCACGCTGCCGCACGCAACGGCTGCATCCGGACCCGGAGCTTCTGAATCGCCTTCGATCGAATCTGCGAAATCCGGGACTCCGTCAGCTCCAGGATCTTTGCGATCTCGTTCAGCTTCAGCTCTTCGAAGTAGTAGAGAGAGAGAACGACCCGCTCCTGCTCCTTCAGCTCCATCATCGCCATACGCATGCTGCCGACCTCCTCTTCGAAGATCAGTTCGTCTTCGATGGAGCTTTCGACCTCCGAGGCCAGCATCTCCGCGGGTGTCGGCGCATTCTTCTCGGACGACGATATCGGGGCGTCCATCGGTACGTGGGAGATGCATTCGATATCCTTGAGCCAACTCGAGAGTGTGTCCGGCTCCACCGCGAGGTACTCGGCAACGACGTATTCCGAAGGCGCGCTCCCGAATCTGGCGGTCAGCGCTTCCCGTGCTTCACGGATGTCCCGGCTCTTCTTACGGACCGAGCGCGGGACGTGATCCTGCTTGCGAAGGGCATCCAGAATCGCCCCGCGAATGCGCGGAATCGCGAAGGTGCTGTAGGCGATCCCGCGCGAGGGATCGAATGAGTCGAGCGCGTCCACGAGCCCGATGACGCCGCAGCTGACAAGCTCGTCAAAGTCGACTTCGTTGGAAAGCGTCTTCGAAAGCTGGCGCGCGACGTGGTGCACGAGACCAAGATGCTCATTCAGCAACTTGTCGCGAACGATTGCGCTGCCATTCGTTGTATATTCAAACCAGAGAGCATTGGTAGCCATTCTTGCCTCCGCCGCGGCTGCTGACCGCATTCAATTGGTTTCCGAACAAAGGCTTACCGTACGGCGTCGTGTGTCTGAGCTGCCGTCTGTTGCCGGTGTCGTCAGAGGCAATCGATATACCCTGTGCCGGATGTGATTGCGGGATGGTGCAACGTGTTGCAGGAGCGTGATTTATGGGATTCGCACGGCGCGGGTGGTGAGGCGTACTCGTGCAGGTGAGGCCGGACGAAGCTGCCGCTTGCGGCACTTTTGTCCGGGTAGCTTCGGTCGCTGGGGGGGGATGGGTGGAAGAAACGGCACACTTCTCCGGAGTCGCTCCGGCCTGGCTGCGCCCTTGGTCAGGCGGTGCCGAGACTCGCGCGCACCCGGGTGATCACGCGTGGGAGATCTTCAGGCGGAAAGAGGACATCGACGTGGATGGCCAGCCGGGTATCGTTCGCCGACCCCACCTCGTGGACGCTCGCGTGGAACTCCCAACCTTCAGGATGAAGGGGGGCGCTTATCGGACTCGATCGTCCACTCGCGACCGGCTCATAGACGCCGAAATACCAATGCTCAGCCCGTGACCAGTCGTCGGCCGGTCCCCCTTTGCGCACCGCGTCCAGGAAGCGTTCCGCGTCCCGCCCGGATGCAAAGCCGATCCACACCTTTCCGGTTGGCGGATGGCACTGGCACGACAGCACCGTCTCGATGCCCGCGTGCCAGAGAAGTTCGAAAAGAGGAGCCAGTTGCTCGTCGACCTCATCGCTCCAGGCGCCGGCCGTTACCACGACCTGTCTGTGCAGCGTGCTCACGCTTCTGTCGAGCGGGCAGAGTGACAACTTCGTTTGTGCGACATGCTGAAGCTGCGTTCAGAGGCAGGTGGCGCAGAGTGAAGTTCGCCGGGCGAAGGCGGGTCGGCCGACGCGATCCGCTGTTCATGATGGGACCGGGAAATCCGCTCGGCAACGCATTCGAGTCGGGCCCGGCTCCGGAGAAGGATAGCATGGCAGAAGCCGGCACGCTGATGGGACGGGTGACTCCCTCCTCCGTCTGACTTCCTCATCCCTCTGCGGTCCCTCCGCCTGGGGGCGGCTCCTGACGGGTCCCCGCTGGAGGAAACGGAGAGAGCCAGTTCCTCAAAAACGAAGGGGACACTTCTATCCGTCTAAACCGGGGGACATTTCTATCCGTCGTTGACAAATTCCCTGCGCCCGGTTGACGCGTCCGCGGGTCCGGGGTATCTTTGAGTTCTTGTCGGTCAGGTTGTTGCCCCGTTCGTCTAGTGGCCTAGGACAACGCCCTCTCACGGCGTAAACAGGGG
>CAYRLB010000116.1:0-7372 GCA_964424945.1 uncultured Gemmatimonas sp.
GGTTGAAGACGTCGGGGTGCGCCTTCTCGATCTCATCGAACAGAATTACGCAGTAGGGTCTCCGCCGAACCGCCTCGGTGAGCTGACCACCCTCCTCGTACCCGACGTACCCGGGGGGCGCGCCGATCAAACGGGCCACCGCGTGTCGCTCCATGTACTCCGACATGTCGATGCGCACCATCGCGTTCTCGTCGTCGAACAGGAACTCGGCGAGGGCGCGGGCGGTTTCCGTCTTCCCTACGCCCGTCGGACCGAGGAAGATGAAGGAACCGATCGGTCGGTTCGGGTCCTGCAGCCCCGCGCGCGAGCGCCTGACAGCATCGGCGACGGCGACCGTCGCTTCAGGCTGACCAATCACACGCTCATTGAGATGCTCGTCAAGGCGAGCCAGCCTCTGGCGCTCGGATTGGAGCATCCTGGTCACCGGAATGCCCGTCCACCGGGCAACGACGTCCGCGATATCGTCCGCCTGCACCTCCTCCTTGAGGAAGCGGGACTCCTTCTGCAGCTCGGCGAGTCGCGCCTCGGACGCCTCGATGTCCTTCATGAGCTGGGGAATCTCGCCGTACTGTATCTCGGCGGCGCGATTCAGGTCGGCGGTACGAGTGGCGCGGTCGGCTTCGACCTTCAGCGCTTCAAGCCGCTCCTTCATCTCTCTGAGTTCCGAGATCGCCTGCTTCTCCGACTGCCACTTCGCCTTCATGCCGGAGCTCCGCTCCCGGATCTGCGCGATCTCCTCTTCGACCCGCTGACGCCGCTCGAGCGATGCTGGATCGCTCTCCTTCTGCAGCGCCTGCTTCTCGATTTCGAGCTGCATGACCCGCCGCTCGAGCTCGTCGATGTCCTGCGGCAGCGAGTCGATCTCGATACGAAGCCTTGAAGCTGCCTCATCGATCAGATCGATCGCCTTGTCCGGCAGGAACCGGTCGCCGATATAGCGGTCGGATAGCGTGGCAGCGGCAACGATCGCCGGATCGGTTATGCGAACGCCATGGTGGACCTCGTACCGCTCCTTCAGGCCGCGCAGGATGGCGATTGTATCCTCTACGGTCGGCTCCCCCACGAAGACCGGCTGGAAACGCCGCTCCAGGGCTGCATCCTTCTCGATGTACTGACGATACTCCTCAAGGGTCGTCGCCCCCACCACCCGCAGCTCTCCGCGCGCGAGCGCCGGCTTCAGCATGTTCCCTGCGTCGGGCGAACCCTCCGTTTTTCCGGCCCCGACGATGGTGTGCAGTTCGTCGATGAAGACGATGAACTTCCCCTCGGCGTCCGTGATCTCCTTCAGCACCGCCTTCAGCCGTTCCTCGAACTCCCCCCGGTACTTCGCGCCCGCCAGCATCCCGGCGATGTCCAGGGAGACTACGGCTTTGTCACGAAGGCCCTCGGGAACGTCCCCGCTGACGACGCGCTGCGCCAGACCTTCGGCGATCGCCGTCTTGCCGACGCCCGGTTCTCCGATGAGCACGGGATTGTTCTTTGTACGGCGCGAAAGAACCTGGACCAGACGGCGAATCTCTTCATCCCGGCCGATGACTGGATCAAGCCGCCCACGCCGAGCCCTTTCCGTCAGATCCGTCGAGAAGCGCTGCAGCGCCTGATACTTGTCCTCCGGGTTCTGGTCGGTCACCCGGTGGGAGCCGCGCACCTGTTCCAGCGCCTGGAAGAGCGCCTCGCGGGTCGCGCCCTGCGCGGAAAGCAGCTCCCGTACATCGGACCCCTTCTTCCCGGCGAGCGCCAGAAGAAGATGTTCGGTCGATACGTACTCATCCTTGAGCTCTCGCGCTTCCTTCTCCGCACCGTCCAGGATGTCGACGAGCTCACGCGACATCGACGGCTGGGAGCCGCCGTACTGCTTCGGTAGACGTTGCAGAGCCGCCCCGAGCTCCTCGCGAAGCTTCGAGATGTTCACCCCGACCTTCTGAAGCATCGGGACGACGATCCCCTCCTCCTGGTTCAGCAACGCGTCCAGCAGATGCACATCCTCGATCGCCGGATTCCCCGCCTGGCGAACGGCGACCGTAGTCTGTTGAATGGCTTCTGCCGATTTGACAGTAAAACGCTCGAAATTCGGCATGTGATATCCTTTCCAGTCGGCTCTGCCTTTGAGTCGCCGTTGCTGCCGCACGCAGGGCCGATGCTTATTGACAGGAAGCGCTCCGTGAGCCCTTCAATCATTGCCCTCGAGGGTTGAAATAAGCATGCCCGAATTCCCTGCCTGTACGGCGGGAGTTCCGCGCTCTTTCCAGGGGCGGGGTCGGCGATGAAGTTAGGTGTTCACGATGGCAGGACTCTTCGTTCATCCTTTCCTGAGCCATGGCCAAGAACGCAGCTGCCGACCTGTCGGACCCGCCTTCTTCTGCACGTCGCGGCCTTCCGCCTGAGGCGTATCAGGCGATCCCGGGGGAGGAGTACCGGCCGTACGTCCCGGATGAGGCGCGGATCCCGGAGCTTTCCGCCAAGGCGATCGTCGTCGGCATTCTGCTCGGCGTGCTTTTCGGGGCCGCGAATGCGTATCTCGGGTTGAGGGTTGGCCTTACCGTCAGCGCATCGATCCCGGCTGCGGTGATGGCCATCGCAATCTTCAGGGTGATACGGCGCGGGACGATTCTGGAGACGAACATCGTCCAGACGATCGGCTCGTCGGGTGAGTCGCTCGCGGCCGGCGTCATCTTCACGCTGCCCGCGCTTTACATCTGGGGACTGGACGTCGAATGGTATGTGGTCACGACAGTCGCCTTCCTCGGCGGCGTGCTCGGCGTTCTCTTCATGATCCCGCTCCGGCGTTTCCTCATGGTGCGGGAGCATGGAGTTCTTCCCTTCCCGGAGGGAACCGCAACCGCCGAAGTTCAGGTGGCTGGAGAAGCGGGCGGTGCGCGAGCCCGGCTCGTCTTTGGAGGATTGGGTCTTGGGGCGCTTTACCAGTCGCTTGTTCATGGCTCCGCCCTCGCACTCTGGCCGGGAAGTCCGGAGGCGCGCCTCTTCGGCGAGGGCAGCGGTCCCGGATTGAGGAAGACGGTGGTTGCCGGCGATCTGACGCCGGAGCTGCTCGGGGTAGGGTTCATCATCGGGCCTCGGATCGCTGCGACGATGCTCGCGGGGGGCGTCACGGCATGGCTCGGCCTCATCCCCCTCATCGATCTCTTCGGATCCGGGCTGACGGTCCCGGTCTTCCCGGAGACGACGCTCCTGATCGCGGATATGGACGCCGGGACGATCTGGTCGCGCTATGTGCGCTACATCGGCGCGGGGGCGGTCGCCGCGGGAGGCATCATCACGCTGATCCGCGCGCTCCCACTCATCCGCGACAGCATCGGTGTAGGGCTTCGCCGCGTGGGCGCTGCAGCGGATGGAACGCGCCGCACCGATCGGGATCTTCCGCTGCGGCTCGTATTCGGGCTCGCCGCGATCGTTGCACTTCTGCTCTGGCTGATCCCCTTCATCGATGTGTCGCCGATCGGCGCGATTCTGATGGTAATCTTCTCCTTTCTGTTCGTGACGGTGTCAGCGCGGATCGTAGGGTTGATAGGTTCGTCCTCCAACCCGGTATCGGGGATGACGATCGGCGCGCTTCTCATCACATCGCTGATCTTTGTGGCGCTGGGGCGGACGGATCCCGCGGCGCCGGTGGCGGTTCTCCTCGTGGGCGCTGTCGTCTGCATCGCGGCAGCGCTTGCGGGTGACGCCTCCCAGGACCTGAAGTGCGGCCATCTGCTCGGCGCAACGCCCTGGAAGATGCAGATCGCGGAGCTCCTCGGGATTCCCTTCGCAGCGCTGTCGATGGCCTTCGTCCTTCAGCTCCTTCACGCATCATACGGCATCGGGTCCGCCGAACTCGCGGCCCCCCAGGCGACGCTGATGGCGACGGTGATTGACGGGGTGATGACGCAGTCGCTCCCCTGGGCACTGGTCTTCGTTGGAGCGGCCATCGCGCTGGTGGTGGAACTGCTCGGGGTGTCGTCCCTGCCCTTCGCGGTCGGTCTCTACCTTCCGCTCAGCCTTTCAACGCCGATCTTTGCGGGCGGCGCCATACGGTGGATCGTCGAGAGGCAGTTCACGGGGTCCAGGCTGCAGGAGGGCCGCGAGGCGGGTATCCTCTACGCGTCGGGGCTCATTGCGGGGGCGGCTCTGCTGGGCGTGCTCATCGCGATTCCTGTGGCTTTCGCACCAGGTTTCAGCGCTGCCGTGCGGATCGGAGATGTATGGGCGGGCAGCTTTGCGCCACTCGTATCACTCGCAGCCTTCGTCGCTCTCGCGCTGAGTCTCTACATGGCGTGCACGAGGACGGCCCGGAGCGGTTGATGAGAGCGGGAGCCGCAGGGCGGCGGAGGGCCGCTGGGTCAGGTTGGCAGGTGGCGCACGGAGCCGGGTGTCAGCCCCGATTCCGGCCCTCCAGGTCGCCCCAGCCGAGCTTCCGTCGCAACGTCGAGAAGAAGGTCTGCCCGGGAAAGCGTACGAGCCGCAGGGGTTCGTCGGAGCGGCAGACGATCAGGCGGTGTCCGGGGAGCATCTTTGCGCCCTGCTGGCCATCGATCGTCAGAATCAGCTCTTCCGTGGGGGAGAGCACCTCGACCGTGATCGTCTCGGATGCCGAGAGAACGAGCGGGCGCACCGCGAGAGTGTGCGGTGAGATCGGTGTAGCGAGGATGCAATCCAGCGTCGGGGCGACGATGGGGCCGCCCGCCGAGAGGGAGTAGGCGGTCGATCCGGTCGGTGTGGCGAGGATGACGCCATCCGAGCTGTAGGTGCCCACCTCCTCGCCATGCGCGTGAATGCTCAACCGAAGCATCCGCGCCACGCCACCCCGGTGGAGGACGACGTCATTCAGGGCGAGGAAGTCGCCATTCTTCTCCCCATTCTCATGCTCGGCTTCGACCTGCAGAACCATCCGCTCGTCGAGGATGACATCGCCGTTCATCACATTGGCGAAGGCGCCATCGAGCTCCGCCGGACCGATGGAGGTCAGGAAGCCCAGGCGGCCCATGTTGATGCCGAGCACCGGGATGCCGAAGGGGGCGACGAGGCGCGCGCCGCGCAGGAGCGTCCCATCTCCCCCGAAGGTCATGAGCAGGTCGAGCGAGGGCACCAGCTCCCCGGTGAGCAGATTCCCATCCACAATGTCGAGGAGATCCTCTTCCAGGAAGAGCTCGACGCCCGCCGCATCGGCGATGGCGGTAAACCGCTCGACAGTCCGGTCGAGTGCCGCGTAGCGAGCGTAGCCGACAACGCCGATGCGCCGAGGCCTGATCCATTGCGTCATCGGCGTCAGGCCGACTCGCGGAAGGGCTGACGCGAGCGCGCGGAGATGAGGGCGGTCACCCGGGCGGCTATCGATGTTTCCGTGAGACCGGCCTCCTCGAGAAGCTCCATCCGCTCCCCATGGGGGATGTAATCATCCGGCAGCCCCATCGAAACGACCCGCACGTCCGGCCACTCCTCCGCGATCCGCCCCCTGACGTACGCACCGAAGCCATTCACCACCGTCCCCTCCTCGAGCGTCAGAGCGACGGTGTGACGCGGGAAAAGCGCCCGCAGCATCTCCTCGTCGAGCGGCTTGATGAAGCGGCAGTTGACGATCGTCGCGTCGATGCCGGCCGCGGCGAGCTGTTCGGCAGCACGAAGCGCGGGAAGGACCATCGTTCCCGTTGCCAGCAGCGCGACGTCGCTCCCCTCGCGCAGCGTTTCCCACGTCCCGTATTCGACAGCGGGGATCTCACTGGTGGCCGGTACCGGTGCCGGAACGGTGTCCCTCGGCCAGCGGATGGAGAAGGGGCCCTTGTTCCATGCGAGCGCGGACTTCAACAGCGCCACCATCTCCACGCCATCCTTGGGCGCCGTCACCGTCATGCCGGGAATCGCGAGCAGATAGGCGATGTCGATCGCCCCGTGGTGCGTGGGGCCGTCATCACCCGCAACGCCTGCACGGTCCATGCAGAAGATGACCGGCAGATTCTGGAGCGCGACATCGTGCGCGATCGAGTCGTATGCGCGCTGCAGGAAGGTCGAGTAGATGGCGACCACCGGCCGGACCCCTTGCGTCGCCATGCCCGCCGCGAAGGTCACCGCGTGCCCCTCGGCGATGCCGACGTCGAAGAAGCGGTCCGGATGCGCCTCCGCGAAAAGATTGGTGCTCGTGCCCTCGGCCATCGCCGCGGTGATCGTCGCGATCTCCGGGTGTACCCTGCCGAGATCGGTGAGCGCCTTCCCGAACACCGCCTGGTACCGAGGCAGGGAGGGAGAGGAAGATATCGTCAGCGGCGCGCCCGTCCGCTTGTCGAAGCTTCCCATCGCGTGCCACTTGACCTGATCCTCCTCGGCTGGCGCGAACCCCTTCCCCTTCGTCGTGAGGACGTGAACCAGGCGGGGGCCCGTCATCTTCCGAACGTCGGAAAAAGTCTCGACGAGCTTCTCGACATCGTGCCCATCGACCGGGCCGATGTAGCGGAAGCCGAACTCCTCGAAAATCATTCCCGGCACGAACATCGACTTGACTGCGTCGTCCACCCGGACGGCGAAGTGCTCGACGAGGCCGCCCAGCGACCCGATGCGGGGCGCCGAGTGGATGAGGCGCTTCACCTCTTCCCGGACCCGGTTGTACAGAGGGTGGGTCCGGACGTTGGTGAGATAGCTGTGCATCGCCCCGACGTTCGGAGAGATCGACATCTGATTGTCGTTGAGCACGACGACGAGATCGCGATCGGTGTTCCCCGCATTGTTCAGCGCTTCGTAGGCGAGGCCGCATGTCATGGAGCCATCGCCGATCACTGCAACGACTTCGAAGTCGTCCCCCCGGATGTCCCGCGCCGCCGCCATCCCGCAGGCGGCGGAAATCGAGGTGGCGGCGTGGCCTGCACCGAAGGTATCGAATTCCGATTCGTCGCGGCGAAGGAAGGGCGAAAGGCCCTCCTTCTTCCGTATCGTGGGGAACTCCTCGTTCCGCCCGGTAAGGATCTTGTGGGGGTAGGCCTGATGACCGACGTCCCACACAATCTGGTCACGAGGGGTATCAAATACCCGGTGCAGCGCGACCGTCAGTTCGACAGTCCCGAGATTCGAGCCGAAGTGGGCTCCCTTATGGCTTGAAATGACATCGACGATCCGCTCGCGGACGTCAGCGGCGAGCTCGACGAGTTGGTCGGGCGCAAGCGCCCGGACGTCTGCCGGCGATCTCACCGAATCGAGAAGGGACACCTCGCGTCTCCTGCTGGTGCTATGGATGAAGCAAAGCGGCGACAAAGGCGCCGTATGCCGCCCCGAGGAGCACCTCGAGTGGCGTATGACCGAGGAGCTCCTTCAATCGGACCGGTTCCAATTTATGGTAGTCCTTCAGTTCATCCAACATAAGGTTCAGAATCTGGGCCTGACGGCCGGC
>CAYRLB010000117.1:0-7326 GCA_964424945.1 uncultured Gemmatimonas sp.
CGGGGGCAACTGCTCCGTTTTCCTAGGGATGATGCGGATTTCTGCTGAGGCCCCGCAGTTGCATTCGCCCGCTCCCGCCGGACGGATCGGAAGCTCCGAAAGGTCCACCGCCCGGCAGATGCACGACCGGTCGAGTCGCAGTAGCCGACGTCCGATCGCGCGCGAGAGAGAGAAGCAGAACGGCCTCCCCGGTTCGCTCTTCGGAGCGGGGATTCAGCATGAGGCCGGAAGGCATATAGACGGGCCGTCCCGATTATCCAATAAAGCCGACTTTACCCCCGCTGACCCTTGAGGGCGGGCACGGCTGAGGGTGAGCTGGGCGGCCCGCTCCTTTTCCCGGCCGCGAGGTCGCGAAGTACTGCAACGTTCCACGACGTGCGCCGTCCAGCCAAGGCGTTCTGCGCCCCTCCAGACTTTCTTCTGTCGCCTCCCACCCCCCCGTCTGACGGCACCCGCCGCGCCGCGGTTCGCTTTCCCATCCCTCTTAAGGAACATTCGACGGTATTGGGCTGGTACTCAATGCTGACAGCAGTCGCCCCGATCAGGCCTGTGCCGGCGCCGATGCCCTGAATGCGCCGAGAGCAGTCGACGGTGGGGGCGCATCCTTCTGAACGGGAGATGATCAGGATCATGCGGCAATTGAAGTGGTCCCTGCTTTCGGCGATTCTCATGACCGCCGTCTGGCAGGGCGCAGCAGAGGCTCAGTATCGTCCCTGGGAGATTTCGATCGCGGGCGGGCCGAGCTTCCCGAGGGGTGAGTTCGCCGAGGAAGCGGGGACCGGGTACCATGTTCAGGGCTCGGTGGGTGTAACCGTCCCGTCGCTTCCCATCGGGCTTCGTGCCGATCTGCTCTGGCAGGAGCTCGAGGATGACCAGTCCGAGTGGTTCCGCCAGGTCGGCGGCGTGCTCAACGCGACGTTCGGCATCCCCATCGCCTTCCTCGAGCCTTATGCTCTCGGCGGTGTCAGCTATCTGCGGACTGACTCCCCCGATGTGGTGCATGAGGATCACACGCATGCCGGGGAAAGCCAGAATCTCGTAGGGCTTCATGCGGGTGCCGGACTGGAGTTCCCCTTCATGGGTCTGCGCGGCTTCGTCGAGGGGCGGTTTCTGAACCTTGGAGGGGGCGGTGAGGCCAGGCACTTCCAGTCGATTCCGGTAACGGTCGGTATTCGCTTCTGATCCATCGTCGCTATTTTCGCCGGGCTGCGGAAAATCCGCGGCCCTTCTTCATATCCGGCTGGCGGTGAGGTTGCCTGGGGCATGACGTTCCGATAACCATCCATGCCTGGCCATCTTTCTCACGATTCGGGGTACATGTCTCGAAAGAACGTTGCATTTCTGATCCTCGCCCTGGCGCTGCTGGGCGGCTGCGGCGATGAAGCTCCTGTTTCGGAGCCGCTCGAGCCTGTCCTGTCGCTCGACACCGGCACCGTCCTTATCGTTACCGGGAGCGACACGATCACCGTCGATGTCGAGATTGCGGAATCGGATCAGGAGCGCAACGTCGGTCTCATGCGCCGTACGTCTTTGGGCGAAGATGCGGGGATGATCTTTCTGTTCCCCTCGCTCCAGCCTGAAGATGGCGCTTTCTGGATGTTCAACACCCTCATTCCCCTCGACATTGCGTTCATCGGGCCGGATAATCGCATCGGCAGTATCCGCCAGATGGAGCCGTGCGTGAGCCCTGTCGCGCAGTATTGCCCGAATTATGCAGCGGGGGTCCCGTTCGAGACTGCCCTCGAAGTAAACGCGGGGTTTTTCGCGCGCCACGATGTAGCGCCGGGGGCTCTAGTGATTCTCGAAAGGTAGGTCACCACCGGCAGCGCGAGTCTGCCGCCAATCAGCGAAGGAACGCCACAATGAGGAAATCGTTAGCAACCGCTCTTTCTCTGACTCTACTGTTCCAGGCGAATGGAGCAGTCGGTCAGGAGCGCGGGGATACAACGCAGGTAATTCCGATCGAGGGCGTGACCGTAACGGTACTGCGCTCTCCCCTTCTGGTCAGGGCCGCGCCCTTTGCGGTCGATGCGAACACCGAAGCTCAGATCCAACGGGGTCGACCGGGCCTCGGGCTGGGCGAAGCGTTGGGGGGTATTCCCGGCCTGCAGGTCGACGACCGTTACAACTACGCCCTGGGTGACCGAATCTCCATTCGTGGCTTTGGCGCCCGTACGCCCTTCGGCGTGCGCGGTGTGAATGTCACCGTTGACGGTATTCCTGCGACCCTCCCCGACGGGAACACGAACCTCAACCACGTCGATCTCAGCGTGCTGAGCCGTGCGGAGGTCATCCGGGGCCCGGCGTCCTCCCTGTATGGGAACGCTGCCGGCGGCGTCATTCAGTTCGAGACGGAGGTTCCCGGGGACGCTCGTCTGTCGCAGGAGGTCGGCGTCGTAGCGGGTAGCGACGGCCTGCTCCGTCTGAACAGCACCACCGCGGGTCGGACGGAAGACTCGTACTACCTCTTCAACGTTTCCCGTCTCACCTATGACGGCTACCGTCCGTACCAGAACGCCCGGAACGTGCTGCTCACGGGCTCGATGGGGACGACGGTCTTCGGCGGTGATTTCCGGCTGGTGGGTAGCTTCGTCGACTATGACGCGAACAACCCGGGCTCGCTCAACAACGCCCAGCTCGAAGAGGACCGGTTCCAGGCGGCGCCCCAGAACCTGACCCACCAGACGGGTGAGGACGGGCAGCAGGGCCAGATGGGGCTTTCCTGGCGCGGGCTTGTCGGGCCGGGACGTCTCGAGATCGCCGGGTACGGGCTGACCCGTGAGATCATGAACCCGATCCCCTTCAACACGATTCAGATCGGCCGCAACGCAGGGGGAGTCAATCTCCTCTACCGTTCGGCGGGTGATCCGGCGACGTCCCGCTTCGGCTGGGGCTTCGGCGTCGAGGGTGATCTTCAGTCGGACGACCGCCTGAACTTCTCGCACAACGGCGCCGGTGTCCGCAGCGAGACGCCCTCGATCGCGCAAGACGAGAAGGTGCTCGGCGGTGCCGTTTTCGCGCAGCTGACGGCGGCTCCGACGCCGGGCCTCATTGCCCTCGCCGGCCTTCGCTACGACGTCACGCGCTTCAAGGCCGACGATCGCCTCATCACCGCGACCGACCCGGACGACTCGGGTGAGCGCACGATGGACGCGATCAGCCCGTCGATCGGTCTCAGCTATGCGGTGGTCGACAATGCGACGATCTACGGGAACGTCTCCACCTCGTTCGAGACGCCGACGACGACGGAGCTCGCGAATCAGGAAGATGGCAGCGGTGGCTTCAACGCCAACCTCGAGCCGCAGCGGACGCTTTCCTATGAGGTCGGGCTGAAGGGCATCCTCGCGGGAAGGGCCGGCTACCAGCTGGCGGTTTATCGCGCGGAGATCGAGGATGCGCTTGTTCCTTTCACGGCACCGAATGAGCGCACCTATTACCGGAACGCCGGGTCGGCGATCCATCAGGGTGCCGAGGTGGGGCTGACCCTCTCGCCGGTGAACTTCGTGAACGTCGACCTGTCGTATGCGTACGTTGATGCGCGCTTCGACGAGTACACGGTGGACGGGGTGTCCCGTGCCGACAACCGGATCCCGGGCGTCAGCCCGCACCGGGTCGACGCAGGGGTGACGTTCCAGTCGCCTCTCGGCCTCTTCCTTACCGCGAATGCGCGGTACACGGATCTGATGCCGGTCAACGACGAGAACACCGCGAGCGCCCCGGCCTACACGCTGGTCGATCTGCGCACGGGCTTCGATCCGGTGTCGATCGGCGGCTTCTCGATCTCGCCCTTCGTCGGCGTGACGAACCTCTTTGACGAGGAGTACATCACCTCGCCGAGCGTGAACCACGCGTCGGGCCGGTTCTTCGAGCCGGGGCCTGGTCGCGCCTTCTACGGCGGCGGGCAGATCCGCTTCGGAGCGCGGTAGGCAGGAGAGAAGACAGAGGATTAAGTCAGAAGAAGGGGGCGCTCAGGCGCCCCCTTCTTCGTTTCCGTTCGGTTGGCTTCACTCGGCAGTAGCGAGCTCAGCCCTTACCCCTGGCGCGCTGCTCGACCTTCGCGAGCAGTCGCACAGAGACCGTCAGGGGATGCCACCCTCCTCGCGCACGGCCCGCTCCGCGGCCTGGAAGCCGATCTTGGAGTGCGTGCCGTCACAGAAGGGCTTCGTGGTCGACGCACCGCACCGACAGAGGGACACGCGCTTCTTCGCGCTGATGTCGTACTCGTTGCCATCGAGGTCGATGATGCGGGCGGGTCCTGTCACCGTATAGGGTCCGTTGTCCCGCACCGTTATCAACACCTCTGGGCCGCCCGCAGGCTCGCCAGGACGCGCTGCTGCTTCCGCCGAAGCCGGCCCCTGTCCGCCTTCGACTTCATTCCCGCTCTGATTGGTCATCGTCACCTTGATTGAGTTCGAATGGGAGTGGCCTCTCCACTCCCCGGTCGCCCCTCACAGCTCGGGATGGGGCAGGTCCCGGGCCAGACTGGGAAGCTCCTCCGCGAGATCCAGGTTGCCGCTCTCTACCTCCTGACGCGGGGCTCGAGCGGCAATCTCCGGTACCGTGGCAGAAGCGGGCGTCGACGGGGTCTCCCGCTCTGCTGGAAGCTGTCCGGAGGCGAGGCCGATCACATGGTCCGCGACCTTCTCGACCACCCAGTCGAAGTATTCCGGCGTCAGCGCATAGATGTCGATCTCCGGCACCGGATTCATCACTTCGACGGCGTAGGGGATTCCGTCGCGCACCGCCCAGTCGATCGTGTTGATATCGAGGCCGAACTCCCGGACGAGCTTCCGCGACTCTTCCACGATGCGAAGCCCGAGGTCCGGCGTCAGATGCGCATGATCGACATGATACTTCCGCTTCACCGGATCGAACTTCAGGGGGAGTACCTCCTCCCCCACCACGAAGCAGCGCACATACTGCTGCCAGGGAATGATCTCCTGGGCAATGAGGAGCTTCTGGCCGGACGCATTGTAATGCTCGAGAAGCTCTTCCTCAGAGTGGCAGACATGGGCAATGCCGTCCTGCCCGTGGGCATCCCGAAGCAGGCAGGGGAGCCCGACATGTTCGACCACGGCTCTCCAGTCGAGCGGGTAGTCGAGATTCCGGAGCGACTCCTCGTGGACGATTCCCGCAGCATATTCGCGGTGAGGAAGTGCGATCGTCCGGGGGACCGAAATGCCCAGGTCCCCAGCGCGCGAGGTCATCGAGAAGCGATCCGTGAGGAGCCAGGAGCGAGGGTCGTTCACGATGCGCACACCCCGTTCAGCCGCATGGGCGAGATACGCACGGTAGAAGGGCACTGCGTGTGAGAACCGGTCCAGAATCACCGAATAGCGGACCGGATCGCGGAGATTCGGCGTCCCGATCTTGACGTACTCGACGCCGAGCGTGGTGTCCCGACGGCGGACTTCCTCGATGAATGCGGGCGGGAAGGACCATTCGCTGCCCACAATCAGACCGATCTTATCTGGCATGCTTCCTCGCGACGGGCGACCTTGTTGAGAGATTGAGGCTGGAAACGATCAGGAACCGCACAGAGTGCGCCCCACCATGGCGAAGGCCGAATTCAGCACCGGCGTGTATCGACTCGTTCGCCGGATCCCGTATGGACGCGTCTCCACCTACGGAGACATTGCCGCCCTGCTGGGTGCGCCAAGAGCCGCCCGCGGTGTCGGACACGCCCTGAGTATGCTGCCCGAGGGAACCGACATCCCGTGGTGGCGAGTCCTGAACCGGAATGGCGAAATCTCCATGCACGGGATGGGTGGGCACGTTCAGCGGCTGAGGCTCGAGCAGGAAGGGGTGCGGGTCGCGGGCCGCCGCGTCGATCTTGCGAAGCTGCGCTGGACCCCTGCCCTTGACGAGCTGTCGAAGTGAGCGACCGTCAGCCCTGGAAATCGTCCCCGGGAACGCGCAGACGGATGATGACCCGGTCGCCGAACCGCTGCTCACTGAACTCGTCCGTCACCCCCTCCGCCACGAAGGGCGCATAGCCGACCTGGCGCACACGGTCCTCGGTGAGCGCGTGAAGGTCGACGATACCGGCGAGGATGTCGTTCGCGCGTTCAGGCGGACCCTGCTGCATGGCCGCAAGAACGTCCGCGGCGCCCAGCGGCAGATTCGTGTAGTTGAGGAGATGCCGGGGGTCTTCCTTGCAGAGGCCCGTCACCATCCGATCCATGGCGATGCGGAGCGCCTCCTCATCATTGAGGACGACGAAGCGTTCCGTACCGCGATCGAAGATGATCTCGCCATTCAGTCCGATCCCCGCGAAGACGACCGCCCCATTCCGCTCCTCCAGGAAGAGCTCGAGCGCGCCCTGGTGATCGCGGATCTGCAGGATGTAGTTGGCGAGCCCCTCGGCCGCCGAGGAGAGGAACGCCTGAACGCGCGGGTCGCGGAGGATCGATTCGTCGACGAGCGTGCTGTTCCAGAAGGAAAGCTGCCCCGGATCGACCACCCCGTCCCGTTCCGCGCGGTCCACGATGTAATCGAGGTACCCGTCGGCGCCGACGTGCGGCGACAGCCCCTCACTACCCGGTTCCCGCTCCGTGATGGCGTCCGCTGTGTCCAGAACGAGCTGCCAGGCCGCCTCGCGAGCGATGACGATGGCGTCCGCGAGCTCGCGATGGCTCAGGCTCGCCAGTGGCGAGACCAGCAACCGGAGATTCTCCTTCTCACACAAGACGCACATGCCTGCTCCTCGACGTGTTAGACGACTCGGGCCCGATCGGCCCTCCCTGACCCCTGCCGCGTTGTACCCCGAATCAACAGTCTGGATCGACCGACTTTCTACAGCTTCTTCCGACGGGGTCGCAGCCTTGACACTCCCTGACCCGCTTCCTATGCTTGCGGCGATGGCATGGCAACGTGCGTTTTCCGTCTATGGTATGTTCGCACCATGCTTTACGGGCGGCCGGGGATCCCGCGTGAGCCTCATGCGGCGCGGGCCCGGATATTTCGTGAGGCGGCCCGTTCAGCCGGCGGGCCGCCTCGCGCTTCTTTGACGACCTGCGCGGCAGACACTTCATCCGCGGTCGTCCGCGCATCGTGCTCGGAAGATCCGCACCCACCTTCGAACGGAACAGAGCGAATGACCGACGGCGATCAGACCGGAACACAGGCCGAGCTTGGAGAGATCCGGAATGAGATCGAGCGGATCGACAGGGCGATGATCGAATTGATCGCTGAGCGGGTTCAGCTTGCTCGGAGGATCGGGTCGGTCAAGCAGGCCGCCGGCCTGCCGACGCTCGACCCTCCGCGGGAAGCGGCAGTGGTTCGCCGTGCGGGGGCGCTCGCGCGGGAGGCCGGGCTCGACGACGA
>CAYRLB010000118.1:0-4258 GCA_964424945.1 uncultured Gemmatimonas sp.
TGCTCGCGCCCGGCACCGCATCCCCTCCACGCGAGTTGCCGGAAACCCCCGGGATACCCTATTCTCAGCAGACCGCGTACAACCTTCTTGCTCCCGCTGCAGGTGCGGGCGAAAACCGATTCGAGGGGTCATGGCAGTAGCCGAGAAAACGCGCATCGGGCGAGACGCGCTCGTCCGCCTCATGGAGGGCGCCGTCGGGCCTGAGGGCGTGGTGTCGCAACGGGAGCAGCTGAGGACGTACGAATGCGACGGCCTCACCTCCTACCGGGTCATCCCCGATCTTGTCGTCCTTCCCGAGACGGCCGCGCAGGTGCGCGATGTCGTTTCGATCTGCTACACAAACTCGATCCCCTTCGTCGCTCGCGGATCGGGCACCGGCCTGTCGGGCGGCGCTCTACCGGTCGAGGAGGGGGTGCTGATCGTCCTGTCGCGGATGCGGCGCATCATCGATATCGACGTTCCGAATCAGCGGGTCGTGGCGGAGCCGGGCGTCATCAACCTGTCGGTCACGGGGGCCGTCTCCGAAGATGGCTACTACTACGCGCCCGATCCATCCAGCCAGCTCGTCTGTTCGATCGGGGGGAACGTCGCCGAGAACTCCGGGGGCGCGCACTGCCTGAAGTACGGCTTCACGACCAACCACGTGCTCGGTCTGGAGGTCGTGCTCCCGCAGGGAGATATCGTCCATCTGGGGGCGCCGACCGTCGACGCACCGGGCTACGATCTCGTCGGGGCCTTCGTCGGCTCCGAAGGGACGCTCGGGATCACCACGGCCGTCACAGTGCGCATCGTCCGGCGAGCCGAGGCGATCCAGATGCTGCTCGCGGCCTTCCCCAGCCCGCACGAGGCAGGGGCGGCAGTGTCGGGGATCATCGCGGCGGGCATCATCCCGGCGGCGGTCGAGATGATGGATGCGCTCGCGATGGAGGCGGCGGAGGCGGCGGTCCACGCAGGCTATCCCCCCGATGCGGGAGCGATTCTCATCGTCGAGCTCGATGGTCCCTCGGCCGAGGTGGCGCACCAGTTCGAAGAGGTGAACCGGATCTGCCTCGAGAGTGGTGCGACGGAGGTGCGCATCGCGGCCGATGCAGATGAGCGCGCGCTGATGTGGAAGGGACGCAAGGCGGCTTTCGCGGCGGTCGGCCGGATCAGCCCATCATACTACGTCCAGGACGGCGTCATCCCGAGGACGGCGCTCCCCGAGGTGCTCAAGCAGATCGGCGATCTCGCTGCCGCGAAGGGCGTACGCGTCGCGAACGTCTTCCATGCAGGCGACGGCAATCTTCATCCGCTCGTCCTCTATGATGACGCGGTCGAGGGGCAGGCGGAGCACGCGGAAGCGGTCGCCGGTGAGATTCTGAAGATCTGCCTCGAGCATGGCGGGTCGATCACGGGCGAGCATGGTGTCGGTGTCGACAAGAAGGACTACATGGCGGACATGTTCGACGAAATCGATCTTCAGACAATGCAACGCCTTCGCTGCGCCTTCGATCCGGATTACCTCTGCAATCCCGGGAAGCTCTTCCCGACACCCCGGCTGTGCGGTGAGGCACCGGGGCCCTGGAAGCCGCATCCGCTGCAGCAGGCGGGCCTGGCGGAGGTATTCTGATGACGGTGAAGAAGCAGTTCGCCGACATTCTCGGCGAGGAGCAGCTTCGCGAGGGCGGGCCGGATGATGCTGTCGACGGCGTCGTCCCGACGCATGTGGCGTGGCCGGAGCGGGTGGAGCAGATCAGCGAGCTGATGACGGTCGCATCGAGCAATGGCTTGCGCGTAGCGCCGCGGGGCGGCGGTACCGGCATGGGGCTCGGCAACCGCCCGAGCCAGATCGATCTGGTCATCGATCTATCGCGGATGAACCGGCTCATCGAGCACTCCGCGGGCGATCTGGTGGCGGCGATGGATCCCGGCGCGCGTCTCGTCGATGTGCAGGAGCAGCTCGCGTCAGCAGGACAGATGCTCGCGCTCGATGGCTATTCCGAGGGGACGACGATCGGCGGGCTGATCGCGACCGATACCTCGGGTCCTCGTCGCTTCCGCTATGGAACCGTCCGCGACCTTCTGATCGGCATCACCATCGTCCTTCCCGACGGGACGGTGTCGAAGGCGGGCGGCAAGGTGGTGAAGAATGTCGCCGGATACGATCTGTCGAAGCTGATCACGGGGTCGCTGGGCACCCTGGGAATCATCGCGAAGGCCATCTTCCGTCTTCATCCGCGCCCTGCGGCCCGCCGCCTGGTGGTGGCCGAGGTCAACACGCCGGAAGCGCTGGTCAGCGTGGTCCAGAAGACGCTGCACTCGCCGCTTGTGCCGACCGCGATCCAGTTGGCCTGGCCCTCGGGCGGCGAGGGGCGGGTCGGGATACTCTTCGAGAGCATCGAACCGAGCGTCGTCGCGCAGGCGGAGATGGCTGTTTCCTCCCTCGGGGCTCTGGCACGGGTCGACGTGTTCGGTGACGAGCAGGTCGATGAAGTCTGGCGCCCCTTCGAGCAGGGGGCCCCAGCGGAGAGTCTCGAGGTGAAGGTCACCTGCCTCCCGACCGCGCTCGGAGAGACGGTGACCGCTATCCGGCGCGCCGCGGATGTGCATGGCGGCGACTACCGACTTTCGGGCGAAGCCGGGACGGGTATCGTTCGACTTCACCTGGCCGACTCCGACGGGGATCGTGCACGGACCCTCGTTGATGCGCTGCGTGGCTCTCGGAGCACCGGTCATGTGACGGTTCCGCGCGCCCCTATCCCGGTCAAGCGCGACCTCGACGTCTGGGGGCCGGTAGGGAACAGTGAGGACCTCATGCGCCGCGTCAAATTCCGGTTCGATCCTGACAGCATTCTAAACCCCGGTCGGTTCGTGGGAGGCATCTGATGGCAGACAGGGAGAACGGCAAACCGGCCCATCTGGAGGCCGCGGCGGAGGTCGTCGGTGGGCGACCGAATCTGGCGCGGAGCGTCGGGGTGGGTACCGAAACGGCCGACCGGGCGACGGTCGGGGCGCGACGCCCGGAGAGTGGCGATGTCGTCTCCCCGGCCTTCGACAGCCATCATCCGCCGTCGCAGGATCTCATCGATGATTGCGTGCATTGTGGCTTCTGTCTTCCGACGTGTCCCACGTATGTCTTGTGGGGGGAGGAGATGGACTCGCCTCGCGGCCGCATCCACCTGATGGCCCAGGGGCTCGAAGGTGAGGCGATGACCGATGAGATGGTCCGCCACTTCGATCAGTGCCTCGGCTGTCTCGCGTGCGTCACCGCCTGCCCGAGCGGCGTGCAGTACGACAAGCTGATCGAGGCGACGCGCCAGCAGGTCGATCGACGGTACGAGCGGACTCGCGCCGACCGGATGTTCCGCGACCTCATCTTCAGGCTCTTCCCCTATCCGAAGCGGCTGAAGGTGATGCTCGCGGGGCTGCGGCCGTACAAGGCGCTGGGGCTGCAGAAGCTGGTGCGGAAGGGGCCGATCGGGAAGCTGCTGCCGGAGCGGCTGCGGGCGATGGAGGCGCTGACCCCCGACCTGCCGAAGGATACCACGCCGGTGCCGGCGCTGACCCCCGCGAAGGGGCCGATCCGTCGGCGAGTTGGGATGCTGACCGGGTGTGTGCAGCGCGTCTTCTTCCCGCATGTGAATGCCGCTACCGCGCGGGTACTGTCGGCGGAGGGGTGCGAGGTCGTGGCGCCGCCGACGCAGGGATGCTGCGGGGCGCTCTCCTTCCATGCCGGACGCGAGGCCGAGGGGATGGAGTTCGCCCGCCGGACGATCGATACCTTCGAGAAGGCGGGCGTGGACAACGTGGTGGTGAATGTGGCCGGGTGCGGTTCAGCGCTGAAGGACTACGGCTATCTGCTGCGCGACGACCCGGAGTATGCAGAGCGGGCGAAGGCGTTCAGCGCGAAGGTGCGCGATGCATCGGAGTTCGTGCAGGAGCTGGGGCCGGTGGCGCCCCGGTCGCCGATTCCGATGACCGCGGCGTACCATGACGCCTGCCATCTCGCGCACGGTCAGCAGATCCGGAAGCAGCCGCGCGACATGCTGCGAGCGATCCCGGGACTGGAGCTGAAGGATATCCAGGAGTCAGAGATCTGCTGCGGGTCGGCGGGCATCTACAACCTCGTGGAGCCGGAGCCGGCGGGTCAGCTCGGCGAGCGGAAGGCGCAGAACATCCTGAAGACGGGGGCGCGGGTGGTAATCAGCGGAAATCCGGGATGCCTGCTGCAGATCCGTTCGAGCCTGGAGAAGATGGGAGAGGATGTCATGATCGCGCA
>CAYRLB010000118.1:4358-7236 GCA_964424945.1 uncultured Gemmatimonas sp.
CTCCGCGTGAGAATTGTTGTTAGTGAAGGTTGAATCGGCTCATGGACGCGGTTGGCTTATAGGCCCCGCTTCTACCGGCTGATCAAATGCCGGTTCACGGTCTTGATAAACCGCATCTCACGCGAAGCCGCGGAGGGCGCGGAGGTCTTGAAGACGGGGCACCGTGAGTGGCTTTCCGGGGAGTGCCTCATCCGCAATCCGTCTCCGCGATCTCCGCGTCTCCGCGTGAGAATTGCCTTTCGAGGGCTGAATCGACTCAGGAGCCCGCAGTGAATTTGTAAGCCACCTTTCTCGTCCCATCGTGGGACCCGCCGTCGTCTGACGAGGGCAATCGCCGGTTCGCGTCGGCAGATCCTCAAGCCCCGGCCTCTGGTCGAAACCGCTACTCAAGACCGAAGACCGCTGCGTCGTGAAGAATCTGGCCTGGTTGTTCCATCTCTTGCTGCTCACCTGTGTTGTTGCTGCTGCCGGCGAGATCGCGGCCCAGGTTCCGGCCGACGGACTTCCTGTACACTCCGGCCTCGCTGTAGAAGCTCCTGCGCCGGCTTCGCCTCCCGTCCGCATCCTCTATTCGCCGCCGGGCGATGCCTCCGATAGCGGCGCTAACTGGCCGCGTGCGATCGAGCTTCATCATGCCCCCGGTATGGAGGGGCAGCTACTCGCGACCTTCAGTCGCCGCGGCCCGACTTTCCCCGTCTACCGGAGCACCGATGGCGGCGAGAGCTGGCACTTCTGGTCGGAGATCCGCCAGTCGAAGCATCCGTCGGGCGGGTGGGGACTGAACTACCAGCCGACGCTTCTCGAGCTTCCTCAAGCAATCGGTGATTTCCCGGCCGGGACGGTGCTCGCGGCCGGGCTCGCCTTCCCGACGTACGCTACAGCGACGGAGCTGCAGCTCTTCGCCAGCCGGGATGGCGGGAAGAGCTGGGAGTACATCAGCACGATCGCCGCTGGCGGACCACCACTAGCAGGGTCCTCGAACCCGGTGTGGGAGCCGCAACTCGTCATCGACAGGTATGGTCGGCTTGTCGCCTACTTTGCGGATGAGCGTCGCAGGGCGGAAGGGTACGGGCGGGTCATCGCGCAGCGAGTCTCCAGCGATGGAGGGCGGAGCTGGGATCCCGAGTCTTTCAGCGTCGCGGTTCCGGGTGAGCTGATGCCTGCGTCGCCCGTGGTGATCGGGATGCCTGGTGGACGTTATCTTCAGGCCTTCCAGATGATGGGACTGCCGGGCGATCCAGTTCATCTGAAGTTCTCGGCGGATGGCATCGACTGGGGTGATCCGGCGGCTTCGGGAACACCGATTCAGGATGCGGCGGGAAATTTCCTTTCCGGGACGCCCTTCATCTCCTGGTCGCCGTATGGGAGCGAGTGGGGGACGGTGATCGCGAGCGGCTCCGCGATGGTGGTGAATGGGGAGATGGTCGGGGGCGGGGTAATGATCAACCGTCGCTATGGCGAGGGGGTCTGGGAGATACTCGAGACGGCCGTCGATTTCGAAGTGAGCGAGCAGGCGGGATATGGACGGTCCCATCTTCCGGTCGGGGATGGGCGGCGGGTGGTGGAAATGGTGCCGGTGCGGAACGGCCTCAAGGCGCACAACGATATCGTCTACGCGCCGTTCGGGCTGCCGGTGGAAGCGACGACTGGGGGATCCCCCATCGACTGACTGGTTGCCACTTCCTCCGGTCCGAATTGATCGCCCAGATCTTATGGGGCGATCCTCCGCGGGTTCTGCTTCCCGGCGGGACCCCGGTTCGCGCTGCCGCGGGGGGAATAGGCTTCGCTAGGGCTCCCGTCGCACACTCACCATCTCCGGAAAGGGTTCCCACCTCCCACTCCCCGAGGGGAGGAACCTTCCTCAGGCTGTTCTTCACCGCGGATCGGACCAGCGGACCACGGACCGCGGGCCAGTTCAATCAGCCCTCCTGCACCATCGCGACGGGCGTTTTCTCCGGGTGTGGTGCTAGCGGCCGCGCCTTCACCCAGCCGCCGCGCACACGCCGCTCCAGATGATAGTAGAGAAGGGGCAGCACCAGCAGGGTCAGCGCCGTCGCCGTCACCAGCCCGCCGATCACCACCGTCGCCAGCGGCTTCTGCAGTTCAGCCCCCGGTGAAGTCGATATCGCCATCGGGATGAAGCCGAGCGTTGCCGCCGCAGCAGTCATCAGGACGGGCCGGAGCCGGGTCGAGGCGCCTTCGAGGACCGCCCCCCGCAGAGCGACCCCCTTGTCGCGCAGCTTGTTGATGTAGCTGACCATCACCACCCCGTTGAGCACCGCGATCCCGAAAACCGCGATGAACCCGATGATCGCCGAGGTGCTCAGGTTCAGTCCCGCGATCCATAGCGACGCCACCCCCCCGATGAGGGCGAAGGGGACGTTCAGCATAATCAGCGCGGCGTGTCGCGCGATGCCGAACGCAGTGTAGAGGAGTAGGAAGATAGCCACGATCGATAGCGGTACGAGCAGCGAAAGCCGCTTCAGCGCCGTCTGCTGGTGCTGGAACTGGCCACCCCACTCCACCCAGTAGCCATCGGGGAGCGTCACCTCCGCCGAGATCCGCTCCGAGGCCTCCGCCACGAAAGTACCCACATCCCGCCCGCGGATGTTCGCCCCGACGACGACCAGCCTCTGCCCGCCTTCGTGCGCGAATGCCTCCGGCGTCTGTGTCGACTCCAGCGTCGCCACCGCGCCCAGCGGGACGAGAGCGCCCGAGCTCGTGGCAACCGGCAACTCGCCTATGACATCGGGGCCTAACCCGCTTGCGCCCTCGACCCGCACCGCGACCTCGATCCTGCGCGTCCCACTGAATACCTCCGTGGAGGGGCTCGCACCGAGTGCCAGGTCCACCTGTCGGCCGATGTCGTCGCTGCCCA
>CAYRLB010000119.1:0-7121 GCA_964424945.1 uncultured Gemmatimonas sp.
GGGTCTACCCCCGCCTACGCGGGGATCACCTCTGAAAGGTTTACGATTCGTGCGGGGTCTGGGGTCTACCCCCGCCTACGCGGGGATCACGCATCACCCCGATAGCCTCGGATCTCTGGCACGGGTCTACCCCCGCCTACGCGGGGATCACATCAGCCGCCAGTCCCACGTGCGAGGGTCGTGCGGTCTACCCCCGCCTACGCGGGGATCACACCGTCCCGCGTGACAACCGAACCCTCGTCGAAGCCGTGTACCACCACGACCCAAGGGAACGCTACAGGGACGCGGAAGCGTGGACCGAGTATCTGTCATGTGCGGAAGGGCGCGAAATGACCACCGACCAGCACGCAAAGACCAGCGCCCTCGACTACCGGAAGACGTATGCGGAGTCCGCGACTGACTTCGACAATGCGCGAGAGAAGCACCTCCGCACCCGTCTGGGAGACGAGATGGTGCGGATAGAGCTCGATGGTCCCGTGCGTTGCTGGTACGCGCGACCCGAGGACCCGATCCTTTCCATAGACCTCCCCCAGTGGGCTCTCCCACATGATTCCGGATTCTCGACCCCATTGACGCCTGTATCGGTCGCTGCGGATGAAAGTGGGACGTCATTCCGGCTGGGAGGACGAATCTATCGCTATACTCCCGGTGGGTTGGTGTGGGAAGATGACTAGGACTTAACTCCACGTGATCTGCCGGCCGGATGTTTGCGGCTGACCCTTCGGCCAAACCCGCCTGTCCTCACGACAGTGCGCCTCCCCCCGATCCCGAACACAGGGAGCCGAAGATGGCCACAGACTCCACCGCCTTCGATTACGTCGTGGTCGGGGCAGGATCCGCCGGCGCCATCGTAGCCGCACGACTTTCCGAGGATCCGGCCGTCCAGGTTCTGCTGCTGGAGGCCGGACCGGAAGATCGAAGCTACTGGTCGAGGATTCCGCTGGGGTTCGCCAAGATTCTCTTCAATGAGAGATACATGTGGCTGAACCATGTGACTGAGCCGGAACCGGAACTGGCCGGGAGGAGTTTTCCCCTTCCTCACGGAAAGCTCGTCGGTGGCTCCAGCGCGATCAACGGGCTCGTTCATGTCCGGGGCGCGCCGCTCGACTACGACACCTGGGCCGAGCGCGGGGCGGCGGGCTGGTCGTACAAGGACGTGCTTCCCTACTTCAAGAAATACGAGAAGGATCACCGGGGAGCCGGCCCCTACCACGGCGGTGACGGGCCGATCGGGATCGAACTGGCACGCTGGAAGAATCCCCTCGCCGAATCGTTCATCACCGCGGCGGCCAGCATCGGCCTTCCCAGGAACGAGGACTTCAATGGCCCCAGCATGGAGGGAACCGGCTACTGGGACCTGACGACGTGGAATGGACGAAGGACATCCACGTCGCAGACCTACATCAAGCCGAACCGGGACCGGCCGAACCTCCATATCATGACGAAAGCGCTCGCCACCAGGGTGGAGTTCGCCGGACGTCAGGCCGTGGGGGTCGTCTACGAACGAGGGGGTGAGACGCATCGCGCGAGGGCGACACGGGAGGTGATCCTGAGCGCCGGTGCGCTACAGACGCCCCAGCTGCTCCAGCTTTCGGGGATCGGGCCGGGTGCGCTGCTCCAGGAGTTCGGAATCCCGGTGGTGCACGACCTGCCGGGCGTGGGCGAGAATCTGATGGACCATGTTCAGGTCGGGCGGAAGTACACGACGAACAACCCGGAGACGTTCAATATGCGCGCCGGCAGTCCTGTCGCGCAGCTGTTCGCGGGGATCAACTACTATCTCGGGGGACGGAATGGCGTGCTGACGATCGGCGCGTCGCTGGCGGGTGCCTACATCCATACGAAGCCGGGCCTCGAGGCGCCCGATCTCCATCTCCACTTCCTTCCCTTCCTGCCCGGTCCGAAAGGTTGGGACCTCGCGAAAGGGTCCGGCTTCCGGCTGGGGATGTACCAGAACCGCCCGTTGAGCCGCGGCTACGCTCGAATCACTTCGCGAGATCCTCACTTCGGCCCTGCCTTCCGCTTCAACCACCTGTCGGAGGAGGAGGATGTGGCGGTGCTCATGGCGGGGATGAAGGTGGCGAAGCGTATCTCCGACGCGATGCCTCGTGAGTACGGAATCGTGGAGGTCGGTCCCGCGGACGAGGGCGACACCGACGAGAAGCTCCTCGAGTACATCCGCGCAAACGCCGATACCGCCTTCCACTTCTCAGGGTCTGCGCGCATGGGAACTGATGAGATGGCGGTTGTCGATCCGAAGCTGAAGGTTCATGGTGTGAAGGGATTGCGCGTCATCGACGCGTCGGTCATGCCTACGATCACCTCCGGGAACATCAACGCGGCGGTGCTGATGATCGGCGAAAAGGGAGCGGATCTGGTGAAGGCGGGATGAGCAGTCGTCTCCCAGTGGCGGATGACGGGAGGCTGTCGGGGGGTCTCCCGATTCCAGGGAGTGCCCGCACATCAAAACGTGGTTCAACCGGGGAGCGTCGATGCAAGTGGATCAGATAACCGACCCCATCGCCTTTCATGCCGAGGGGCCGGTGTGGTCGGATCGGTGGGGCGGACTCCGCTGGGTGGATATGCTCGCAGGGGATGTTCTCTCCCTGAACGACGACGGCACGGTCGCGCGGCGCCACATGGGAAGCGGGGTGGCGGCAGCACTCCGTCCCCGCCGCGAGGGAGGCGCGGTGATCGCGGTGGAGCGCGGGTTCGCGCTCGAGGAGCCGGATGGCACGATCATCCATCTCGACGAGGTGTGGTCGGACACCGGGGTAAGAATGAACGAAGGGGGATGCGACCCGGATGGGCGCTTCTATGCCGGCTCGATGGCGTACGACCGGCGGCCCGGCGGCGCCTCCATCTACCGGCTCGATCCGGACCGCTCCGTACGCCAGGTGCTGGAGGGGGTGACCATCTCCAACGGCCTCGAGTGGAGTCCCGACGACTCGCTCGCCTACTACGTCGATACCGACACCTACCGGATCGACATCTTCGATTACGATCCTGAGGCGGGACTCACGGCGCGGCGCCCCTTCGTGGACATGTCGGATGAGGGTTTCCGGCCGGATGGGCTTACCGTCGACACGGAGGGGGCGGTGTGGGTTGCACTCTCGAACGGCGGGGCGGTGCGGCGCTACACAGCGGATGGGAAGCTCGACGCTCACGTGCCTGTCCCCGCGCAGATGGTGACTGCATGTACCATCGGAGGGCGGGATCTGGATCAGCTCTTCATCACGACCTCTCGCGAAAAGCAGGAACCCGGTACCGATCCGCTGGCCGGCTCACTTTTCCGTCTCACCGTCGGGTCGATCGGGCGGCCAGTTCGGGAATTTGCCGGTTGATCGTCTCGCCAGACGGCGGAGACGTTTGACGGTTGATCTCTTGCCCGGTCGCCGGCGGCGCTTGCCCGCGATCTTGCCCAGCCGGCGGGGGGTCCAGCGGTCGAGTCCGAAGGGCGCACTCGGCGTCGCCGGAGGGGCGGGCACTCTCAGCGTTCTCGTGACTTCACGGACGGCGGCGACCGCCTGAGCGGCATCGGCCCCGGAGAAGACCATGATATCGGTTGCGGCCTGCCGGAGCATCGAGGCGGCAACGGCTGTACTGGAGCCGGCCGGCGCGGAGATGGTGGCCAAGGGTCGGGCAACGAGCAGAGCGCGGTCGGTGGCAGCCTGCCGGGTCCGACGGTCGCCCGGCGATTCGGCGAGAGAAGCAAGGATGCTGGAAAGCTCGCGGACCCCGTCCGCGAGCTTTTCGCGTTCGGTAAGCCCCGGAACAGCAACGGTCCGCGCGAGCATCACGCACGTACCACCGAGGAGGTCGAGGTGGTCCGCGTTCTCGCGCTCCCGGACGAGCGGGGCCATCTGTGAGCGCCAGATGACGGAACTCCGCGCGATGTGTCCGCTCACCTGCCGAAGACGGGCAAGCTCCCCCAGTTGGTCGCGAACCGCGCGCAGATCGCCCAGCGCCATCTCGGCCTCTTCCGCGTTGCCCGATTCAAGTGCGGCGGCGGTGCGCCCAAGGCCATCTGCTATCCCGCGAAGCGCATCCGTCGCGGCCCCCCGCAGGAGAGCGACGGGTTCGGGCGTGAAGAGAATCTGACTGAAGACGAGCGCCACCCCGCCCCCGATCGTCGCATCGATGAGCCTGTAGAACCCCGGCTCGCCTCCCGCCGCCGCAATCGTGAGGATGGCACCCGAGCCCGCCTGGATCACGACGATGCGCGTCCCGCCGAGCATATGAGCGATGACCATCGCGATCAGACTGCCGAGTGCGATGGCAACAAAGTTGGAACCGAGCCCCGTGACCGCCGCTTCGCCGATCACGATCCCGAGTACCACCCCGGACAGCAGCCGTATCGCCTGCAACCCGCGTTCGCCCTGCGGCGCATTCAGCGCGACGACCGCCGACACCGGCGCGAAGAAGGGGTCCGGGTGACCGGCGACCCTCAGCGCGATCGCCCATGCCACCGTCGCGCCGAGCGTCGCCTGCACCAGCGGCAGGGCAGAAGTCGCGCGACGGCTCAGCTCCGTAGATACCGGGGCGCGGTGCCCGGAGCGCCTTATCGACGCCACTCAGGTATCCACGAGTGGCTCAATGGACTCGCCCTGATTTCCCAGCGTCTCCTCCACCCAGAAGACCTCCACCACGGTCGCGATCGCAAGGGTCAACGGCAGCGCCAGCAGCGCCCCGAGAAAGCCGAAGACGGCACCAAAGAGAAGAAGTGCCAGCAGCGTCACGAAGGGGTGGAGCTCCGCGGCTCCAGCCATCACGAACGGATAGACGAGATTCCCTTCCACCTGCTGGATGACGATCGCCGCGACTGCCACATAGAGCGCGGTCTGCGGATCGTGGAGGAATGTGACCAGGACGGCCACTGCTCCGCCGACCCAGGGGCCCACGATCGGGATGAACTCCAGCATTCCGGCGATCACCCCCAGCAGTAGCGGGTAGGGCGCGCCCAGCACCCAGAAGGTTACCCCGCTCAGCACTCCGATGATGAGCATCGAAAGGAGAGTTCCGCGCAACCATCCGCCCAGCCGGACTGCGAGGCGGTCCATCATCCGTCGGACAGGTGGATGGAAGCGGAGGGGTACCGCCCGAAGAAGGGGGGTCAGCAGCTGCTCATTGGGCCGGGCAGTGAGGTAGACTGACCCCGCCAGCACCAGCACCATCACGCCCAGGATCTCCACCACACCGACGGCGCGGGAAAGCAGTCCCATCCCCGCCGCGAGCGGATCCTGCAGCAGAGCGTCGAGCGGGGCGCCCATCAGATCCACTTCCATCCCGGTCTGCTGCCGAAGCTGGTCCTGCCAATCTTCAATCCGGGCCTCGAAGGTCGGCAGGTCCATCGCGAGGCTGCGGAGCTGGGGCAGCAGAAGCAGCAGCCCCTGCCAGATGGCGAGCGCCGCGATACCGAGGCCGATGACTGCCACGCCCGCCGTGGCAATACCGCGCCGCAAGGGGATCCGACTGACGATCGAGTTGATTGCGAGCGCGAGAATCCCCCCCATGAAGGCGAGCAACCCGACACGCGAGATGACATCGAAGAAGCGGAAGACGAGCGCCAGCAGGAAGAAGAGGCCTATCGCCGCATAGAGCCTCACCCGAGCGGGCGATGCAGATCCTCGATCGACGCTCGGAACCTGAAGCGCGCCAGACCCTTCCTCTTTTCCCTCTTCGGGCGCGGGAATCGCCCGGGAGGCGTCGCCGAGGTCGGGAGAAGATTCGTCAGCTCTGGAATCGTCTTCCATCGATATCCTCGAGGGTGCATGCGGAGCCAGACGCATGGCGGGTGACCGCCGCGAAGGGGTCGGCCCGGCTGGATCAGGCACCCGGCGACGTCACTGGCCACCGGAAGCAGCCGAACCGAGGGGCAAGAAACCCGCCGCCCGCGATGACTTGGAGCAGAAGCGCGAATTCTTGTCCCGTGCGACGGATCCCATCCCCTCCCCTATCCTGTCCCCTGCGTGCCCCCACCCGGGAGGTCAGCCCGCTCGCGGCCAGACCAGCGTCATCCCCCTTCCGTCACGCTGCCGGACCCGCGGTACGAAGTCAGCACCTTCTGCATCCCGATGAAGAAGAGAAGCAGAGCCCCGATGACGATCTTCGTCCACCACGAGTTCAGCCCGCCATGAAAGGAGATGTACGTCTGGATTATCCCGGTGATCAGAACTCCGATCAGCGTGCCGAACACATAGCCGCGCCCCCCGCTTATCAGCGTGCCCCCGATGACCACCGCCGCGATAGCATCGAGCTCGAGACCGACCGCGGCGAGCGCATATCCCGAGAAGGTATAGAAGGAGAAGAGGATCCCGCCCAGGGCAGCGAGGGTGCTGCTGAGTGTGTAGATGAGGATGGTCGTCGAAGCGACCGGCACCCCCATCAGTCCCGCGGAGTTGTAGTCGCCACCGATCGAGTAGACGTTGTTTCCGAAGGGGGTGTAGTGCGCAAGAAGAATCGCCGCGAGCAGGACCACGAAAAGCACCAGGCTCTGCGCACCGATCCATCCCCCGCCCAGCCTGAATCCGAACGCCGAAACCTGACCGTAGAAGGGGTGGTCGATGGGGATCGAGTCCGCGCTGATCGTCGTCGCGAGTCCGCGGGCGAAGAACATCCCGGCCAGCGTGACGATGAAGGGTTGGATCCGGTAGAAGTGAATCAGTACCCCCATCACCGCGCCGAAACACGCCGCCCCCGCGAGGACGACGCCGAAGGCCTGAAGCGGATGCCACTGGTGCTCTCCGACCAGCACAGCAACGACGATCCCCGTCAGCGCGATGACCGACCCGACCGAAAGATCGATGCCCCCGGAGAGGATGACGAACGTCATCCCGATCGCCGTCAGCGCCAGGAAGGCGTTGTCCGTGAACAGGTTGAAGAAGACCCGCGAGCTCCCGAAATTGTCGAACTGCGTGGCGCCGATGATCCAGGCGGCCAGGAAGAGAATAAGGGTGACCAGAAGCGGGAAGAAGCGGTGACTGATGAGCCGCTGAGTCACGAGGTTGCCTCCGGCCGGGTCGCCATGGGACGTGTGCGTGGAAGGAGTGCGCCGATCTGACCCCGGAACCGCGTGGTCTGAAGAAGCAGGACGAGGAGGATGACCACCGCCTTGATGAGCA
>CAYRLB010000120.1:0-7102 GCA_964424945.1 uncultured Gemmatimonas sp.
ATAGCGACAGTGCGATAGACGACAGCACGCCGTACGGCTTCGGCTTCGATGATCCCTCAGGCGCGCGAGGTACAGCGTTCCGGCAGCAAAGGGCTCTCCGGGGGGGCACATCGGAGCAGGAAGTATCGGCTGAACAAAGAACGGCATCCACCGGAAAGCGGTGGATGCCGTTCCTGCTTCAGGAGTTGGAGCAGTCAGATCGTCTCAGCTGCAACGCCTCCGTCGAATTATAATCCTCCTCAGGGCAGGTAAGCGCTGTTCAGAGCCCGAGGCGTTCCGCTCCCTCCCGGGCCATAAACCGCTTCCGGGGCGGCATCCGCCCAGTTGTTCCCGTCCAGATTCGTATTGTCGAGAGCAGGGTTGATCAGCTCTCTGCTGAGGCCGTTCTTCGCAGATACTCCTGGAAGACTGTATACGACGCGGTCGATCGTAATCGTATCGTTACCGACCACCCTCGAGATTTTGATCGCGTCCAGGCTATTCGCCAACGCCAGAGCGGTACCATAGGAATAGTCGATCGTTACGCCGCCATTTGCGGTCAGATCCGTCGATCCGCCAAGCGTGACGTAGCCACCTGGCGGCACCACGACCGAAGTGGAGATCACGTGGTAGGGGCGTCGGCCGCTGGCCGCGGAATCGGCGATCACCAGATTCTGCAGATCGACGGCCCTCGTGCCCGCATTATAGAGCTCGAACCACTCTCCGTTGACGTCCGTGATGGGGCCGCCGGGGTTGGCCAGCACCTCGTTGATGACCAGGTACGGCTGGATCTCCGTCTCGAGGTACAGCGTGAAGGCGAAGGTCGAAACCGTTGACGGAACGTTCAGACGCCACTCCTTCGGGCTGGATACGGCGTTCCTGGGAAGGATCTCCGGATATGCGAAGAAGGGCTGACCTGCCCCTGTGAAGGTGCCAATCCCATCGGGATTGTCGACCGTGATCACACCCGACCCGGCCGTCGCTGTCGGACCGGACGCGAAGAATACCCTGACACCGTCCGGATCGGGCACGACGCCGTCGAATGTCCCGATCGCTTCGCTCATCAGGTTCTGAACGGTCACGTCGAACGAGAAGATCTCGGTGCCCGGGTCATAGGAAACGTTGCTGGATGTCAGCCGGACGTAGACGTTCTGGCCGCCGATCAACGCGCCTGAAATCCGACCGCCGGGGCTCAGCGCATCCGAACACGTGAGAGCACCAGTCATGGATGCCTCACAATCGAACGCGACGAGCGCCGTCTCCGGAATGCCCGGGGCTGCCTGCTCGGCGAGACCCACCGGCTGAACGTCGGCACAAGCCGCCAGGGAAACGCCTGCAACGGCGGCGAGGAGCGCCGTCCCGCCCATCATCCTGTTGAAAATCACCATTGTTGTTCTGTTCCGGGTTGACGAAAGCACGGGGATGACACCGGGCAGCGCTGGGAGATGCTTCAGGCGGCTGCCGGTTCGAGTGTGTCAGAATCGGCGCGATTTGCAGAGGCGGTTTGCAAGGATGGCGCCCGAGGCTGAAGGGATGTCCAGAGCTTCGTCCACGCCCCTTTTCCTCGCGGTCACGGTCTTTCGGCGGCCGGAACGCCAGCGGCCGGTTACCCGCAGAACGCATCAGGATCTGCATTCTGCGGGAGATGGGCCGCGCCATGCCGCATCGAACACCATTTTCTGAACGCGGAGGGTTTACGTTCGAACGCCGATGCGTCAGATTGAAAGACGGAGCAGGAGAACGACGATTTCGGTCGGTTTCTTGCCGTTGCTTTTGAGTTGGCCCGGTCTCGCTCCGGCGGGGCTTGAAAGGATCCGACCATTGCCGAAACCCTTCCTGGAGAAAACGTATGGATCACGTGGACAACACGAGGCACGATAAGACGGGCGCGCAGGATAAGGCCGCCTGGGTGACGCCTGAAATCGTCGATCTCCCGCGTCTCGCGGATCTGACGTTGCAGACTGGCGCCGGTATTCCGGGCAGCGGTACCATCGGCGGGGGCGGCGGCGTGGTCATCCCCTGACCTCATCTGCCTCAGGAGTGGGTTCCGGCGCTGAGGTTGGCGGGAATCCCTCGGCATTGTCGGGTTTCCCTACCGCGGGGCGGTACACAGGCTGATGCTGATGGCCTTCGTGTATCGCCCCTTCTTCAGTTCATAGAACTCCGATGCTGGAATGCTGCTCGGTCTTGCCCTGACACAGCACTGCAATCTTCGCTGTCCCCACTGCATCCGCGACGATGTAACGACGGTCCAGAGTCTGGATCTGGCTCTCGTGAAATCGATCGTAGACCAGGCTGGTCGGCTGTTCGACCGGGTAGAGCTCAGTATGACGGGTGGCGAGCCCCTGCTTCACCCACAGTTCGGTGAGCTGGTGGATTTCTTTGCCGAAAGAGGCCTTACCTACCGCTTCGTCAGCAACGCCTGGCACATGGGCCGTGTCATGCCGATCCTGGATCGGCATCCTCCCGCGCATGTTCGGCTGAGCCTGTCCGGAGTAGACGAGCAGTCGCACGACGCAGTGCGCGGCAGGGGAAGCTTCACCCGGGTACTCAAGGCTGTCGCACTCCTTACGAGCAGAGGCATCCCGACATCCTTCTCTCTCGTCATCGACAGAGCGTGCCGCGGGCGCCTTCGCGAAGCGGCGGATCTGGCAGAAGACCTTGGACTGCCAGGCATCTTTTTCATCTTCCCACAGCCATCCGCCGGAAGTCTCGACCTGGATTGTGAGATTTCGCCTCTGGAATGGGATAGCGTCAGACAGGACGTGGAGGCGCTGGCCGGCGAGAGCCATCGCCGCTCGGCGGTCCGCATCGACTACGGCGTTCCCTTCGGCGATCAACCGGAGCGGCGGTGTGATACCTTCGAACTGAAGCGAATCTACGTCGATGCGTGGGGGAGGCTGGCCACCTGCTGCCAGCTGTCGGACTACGGATACAACCAGACAGAGGTCGTCGCGGATCTGAATGTAACGCCCTTTGCGCAGGCGTTCGACAGCTATCGCGAGCGGCTCGAGGAACTCGAGGCGCTCACCCGGCCGACCACCGATGGAGGACCTCTCGATCGGTACCCGTGCATGCGATGCGCCCGGGCGGGCGGGAAGCTCGAGTGGCTCGGAAAGTACCCTTCATCCGACTGGACGAAGATGTCACGGCGGTCGGGTGTCAGGGTCGTGTTGCCGATCCTGCAGTAGCGCTCGCCGGCTGTGGTCCAGCGGGACGTGGCGAAGCGATAGCGACGAAGCAGAAGTGGTGGAGCCATCCACGGACTGATTAAAGAAGAAGGACCCCGACATGAGAGAGGCGGGGTCCTTCTTCTTTTCCGGCAGCTTCTGCGATCCGCGGACGAGCCGCCCCGTGACGCCGGGCAGCTCGTCGGAAAGCGACCTTACCTGGTGCGGATGACCGACAGGAGGTACGGGGCGACCGGCGGCGCCCCTCCACTGGTCGCCGAGACGCGCCCGAACGCACCGGCGGCGACACCAAAGCGGATGAAGGCAGTCCCACCTCCGGACGCATAGAAAATGGTATACGTCTGGTTGGGGTCGATCGGCCTCGCCGTGAGACTGTAGCTTCCATACAGCAGGTTATGGAAAGCCCGGAAATTCCAGCTCGGCATCGTGTATTCGGACGCTGTCGGAACCGCATCGTCTGCATACATCGCGGTGACGAGGTCCCGGTACCAGTTCATCGGGTCATCCCCGATGACCGATGCGAGGTTGTCCATGCCGGTCGAGGTGTTGATCAGCGAAGACCAGAAGGCCCCCTGCTCCGGCCCCGGTAATGCGCGGTCCGCCGAGTAGCGGAGGAACGCCCAGAGAGCGCCATGCGTCGCAGCAGTGCTATTCGTACGGAAGGCGCCCGTCGTATCCGAACGCTGCAGCCAGGGCCTGGTGCCGGCCATATTCCGCGCGGCGTACGTGTTGTACGCAGCCACCCGTCGGCTCGCGAATGGTCCTGAGGTCAGGTCCGATACAACGATGTTCTGCCCCGGAGCCAGGCCGAAAGACGTCCGATAGAACATCAACTCTTCCGCGATATAGCTCAGCCCCTCGTCGAGCCAAGGCTCTTCGAGCGAGGTGCCCAGTACATGAATTCGGCGTGAAGCGTTGATCAGGTGCTGAAGCTCGTGCCCGAACGCCCGAACCGTAGTGCCGCGTACGCTTGATAGCGTCCGCACGTTGCTGTTTACTGCACCGGTCGGATCGGGAACCAGCATGTAGATGATCTCGCCTTCGTTGCTGCGGCTGCAGCCGTCCGGCCCCCCGCTCAGGAAAAGATCGCGAGCCTCGAAGCGCCCTGAAACGGCGGCCGCTCCCGGAGGCGACAGCGCATTGACCGCAGCTGTGAAGAAGACGACGATCCGGCTGTTACCGTCGAGATCCGTCGGGTTGCCGAAGTTGCTGGTGATCGTCGGCACCGCGATCGAGTCGAGTTCGAGCGAGATGCTGTCGTACTGCGCCTGGGTAAAGCCCCCAGCCGGGTTCAGCGTATCCGACACAAGGATGACGTGCGTACCGACGCTCCGGACGCGTGCGCCGCGGATGTCCGGAGTCCCCGTGCAACCGGCCGCTACATTCAGCGCCCAGATGTCACCCACAGCGGGAACGCCCGGTACGATCACCCGGCTCGGTCCACTGCTCGGCCGGGTTGTCGACAGGTTCGCCGCAGGCCGGTTCGACTGCACGATCCGTCGATCCGCTTCCAGCGATGCGAGGTGGGTCGATGGGCTGGAAAGTCCAGCGAACGTGAGGCCCTCGGCCCCGGCTGATGGTGCGCGGAAAGGTGTCGGGGGGCCGGTGACACCCTGAGTTCCAGTTGCGAAAGTAGAGAAACTCAACCCTGATGTAAGCGACGGATTCACCGGGATGTACGTATATTCTGTATCGACATCCTGGCCACCCAGGCACAGGGAGTCCGCCAGCGGGCCCTCCGCCGTGAACACCTCGCCGACCTGAAGCTTTGCGCAGACGTCGACTGTCGTTTCGGCAACATCACTCCCGTGCGCCGCGAAGATGGTCACGCGGCCGGGCGAGAGGGCTGTCAGGACCCCGTCGGAGTCGATTGCAGCGATGCTCGAGTCGGACAAAGACCAGGTGATGGCGGCGTCCGGCACGATACGTCCCACCCGCGTGCGGACGACAGCGTCGATTCCAAACGTTTCCCCCGCAGGGACGAACGTCGTCGTATCGGGGAGGTCAACCCAGTTTTCCGTATGCTCCACCTCGGTCGATACGAAGAGCGTGAAAGCGAAAGCCTCCACTTCCGGATCGAAACGAAGCCTCCAGTTCAGCGGCGATGTCACGCTGTCAGGCGGGAGAATCCCGTCATACTGGAAATAGGGCTGATTGGTCTGGGTAAAGGTCCCGAGGCCGGTGGGATTCGCGACTTCGATCGTCCCCGATCCGGCCGTGACGGTTGGCAGTACATGGAAGAAAACCTGCACCCCATCCGGATGCGGCGTCGTCCCGTCCAGAGTGCCCATAGCCTGCTGGATCAGATTCTGGACTGTCACATCGAACGCGAAGGTGTCCGCAACGACAGAGACGTTCGATGACGTCACCTGCACGTACGTGCCCTGCTCCCCGATCACCAGGGCGAGTGAAGGGCCGCCCTGGGGAGACTCCGGCCGTGTGCAGACGAGCTCCGCTTCACTGACTCTTCCCTCACACACCAACGGGCTGGAATTGGGCGTCGGCCCGCCCGGCGGGAGAAGGGTACCGGGCTCCACCGGAGCACGGCTATCACTACACGCCGCCAGACCTAGAATTCCAGCAACCAGGACGGCGGCGCTGCGGATGGAAAACTGCATGGGTGATCGCTCCAGAATCATCAATGATGGGATCGCCGAAAACGTTCGGTGAACACCGGTTGGACGTGCCACGCACGAAAAAACCCACGCGTGAGGCGCAGGAACCGGATGACAGTGAGGGCGCAAATCCTGCGCCGATCGCGGTGCAATCTCGTTGCAGGCGAGCTTTCCCGAAACCTCCGTCCAGAAAGGGCGAACACCAGTGCAAGCAGGAAGCAGGAAACGCGGACTATCCCTGATCGCCTCGCTGACCATGGCTGCAGCGTGCAGCAGCAGCGCGGTCGATCCCGAACCGACCCTTCAGATCGTCGTCGATGGCCGGCTTGAGCGCGGACTCGAGAGCCGCCTCGAGCTGCATCGGAATGGCGTCGCCGTGCCGGCCGCGGACGTGTTGTGGGGCACGAATCCAACAACTGTTGCAGAACCCCCCGCCGAGGGGAGATTCACCCCTCTTGAGGCGGGCGAATACATCGTCACGGCACAGTTCGAGGGGCGGACGGTCACGCTTGCAGCGAACGTTGCGGCGCCACCGACTATCGTCTTCGACCGCTTCGTCGACGGGAATCGCGATATCTGGGCGATAGCGCTGGACGGATTGGACCTTCGCCGGCTCACGACCCACACCGCCGCTGACTTGGACCCGAGCTCTGCAGCGGGGATCGTCACCTTCGTCAGCTATCGGAACGGGAGTGCGGATCTGTATAGCGTTCCCCTCGAGGGAGGGGCGGAGCGACGGCTGACGACCGCACCCCGCAATGAGACCTCCCCCTCGATGTCATCGGATGGTCGTCGGGTGGCCTTCCTCAGCGATGCGGCAGTCGTCACCAAACTCTGGACGCTTGATATGGAGACGCTGGCCGGCGCCCGGTTGACGGTGAAGGGAGCTGACTCCGGGGATATCCATGCAAGCCCCAGCTGGTGGGGAGCGTCGGACAGCATCGCGTTCGTCACGACTGCCCGGGGAAGCGCTGATATCGATAATGTGAGGGTATCGTCGGGCGATGTCGGGGTCGTCGTTTCGGCGCCTGGCCCGGATGTGGAGCCAGCCGCAAACCCCGACGGGTCGAGGCTCATCTTCGTTTCGAACCGGGACGGGAATGACGAGCTGTATCTCACCACTCCGGCGACGGGCGAAACGAGGCGGTTGACGAACCGGGCCGGCAGCGATGCGAACCCGGCGTGGCTTCCTGACGGACGCATCGTTTACGTGGCTGTCGAAAGTGGCGTTTCGACACTTCACTGGCTGGACCCCGAGGAGCCGTCGACGGTGCATCGGATCCCGGGGACGGAAGGGGCGAGGAATCCAAGCGGGAC
>CAYRLB010000121.1:0-7088 GCA_964424945.1 uncultured Gemmatimonas sp.
CGCCGCGGCATGCCGTGCAGCCCCAGGAAGTGCATGGGGAAGAACGTCAGGTTCATGCCGATGAAGGTCAGCCAGAAGTGGACCATGCCCATCTTCTCGTCCAGCATCCGCCCGAACATCTTCGGGAACCAGTAGTAGATGCCCGACCACAGCCCCATCACGGTGCCACCGAAGAAGACGTAGTGGATGTGCGCCACCACGAAGTAGGTGTCGGTCTGCTGCAGGTCGGTCGGTGCCACGGCGTGCATGATGCCCGAGATGCCGCCGATCGTGAAGGTCACGATGAAGAAGACACCGAACATCATCGCCGTCGTGAAGCGGATCGCACCGCCCCAGAGCGTGCCCAGCCAGTTGAAGATCTTGATGCCCGTCGGGATCGCGATCAGCATCGTGCTGATTGCGAAGAACGAGTCGGCGATCGGGCCCAGACCGACGGCGAACATGTGGTGGCTCCAGACACCCCATCCAAGCCAGCCGATGAGGATCCCGGAGAAGACCATCACGTTGTAACCGAAAAGCGGCTTCCGTGAGAAGGTCGGCAGCACCTCCGACACCATGCCGAAAATCGGCAGGATGAGGATGTACACCTCCGGATGTCCGAACATCCAGAAGATGTGCTGCCAGAGAACCGGGTCACCGCCCGCCGAGACATTGTAAACCACGCTCCCGAAGAAGCGCTCGAACATCAGCTGGGTCAGACCGATCGTGATCACCGCCATCGCGGTGGCGAGCAGCACCGCCGTGATCAGCGTCATCCACGTGAAGATCGGCATGCGCATCAGGCGCATCCCGGGAGCCCGCAGATTGACGATCGTGACGATGAAGTTGATCGCGGAAATGATCGACGAAAGACCCAGGATCTGCAGACCGGAGACATAGAAGTCCATCTGCAGGCCGGGCGAATACTGCGGCGTCGTCAGGTTGGCGTACGCGAACCAGCCGGAGTTCGGCAGCTGCGGGCCCATGAAGATGCCGAGGTTCACGACGATCCCGCCGAACACGTAGATCCAGTAGGACAGCGCGTTGAGCCGCGGGAACGCCACATCGCGCGCCCCGATCTGCAGGGGCACGAGGAAGTTGAAGAAGGCCGCGGTCAGGGGCATCAGCGCCAGGAACACCATGGTTACCGCATGCATGGTGAACATCTGGTTGTAGATCTCGGCCGAGATAAAGTCATTATCCGGCACGATCAGCTGCGTCCTCACCATCAGCGCTTCCAGCCCGCCGACGAGGAAGAAGAAGAACGACGTCCAGAAATACAGGATGCCGATCTTCTTGTGGTCGACCGTCGTGATCCAGCTCCAGATCCCACCCTTTGGTTGGGTGTAGGGGATCGCCGGTGCCGATACGGTCTGCGTCGCTGCCATGATGATCTATCCGTGCTGGGTTGAAGCTGTCAGCTGTCGGCCGCCGGGTCCCCGGACCCGTCGACCGGAAACGCCGATCAATCGGCTCTTCCTTTTATGACTTCTTCGAGGAGAGGCGCGGCTTTGCTTCCGGCCGCTCTTCACTCCCCTCGATTCGTACCCTGTTCCTGCCGATCAGTACAGCGTCTGCATGTACGCGACGATGTACTCCACCTGCTGATCCGTCAGCCCGAGGTTCGGCATGAGCGAACCGGGCTTCAGACTCGGCGAATCCTTGATCCAGGCGTGGAGATTCTGGGCGTTGTTGTCCAGAATGCCCGCAGCAATCGTGCTCCGGCGGGCGACGTGGGTCAGGTCTGGAGCAAGTCGACCTTGCGAGACGCCCTGGATCGTGTGGCATCCAGCGCAACCCGTCGTCATATAGAGCTCCTGCCCGATCGCGATCGAAGAGTCCGCCTCGGCGACTGCAACGGCGGGGAGCGACTCATTCGCCAGCCACCGCTCGAAATCCTCGGGCTCATGCGCAATGAGACGCATCTTCATGAGGGCGTGCGACTCACCGCAGAACTCGGCGCACTGCCCGAGATAGACGCCGGCCTCCAGCGGGGTGAAGACGATCTCGTTCATCCGGCCCGGAATGACGTCACGCTTGCCACCCATCTGGGGGAGCCAGAAGGAGTGAATGACGTCCTTCGACCGCATCTGCAGGCGTACGGTGCGACCGACGGGAACGTGGAACTCGTTCGCGGTCACGATCGTATCGCCATTCGCCATCGGATAGCGGAAGGCCCACCACCACTGCCACCCCTCGACCTCGACGGTCAGGGCGTCGGGCGGAGCGTCGCGGTACGTATAGAAGATCGTCCGCACGGTCGGCACTGCCACGATCGAGATCAGCACGGCCGGAACGAGCGTCCACGCGATCTCGAGCGTCGTGTTCCCATGCACCTGCTTCGGCTGCGGCGAGTCGGGCCGCCAGCGGAAGTGATACAGGATGTACGCGAGAATCGCGAAGGTGACGAGCGAAACGCCGACACCCAGGACGAGCGTGAGATTCCAGAGATTGTCGATCTCGATCGCAAGATCCGACTTCGGATCCAGCGACGTCTGCGGGTACTTCGAAGCGTCCCCACAGGCGGAGAGCGCGACGAGCAGTGTCCCGCCGGCAAGGATCGCAGCTCCGCGTGCGCGGTGTGTCAGTGAATGGGGCCGGCTACCCTCCGACACGGGTGAACGCCGGGCTGGTTCCACTGGTAACATCATGACGATGGGGCCTCTGGATCCGGAATTGTGGTTCGAAAACGCCGCTGGGGCGCAGTGTCTATCGTATTTGCCAAATTCAGGGAATTGACGGGGCCATAATACCCCGGAAATGCAGCCAGCGCCAGCCCTGAGCGGGATCGGCACCTGCATCCGGAACATGGTGCGCGCTCCGGGGAAAGACGGTAGCGACGACGCCGCGGGATTGCCAGTCGCTGCCCGCTCCAGGCGGGTCCTCACCGGACCCGGTCCTCCAGGCGTCCTGGCAGCCCGGCCCGCCGGCATCGCGCACCCGGGCAATCCCTTGTTGAATCTGCGCTCCCGAAATACCGCCCGAAATCGATGGCAAGACACTCCGGACGTCCCCGGTCCCCTCTCCGAGACGAAGCACCGCCGACATGGGGGGAGCGCATCCGGGCGATGCGGAATCTGCCTCCCTTCCTCCGCACTGTCTGGGAAACGCATCGAGGGTACACGGCGGCGATCGTCATCCTCCGTGTCGTGCGCGCCTTCATCCCGATCGCCACCCTCTGGATCGGGAAGCTGATCGTCGACACGGTGGTCGAGGCGGCCCGGAGCGGCACGCCGGACTGGGAGCGGATCGCCACGCTCGTCCTCCTCGAGTTCGGGATCGTTGCGCTCGGCGAGATTGCGGCGCGGACCGGGTCCCTGCTCGAATCACTGCTCGGCGACCTCTTCTCGAACCGGATGAGCGTTCGGCTGATGGAGCACGCCGCCACGCTCGACATGCAGCACTTCGAGGATCCGGTCTTCTACGATCGGCTCGAGCGCGCACGCCGTCATACGGTCGGGCGCATCGCGCTGCTGAGCCAGCTTCTGGGCATGGTCCAGGACTCGATAACGCTGGTGACACTCGCCGGCACCCTGCTCGCCTTCAGCCCCCTGCTCTTTCTGCTCCTGACCGTTGCGGTCGTCCCGGCCTTCCTCGGCGAGACGCATTATGCTGCGCTCGGCTACTCACTTCTCTACCGCTGGACGCCGGAGCGTCGCAAACTCGACTACTACCGGTGGGTGGCCGCCTCGGACACAACGGCGAAGGAGGTGAAGCTCTTCGGGCTCTCTCCCCGTCTCATTGAAGATTATCGCCGGCTCGCAGACCGCTTCTATGGCGAGAACCGAAAGCTCGCGATCAGGCGCAACTTCGTCGGGACGCTCCTCTCCCTCATCTCGAGCGTCGGATATTACGCCGCCTACGGAACGATCATCTACCGGACGGCGCTGGGCGCACTCACCCTCGGCGATCTGACGCTCCTCGCGGGGTCCTTCGCCCGCTCGCGCGACCTGATCCAGCGGATGCTGCTCGCCACGTCCGACCTGTACGAACAGGCCCTCCATCTCGACGACCTCTTCGTCTTCTTCTCGATCCGCCCGACGATTCCTCTTCCGGAGAATCCGGTCCCCGTACCGCAGCCGATCATGGCCGGGATCGAGTTCAGAGACGTCTGGTTCAGATATCCGGTGGCGGGCCCGGTGGGGGTGGGGGATTCGTCGTCACCTATCGACGGGAGGGTGAATGGGGCAGGGCGCGAGGAGGGAGCCGAAGAAGGGCGGGAGGGCGCATGGGTCCTGCAGGGCGTCAGCTTCACCATCCGGCCGGGAGAACGATGGGCACTGGTCGGGGAGAATGGCGCGGGCAAGACGACGCTGATCAAACTCCTGCTCCGCCTCTACGAGCCGACCCGCGGCGAGATCCTGCTCGACGGGAAGCCGCTCTCCCGGTACGATCCGGCCGAATACCATCGAGCTGTGAGCGTCATCTTCCAGGACTTTGTCCGCTACGACATGATCGTCGAGGAGAACATCGCGATGGATCAGCCGGTAAGTGGTGGCACGAACCCGAGCGAAAGGATCGTCGATGCAGCGGAGCGTTCGCTCGCGGCAAGCGTCATCGAGGGCCTTCCCGATCGCTACGGAACGATGCTCGGGCGGCGCTTCGAGGGGGGCGTTGACCTTTCCGGCGGCCAGTGGCAGAAGGTAGCGCTCGCCCGCTCCTATCTGCGGGACGCTCAGATCCTCATCCTCGATGAACCTACCGCCGCGCTCGATGCCCGGGCCGAGTACGAGGTTTTCCAGCGGTTTACAGAGCTGACCCAGGGAAAGATAGCCATTCTCATCTCACATCGATTCTCGACCGTTCGCATGGCTGACCGGATTCTGGTGCTGGAGCACGGCACGGTGCTCGAGGAAGGAACGCATGAATCTCTTCTCGCCGAGGGGGGACGCTATGCGGAGCTCTTCCTTCTCCAGGCGGCGGGGTACCGATGAACGGCACCTTCGGAACGCGGCTGCCGGATGTCGTCGCGCCACCCCCGGGGCCGCGCTCCCTCGAGCTGGCGGCGGAGCTCCGTCGCTACGAATCGCCGAACGTCACCTATCTGGCGGATGATTTTCCCGTCTTCTGGCGCGAGGCGCGGGGCGCGAACGTCCGCGACGTCGACGGCAATGTGTTCGTCGATCTGACGGCGGCCTTTGCAGTGGCCGGGACCGGTCATGGGCATCCGAAGATCGTCGCGGCGATCCAGCGGCAGGCGGAGCGTCTGGTGCACGGGATGGGGGATGTCCATCCGCCGGAGGTCAAGGTCGAGCTGCTGCGGAAGCTCGCCGAGGTCGCGCCAGGTGGCCTCAATCGATCGATCCTGGCGAACTCGGGTGCGGAAGCTGTGGAGGCGGCGCTCAAGACGGCGATGATCGCGACCGGCCGACCGAAGGTCGTCGCCTTCAATGGTGGCTACCACGGCCTGACGCTCGGTTCACTCGCGATCTCCTCACGCGAGGATTTCCGCTCTCCCTTCGCGGCGCAGCTTGGGGACACTGTGCACTTCGCGCCCTATCCGAACCACTATCGCGGGGCGGTGTCGGGAGAGCGAGCCGCGGAGCTGTCCCTCCGGAAGGTGGAGGAGATCCTGGATGGCCCCGATGGCGCGCAGGTCGGTGCGGTGATCGCCGAGCCGATCCAGGGTCGGGGTGGCGATATCGTCCCTCCGGATGGCTGGCTTCAGGGACTTCGTGCGCTCTGTGACGAGAGGCGCATCCTTCTCATCCTCGACGAGATCTACACCGGCTTCGGACGGACGGGTCGCTGGTTCGCCTGCGAGCACTGGGGAGTGGAACCCGACCTTCTCCTGGTCGGCAAAGCACTCACCAGCGGGATGCCTTTCGCAGCGTGCATCGGGAGCGATGCAGTGATGGATGCGTGGCCGGTCTCGACGGGTGAGGCGCTCCATACATCGACCTTTCTGGGGCATCCGCTCGGATGCGCGGCGGCTCTCGCTTCCATCGATGTTCTTCGTTCGGAGGGGCTCGTGGATCGGTCCGCATCGGAAGGTCGCTACCTCCTCGAACAGCTGCGGACCGGGCTCGTTGACCACCCCCGCGTCGGCGAGGTTCGCGGCAAGGGGATGATGATCGGGGTCGATCTGGTGCGCGATCGGGACACACGTGAACCGGACGCGGCGCTTGCCGGCCGGATCGTGACGGGTGCGCTGCGACGCGGATTTCTGCTTCTTAGCGGCGGCCTGGATGGAAACGTGTTATCCCTTTCTCCCCCTCTGGTCATTACCCGGCCGCAGCTAGATGCGGCGATCGAGATGCTGCTGGAACTGGTCCGTGAGCTCGGTCGGGGGCCGGAGTGACGGGCGGATGAAGGCAGTCGTTCCTCTTGACCTTTCCTCGGCGTCCGGTATCGCCTGATTCGTGCTTTTCCGGTTAAACCTTTGCGTTCTGCAACCCCTGATACGCGAACGGGTTGCGTAGACCGTGGCGCCTGGTTCAACCGAGGAGGAGCGCAATGAAGAAGATCAGCGGACGGATGTTCATGACCGCGATCACTACGGCAGCGTTGATTGGGGGCGGAGCGACGGCAGCGAGTGCTCAGGCGACGCAGGCGGACCGCACCTTTCAGCTGGAGACGGTCACGGGGGCGGCACTTCCCGTGGTCGTGGACGAAGATGATGGTCGCCGTGAAGAGCTTCTCTCGGCGACCCTTACCCTTTCAACGACGGGGCGATGGACGCTGACCTCCACCGAGCGGGAGACGTGCGGCGAGAGGGTAGAGGTGGACCAGGACACCGATATCGGAATGTACCGGATGTCGGGTCAGGACATCCAGTTCCTGGACAGTGACGGCGACATTCCGCCCACTTTGCAGGCCGGAGCGGCTACCCCGCCCTCCGAGATCGAGGTGGATGAGCTTTCGGTTGGAAGCTTCAGCGGGAACAACCTCTCGGTTCGCCTGACGGACGGGCATACCGTCCTGGTCTTCCGGGAATAGAAGAAAAAATGCGGCACCGGCCTCGCCGATGAGACCGGTGCCGCCCGCTTACCCGATTTCCTCAGAAGCCGGCGCTCATCGCCGCCGACAGATTCTCCTCGAGTTCCCGGAAGCGGTCCATCATCTGCTGCGCGTTCGGGTTGAGCTGCAGCATCTTCTGCTGAAGGTCG
>CAYRLB010000122.1:0-2678 GCA_964424945.1 uncultured Gemmatimonas sp.
CCCAACGCATGGGCCCTGAACGACGAGGCGATCCAGAACCTCGGGTACATGCAGATGAAGAAGACGCTCGACGCGGCCCGCGTCCTCGCCGAGCGCATGTATGGGGCGCGACCGAGCTACACCTATTACATCGGCGGGTCACAGGGCGGGCGTGAAGGCCTCACGGTAACGCAGCGCTATCCGGACGACTACGATGGCGTTGTCGCGACGGTGCCGATCGTCAGCTTCTCTACGCTCACTCTCGCGCCGGAACTCATCCGGATCCAGGAGAAGCCGATCGCGAACTGGGTTCCGCCCGCAAAGGTGAATGCGATCCGCGGCGAGTTCATGCGGCAGTGCGACGGGCTCGATGGCCTGGTCGATGGGCTCATCAACAACTACATGGCGTGCCGTGCCATCTTCGATGTGAAGCAGGGCGCGCCCGGCCGGGACCCGTGGGCCGCGAAGCGGTGCGTCGGCGATGTGGATCCGGACCCCTCCGACACGACGGAAGCTGCGTGCCTCACGAGCGGGCAGATCGAGACGCTGCACTTCATCTACACGCCGTACGAATTCGCGACCCCTCTCGCGAATGGCGTCAGCTCCTTCGGGATGTGGGTGCCGACGATGGATCCGGGCGGCTCCGGGTTGCTGGTGCCCGCACGTTATCGCGGTCAGGAGGGCGCTGCAGATGATGCATCGATCCACAGTCATCTCGGCGTCGTGGGCGTGACCGGCTTCCTGATGCAGGATCTGGCGGCGAATCCCCTCGATTATGTGGAGGGCGGTCCGCTGAACGCGCGCCGGGAGCTTATCTCGACCTGGCTCGACGCGACCAATCCGGACCTTTCCCCCTTCCAGCGGAGCGGAGGAAAGCTCATCGTCGTCATCGGAACCGATGATTCGCTCGCATCGACGGGGGCTCAGCTCGACTACTACCAGTCCGTGATCGATCGGATGGGTCGGCCGGGTGTGGACGCGTTCGCCCGCTTCTATGTGATGCCGCAGGGTGGTCACGGCCTCTCCGGAAACTACTATCGCACCGACGGCTCGGGTCGGGAGGTGGAGGTCCGCCCCGTCCCGAACCAGCTCGATCGGCTCGCCCTCATCATGCGCTGGGTCGAGGAGGGGATCGCACCGGAGATGTCGGAAGTCGTGACCTCCGCGGCCGGCGCACTTCCTCTCTGCTCCTATCCGAGCTATCCGCGGTACGTCAGCGGCGCTGCGACGGCGGCTGATTCATACGTCTGCGCGGCGCAGTGAGTACTGTCGATGTTCGGGCGCTGCTCGATGACGGAAGATGGGGCGGATACCAGAAGTTCATCGTAACGCTGATCGCGCTCACCATCATCTTCGATGGCGCGGACATTCAGCTCCTGAGTATCGCCATTCCGACGCTGATGGCGGAGTGGTCGGTGGAGCGAAGCGCCTTCGCGCCGGTGCTCGCCATCAGTCTGGCGGGAATGGCGATGGGGGGAACGCTGGCAGGAGCGGTCGGCGATCGCATCGGTCGGCGCAACGCCCTGATCGGGTGCATTCTGACCTTCTCCATTCTCACGGCGGCGATGGCGCTGGTGAATGGCCTGTTGTCGCTGGCGATCCTGCGCTTCTTCGCGGGGGTCGGCCTCGGCGGCGCAGTCCCGAATGCGGCGGCCCTCTCGTCGGAATTCGTCCCGCGGAAACATCGTCCCTTCGCGGTGACTGTGACGATGGTGTGCATCCCGTTGGGCGCAACGCTCGCGGGGCTGCTCGGTATCCGGATCCTCCCGGATCTGGGCTGGAGAGGGCTCTTCCTCATCGGGGGGCTCATCCCTCTGGCGATGGCGCTCCTCCTCATATGGCTGCTCCCTGAATCGCCGCGCTTCCTCGCAGGCAGGCCCGAAAGATGGCAGAGGCTGTCGCGCCTGCTCGGGCGGATGGGGCACACCGTACCGGCGGATGCGACTTTTGTCGATACGGAGGAGCGCGCCGCGGATCGTCCTTCCGTGCGGGAGCTTCTGGCTCCTGAGTTCCGGCGGGATACGATCGCACTCTGGGTCGCCTTCTTCGCCTGCCTGCACACCTTCTATCTCTCCGTCAACTGGATTCCCTCGATGTTGACGGGGGCGGGTCTCAGCCCCTCCTTCGGGAGCGCGGGGATCATGGCCTTCAACCTCGGCGGCGTCGTGGGCGCGATCGCAGGGGCTGCGGCGATGTCCCGCTTCGGGTCGAAGGCCATCATGCTCGGGATGGGGGCGGGCACGGTGATCGGCGCGCTCGTCCTCAGCAGCACTGATATCGGCCCCGCAGTCGATACGGCCCGCCTGTTCGGGCTGCTGCTCATCACGGGCGGCCTGTTGAATGCACTTCAGATCACGCTGTACGCGCTCGCGGCGCACATCTATCCGACGGTGGTTCGGGCGACCGGGGTGGGCAGCGCTGCATCCGTCGGGCGGATCGGCGGGCTTCTGAGCACCTTCGTCGGCGCCTGGGCGCTCGATCTCGCGGGGCCGAGCGCCTTCTTCGGCGTCTTCGCCGCCGCGGTGGCCGTGACGATGGTGGCGCTGGCGCTCATCGGTCGCCATATCCGCCGTACCCATCGGACCGCGGATGGCCGGCCATGATAACCTGCTCCATGGTAGTCCCTTGACCGACTCTCCAGTACTGATCGCCGGGGGAGGCATCGGCGGTCTGAGCCTCGCACTCACCCTGCACCAGAT
>CAYRLB010000122.1:2778-7073 GCA_964424945.1 uncultured Gemmatimonas sp.
GGGAGACTGCAGATGATGCTGTACCGCGCAGTGCTGGAGCGCCTCGGTGCAGACGCGATCCGCACCGGCGTGAAGGTCACTGGCTACCGGAACAGACCCGATGGTGGCGTGACGGCGATCCTGAGAAGCCGTGATGGCCATGTCTCCGAGGTCGATGGCTCGCTGCTGATCGGCGCAGATGGCCTTCACTCAGCCGTTCGCCAGCAGATGTACCCGGACCAGCCACCCGTCGCGTGGGGAGGCGCGATCATGTGGCGCGGTGTGACGCGCGGGAAGCCGATCCGGAGCGGCGCGTCCTTCGTGGGGCTCGGCACGCACCGACATCGCGTGGTCTTCTATCCCATCTCCGCTCCCGATCCTGTCACCGGGCTCGCCGACATCAACTGGATCGCGGAAGTCACCGTCGACAGCTCCCGCGGATGGCCGGAGGGCGACTGGAACCGGCGGGTCGGTCATGAGGAGTTCCTGCACCATTTCGAACACTGGAACTACAGCTGGATCGACATTCCGGCGATGCTGCGCGGCGCCTCTGAAGTGTTCGAATATCCGATGGTCGACCGGGAACCGATCCCGACCTGGGTCGACGGGAACGTTGCGCTCCTTGGTGACGCGGCCCACGTGATGTATCCGACAGGGTCGAATGGCGCCAGCCAGGCGATCGTGGATGCGCGGATCCTCGGCGCCGCGATGCTCGAGCATGGCGTCAGCGCCTGCGCACTGAACGCCTACGACTCGAAGCTGTGCGGCCAGATCTCCCAGCTCGTTCTCCGCAATCGCGGGGCAGGTCCTTTCGGGTTGCTGAACCTGCTCGACGATCGATGCGGCGGCGTATTCGACAACATCGACGACGTCCTTCCGAGGGAGGAGCGGGAGGAGTTCATGAGGGGGTACATCACCGCTGCCGGCCTCGCTGCTGAAAATCTGAATGCCGCGCCTTCCATCATCCCGGAAGGGGCCAGGGTCCGCCCGACAAGCGCCAGAAAAAGAACGCCGCTCAAGCAACCGTCATGAAAAGTTACGCTGCCGACAGGCTTCACAATCTGCAGGAGTCCGTGATCCGTTCGATCACGCGTTATGCGTTCGACAAGGGGGCAATTCTTCTGGCGCAGGGGTTCCCCGACTTCGATCCGCCGGAGGACGTCCTCGCGGCGGCGGAGAGCGCGCTACGCAGTGGCCGCAACCAGTACGGGATGACGTGGGGACAGCCCAATCTGCGCACGGCGATCGCCGAGAAGAGCCGCCGCTTCTATGCGCAGGAGGTGGATCCGGACCAGCATGTCACGGTGACGTGCGGCGTCACCGAAGCGGTCATCTCCGCGCTGCTGGGTATCGTCAACCCGGGTGACCGGGTCGTGGTGCTGGAGCCGGCCCACGAGAACTATCATGCAGGGATCGCGTTCGCGGGCGGTATTCCGATCTGGGTGCCGCTTCGGCCGCCGCACTACCAGCTCGATCCGGACGAGCTGAGGCGTGCATTCGAACAGAAGCCCAAAGCGGTCATCTTCAACTCGCCCCACAATCCTTCCGGGCGCGTCTTCACCGAAGAGGAGCTCACGCTCATCCGCGACCTCTGCGTAGAGCACGACGTGGTCGCGATCACGGATGAGATCTACGAGCACCTCGTGTTCGACGGGCTGCGGCACATCCCGATCGCTACCCTCCCCGACATGCAGGATCGGACGATCACCATCTGCGGGCTGGGGAAGACCTTCGGCGTCACCGGCTGGCGTGTGGGCTATTGCATTGCGAGCGCAGAGCTTACCGACGCGCTTCGCAAAGTCCACGACTATACGACTGTCTGCGCCCCGACTCCGCTGCAGGAGGCGATGGCGGTGGCGATCGGCTCGTCGGATGCCTACTACGAGTGGTTGAAGACCTTTTATGCGTCGCGTCGGTCACGCATGCTCGATATCCTCGATCAGCATGGGTTCGGGTACGCAAAGCCTGAGGGCGCCTACTATGTGATGGCCGACTTCCGGCACCTCGGGCGGGGCGATGACGATATGGCCTTCGCGCGCTGGCTCATCGATGAGGTCGGCGTCGCAACGGTACCGGGCTCGAGCTTCTACGCGTCCGATCCGGGGCTGGGCCGCGGGCTGGTTCGCTTCGCATTCCCGAAGAAGGATGAGACGTTCGATCTCGTGGAGGAGCGCTTCGAGAAGTTGCAGGCTCTGGCAGGTACCTGAAGAAGGGCGGCTGGCGATCACTCCAAAGGTGCCGCTCGAAGTCGCTCTGGCTTCCGACCGCATGAACCGGTTCGGCTGATGGGCAGTGACCCATGAACGCGCGCCACACGATTTTCTCGGACTATTCCCTGAGAATCGCACGGATTGCGGGCGGACCAGAGTTGGCGGGCACAACATGGACGATAGACTCCCGGAACTCGTCCAGCTCATCCGCTCGAACCGGACCTGGGGCCGAACGTGCGTGTCGGCCCTTTCTTCCTTCACCCTTACTTGGCTCCCCCAGCGCGGTCTTCCTTACTACCAAGATAGTTGTGAGTTTCGACAGCCGGTTCAATACTATGTGAATCGTCCACAGGCCCGGTCGCGGAATGCAGTGCGGCCCACCTGACCAAAGTTCCCACGCCAGAAAGGAACGGGTCATGTCGCGTACCATCTTCCTCGGTTTGCTCTGCTGGGCCGCCGCCGGATGCCAGAACGGAAGTTCCGGCGGTTCAGCAACCGTGGTCCGGGATAGCGCAGGTGTTCGAATTGTCGAGAATCACGAACCGGTGTGGGCTCTGGGCGAGGGCTGGAAGGTTGACCTGACCCCCTCGACGATCATCGGGACGGCGGATGGTAACCCGAACGAGCTTCTCTATGATGTCCGCGGGACCGCAAGGCTCGCGGATGGAAGAATTCTCGTGCTGAATGGCGGGAGTTTCGAGTTGCGTTTCTACGGCAGCGATGGGCGTTTCGTTGCCTCGGTAGGTGGGCAGGGTGGAGGAGCCGGCGAGTTCGCGGGCTTTCCCATGCAGCTTCTCGCCGGATTCGGAGATACCCTCAGTGTGCTCGACATGCCCTCCTGGAATGTCGTCCGCTTCGATGGTGGAGGTGCCTTCATTGACCGGCGGCCCCTTGATCGCTCCATGGTAACGACCAGAGTACCCAAGGGTTATCATTCGGAACGCGTTTTCCTCCTGCCTGAGGGCGGGTTCATGGCTCCGGTCCACGAGATCCCGCCCCGGCCCGAACCGAGGGGCTATCGACGTCCGGGTGGGTATCTGGTGGTAGCGTCGACAGCCGAGCCCGCTTTTCTGCAGCCTTTCCCCTCCAACGACTTTAGCTCTCCCGGCTTCGCCAGGAGCAGCCTCTTTGCGGTAGGCCAGGCGAAGCTCGCGTTGGGAGACAACGCAATCTACGACGTTGCCATTTACACGCCGCGCGGTGAGATGACGCAACGAATTCGCAACCTGCGGCCGAACCGCCCGGTGCTACCCGAAGATATCACAGCCATCAGGGATAGGTTGGTGCAATCCGCCCGGAGCCCGGAGCAAGCCGCAGAGTGGGCTCTGGACTTCGATACGGCGGATAAAGCGGAAACCTTCCCGGCGTTCTCCGCTCTGCTCATCGACAGAGCGGGTCATCTCTGGGTGCGCCAGGCTTCCCAGGTCCAGGCAGATGCAGACACTCCCGTCGGATGGGACATCTATGATCCGGATGGTGTCTTTCTCGGCGAAATCCCTCTTCCCGCCGGATTGAACCTGCATGATGTCGGCGAGGACTACATCCTCGGGGTCAGATACGACTTGTTAGGAGTGGAGAGCGTGCATCTCCATGCTCTTACTCGCGGCTGAGGCAGGAGGCCCAGGCACCATTGGTCGCAGGCGGCCTCCTTGCAGCCTGAATTGCCGCGCCCGCCGGACTCCTGGGTGGGGGTGAGCACAGGTGCGCCATAATAAATTGGCAACCTTGATTCACCGGGGCGCTGTTGAGAAAACCGGCCGAACTTCAGCCTCGCTTCAGAGGTTGGCGATCGTGCGCCGCATCCAAGCGGGTCATCATCCAGCCGACGGTGGCCAGCAGGGGACCGCTGAGGAGAAATCCATAGTCCCACAACGGATTCGGCCCCCATTCCCGCACATGATGGATGCCGAGGATCTGGTGGTCGATGAGCCCCTCGGTGAAGTTGAAGACACCCCACCCGATCAGCATCAGACCGACGAGCCAGAAGCCGGTAGGTAGCACGGACGCTCTCCGCGCGCTGCTCCAGAGGAGGAGGACCCCGACAAGCGTTACCAACCACACGAAGGCGTGGAAGAAGCCGTCCCAGAGCATGTTGGTCTTCATCGC
>CAYRLB010000123.1:0-7021 GCA_964424945.1 uncultured Gemmatimonas sp.
CCGCAGGACGAACCGACATCTCCGGGACGACCTTCCCCTTCGGACGCCCGAAGTGAGAAAGGAGAATGATCCGGGCCCCTTTTTCGAGCAGATGTTCGATCGTCGGAAGGGTCGCGCGGATCCGGGTATCGTCGGCGACGCCCCCCTGGTCGGTGAGGGGGACATTGTAGTCGACGCGGACGAGAACTCGCCGACCCCGTACTTCGGAGTCGGCGAGTTCCGCAATCGTGGCCTTCGGCATCGCCCTAGAGCCTTTCCCCGACGTAGCGGGCGAGGTCGACGCAGCGATTCGAATAGCCCCACTCGTTGTCGTACCAGGCCATGACCTTCACCAGCCCGTCGACGATGTTGGTCGAAGGCGCATCGATGACGGAGGAGAAGGGGTTGCCGACGTAATCGACCGATACGAGCTCCGTGTCCTCCACATCCAGAATGCCCTTGAGGCGGTTCTGCGACGCTTCCCGATAGGCGTCATTGATCTGGTCGATCGTGACGTCCTTCTCGAGCTCGGCGGTGAGATCGATGAGCGAGACGTCCGGCGTGGGGACGCGCATCGCGATGCCGTCGATCTTGCCCTTGACCTCGGGGATCACCAGCGCGGTCGCCTTTGCTGCCCCGGTCGTCGTCGGGATGATGGATACACCAGCGGCGCGGGCACGGCGGAGATCCTTGTGCGGAAGGTCGAGGATCTGCTGGTCGTTGGTGTAGGCGTGGACCGTCGTCATCAGGCCGCGCTTGAACCCGAAGTTGTCGAGGAGGACCTTCACCACCGGGGCGAGACAGTTGGTGGTGCAGCTCGCATTCGAGATGACGTGATGCGACGCCGGGTCGTAGCGATCCTCGTTGACGCCCAGGACGACCGTGATATCCTCATCCTTGCCCGGGGCCGAGATGATGACCTTCCGGGCGCCCGCCTCGATGTGCTTCGCCGCGTCTGCCCGCTTCGTGAAGCGGCCGGTTGACTCGATGACGATGTCGACGCCGAGCTCCTTCCAGGGGAGCGCGGCAGGATCCCTCTCGGAGAACACCTTGATCTCGTCGCCGTTGATGCGGAGACCCTGCTCCTCGGCCTCGACGGTCCCGTCGAAGATGCCGTGCACCGAGTCGTACTTGAAGAGGTGCGCGAGGGTCCGCGTGTCGGTAAGGTCGTTCACTGCGACGAAATCCAGGTCGGAGAAGCCGCCCATTTTCGCGCTGCGGAGGACCAGCCGGCCGATGCGGCCGAACCCGTTTATTGCGACTCTTATTGCCATTGTTCTATCCGATTTTGTCTGTTGCGGATCAACTGAGAATCAGGAGTTCAACCCGTCTGGCGTGCTGCTCGAGTTCGGGCAATGCTCTTCCGAATGTCAGGACGCTCACCGCCCGTGCACCGGCCGCCAGTAGGACATCGGCGCAGGCGAGGGCGGTTGCGCCGGTCGTCCATACATCGTCGACGACCAGGATGTGCTGCCCATGGAGGTCCGGAACCGCTCGGGCAGGTACCTGAAAAGCGCCAAGGACGTTAGCCCGCCGTTCGGTACGATGCAAGGCAGTTTGGGTGCCTGTGGACCGCTCCCGCACGAGCATATCGCCGCGGCAGCGCCACCCCCTGATGCGGGCGAGTTCCGAGGCGATCCGCTCAGCCTGGTTGTACCCTCTTTCCCGAAGCCGCACCGGCGACACCGGGACAGGGATGACGAGCTCCACCTCCTCCTCTACCTCCACCGGGAGGGGGAGGGCGGAAAGGCGCCGGGCAATCGACTGCGCGAGGAAGTGCCACCCCCGATATTTGAGGGCGTGGACGATCTCCTTCACGGGGCCCTGCTGCAGATACGCCGACCCGATGAACCGGATCGCGGGACGAAGCTCGCTGCACAGCGCGCAGGACACCTCTGCATCGGAGCCGCCAATGCGGAGCGGAGATGAACATCGGTTGCAGCGCGGAAGCGGGATCGGTCTGCATCGAGCCCAGCACGCGATGCAAACCCCGCGCTCATGGGCAGAAGTGGGAATGGGTTGCGCGCAGGCGACGCAGACGGGCGCAAAGATGAGATCGAGTGCGCCGGCGACGAGGTCGGACAGGGCTTTCGGCATGGGCCCCGGGGGGATGGCGTGGTTGGGCTGCGGAAGCCCGCTTGACAGAGCCGGGCGAGGAAGAGAACGGCAGGATCGTTATGGGAGATTTCCGGCTACCGGCTGCCTGCACGCGTGCATTATCTCGCAGGCAGGGCGGCCCGCATCCGGTCTATCGACGGGGCGAACCCCCACCAGCGCTCGAATGCTGCGGCCCCCTGATGGAGGAGCATCTCAAGACCGTCCTCGGCCATGATGCCGCGGTCGCGCAACGCCCGGATCCAGGGGGTCCGGGCCGGCGAGTAGACCATGTCGAGCGCTGCCTCGAACGATGGGCTTCCATCGATCGGCAGAGGGAAAGGATCATCGGCGGAGAGGCCCAGCGAGGTTGCATTCACTACGAGATCGAAGCTTTCATGCGCGATCTCATCCAGGGATGCAACTCGGATCGCGCTCGTCACGGAGGCGAAGCGATCCCGAATCTCGATTGCTCGGTCCCTCGACCGGTTCGCGATGACGATCTGATCCGCTCCTTCTCGCGCGAGACCGTACACCCCGCCACGGGCCGCGCCGCCGGCGCCGATAAGAAGGACGCGTATACCGGCAAGACTCCGCCCGCCAAGAAGCTGTTCCGCGGCACGCACGAATCCGTGGATGTCCGTGTTGTCGCCATGAACGCGTCCATCTTCGGACCAGAAGGTGTTGCAGGCGCCTGTGAGCGCGACCGCCTCGGTCGCGACATCGACGGAGGCGGCGGCGATCTCCTTGTGCGGTACGGTAACGTTCCCTGCCCCGCCCGACAGCGCGATCCCGCGGAGAAGGCCGGGGAGCAGTTCCGCAGGCGTGCGCAACGCCAGATAGACGGCATCCAGGCCGGCGGCGCGAAAAGCTGCGTTCTGGAAGAGGGGCGAGAGGGAGTGACTTACCGGATCTCCGAGGATCGCGACCAGCCTGGTGCGCGAAGATATCCTCTCGTCGAGAGGATGCGACTGTCCGTTCACGCGTCAAACATGGGTGCGAGCCGATCGAGCGATCTGCTGACGAGCCTCCTCAGTTCCACGAGGGTCTCACGGTAGAGGGCGATGTCTCCGCCGTAGGGATCGGACACGGCTCCTCCGGCACCCTCCTCCCCTGCCGCGAAATCCCCCAGCAGTGCGACCTTCCCAGCCCCGCCCATCTGTGTGACGGCCCGCAGGTGGGATTCGCTCATCGTGAGGATCAGATCTGCCCACTCCACCAGGTCGGGATCGACCAGCCGCGCCCGATGTCCGGATACGTCGACCCCGGAATCGCGGCCGGCCATTAGCGCTTCGCTGGTAGCAGGAGCGCCAGGATAGGCGGAGATGCCAGCAGATGCGACAAGGACATGCTGCCAGCCACGCTTCCGGATCTCTTCGCGCGCAACCGCCTCCGCCATCGGAGACCGGCAGGTGTTGCCGGTACAGACGAAGAGCAGGTTGAAGGTGGTGGGATCGGATAGCGGCCTATCTCTATCGTCCATTTCGTCACACGATGGGGTTCGTCGTACCCTCTCCTGATGTACCTGCTCCCGTGCCGGGCAGCAAGCGCGAAGCCAGCAGTTCGGCCAGGTCGAAATCCAGCGGGACCGTCACCTTTATGTTTGCCGGCTCTCCCGGCACGACACGGACAGGTCGATTGTATCGCTCGAAGAGAGCGGCGTCATCCGTCGCGGCGACTCCCTCAGCGGAAGCGAGGCGATAGACTTCGCGAAGGGCCGCCAGTGGAAAGGCCTGTGGCGTCTGGATGTTTCGGAGGCGGTCCCGGTCGACTGTGGCGATGACAGCTTCGTCACCGTCGACCTCCTTTACCGTGTCGGTAAGGGGAAGGCCGGGGATCACGCCGCAATCGTCACACGCCTGAAGGACCCGACTGATCAGGTCACTGCTGACTAGTGGCCGGGCGCCATCGTGAATCAGAACGACATCGGCATCGCTCTCCTTCAAGCCACTGAGGCCATTCGCGACCGATTCGCTGCGTGTGGCGCCCCCCGCGACGATGTCCACCGGGAGCTGCATCAGCCATTCCGGCGGCTCGGCTGCATCGCTGGCGGGGAGCACAACGACGATGGATTCCACCAGCGAATGCGCAACGAAGGGACGAATGGCCCAGCTCAGCACAGCTTCTCCCCGCAGCAGTCGGTACTGCTTGCGAGGGCCGCTGCCCGAGAAGCGCGATCCCGAGCCGCCAGCAACGATAACCGCGGCCGCTCGCAAGAGGCGGTCAGCCAAGTGCCCTCTCGAGCATCGAGGCAACATCCGCCACTGCGTGAACCGCGATCGAGGAGTCGCCCTCCGGAAGACCCGAGCGCAGAGGAACGTACGCGTCGGTAAACCCCATGCGGGCTGCTTCCGCAAGCCTCCTCTCCATCCGGGGGACCGACCGCATCTCCCCGCCGAGCCCGAGCTCACCGACCACCACTGTTCCCTGGGGCACCGCGATATCCCGCGCGGACGAGACCAGCGCCAGGGCTACCGCAGCGTCGGCGCTCGTCTCCGCGATCTTCAGCCCTCCGACGATGTTGAGGAAGACGTCGAGCTGACCGAAAGGGAGTCCGACCCTCTTCTCCAGGACAGCCAGCAGAACCGCCAGACGCTTGTGATCGAAGCCGGCCGCGACGCGCTGAGGAGCGCCGTAGGGCGCGCGGGCGGTAAGGGACTGGATCTCCACGAGGAGCGGCCGGCTTCCCTCCATCAGCGCCGCTACCGCACAGCCACTGCGCGCGCCGTCGCGATCACCAAGGAAGAGCTCCGAAGGGTTCGGTACAGGAACGAGCCCGCCCGCGGTCATCCGGAACACGCCGATCTCATCGACGCTTCCGAACCGATTCTTCGTCGCACGAAGGATCCGATGGTCGGCCCCACCAGCGTTCTCAAAGTAGAGAACGGTGTCAACGATGTGCTCAAGGGTCTTCGGACCCGCGATGCCCCCCGCTTTGGTGACGTGGCCGACGGTCAGAATCGCTGTTCCGCGCTCCTTCGCGTAGCGGTGCAGACCCGCTGCACATTCGCGGACCTGATTGATACTCCCCGGCACCCCCTCGAAATCTGAGCCGAACACGGTCTGAATCGAGTCGACGAGAAGTACATCCGGCGCGAGCTCGTCGGTAGAGCGAAGGATCTCGTTCAGCTCCGTGTGCGCCAGAACGTTGATCTTCGCGGTATCTTCCGAAAGTCTCCCGGCCCGCATCCAGAGCTGCGCCACCGACTCCTCGCCGGTCGCGTAGAGAACAGATTTCCCCTTCTGGACCAGCCTCGCCGCGATCTGCAGGAGCAGGGTCGACTTTCCGATTCCCGGCTCCCCCCCCACGAGGACGACCGATCCCGGCACCACACCCCCCCCGATGACGAAGTCGAATTCCTGCAGCCCGGACGCCCAGCGATCGGAGGTCGTCGCCTCCACATCTTCCAGCCGCACCACCCTGGGACGTTCGACCGGCGCGGTCCGGCCTCTCTCCCGCGATGAGCCGCGGCCCGAGGAGGCCACCTTCTGCTCGACGAGGGTGTTCCACCCGCTGCACGATGGACACTGCCCCTGCCAGCGCGGCGTGTCGTTTCCGCACTCGGTGCAGAAGAAGAGGGTTCGGGTTTTTGTTGCCACGAAGAGTGTCGGTCTATTGAAACGTGGATGGCTCGCGTCTATCCGGCGGTCAGCCGATTCAGGAACCGAAGGGTGCCTCCCGCGCAGAGAAGCTTTCGAAGCGGGTATACTCCTTGTGGAAGGTCAGTTGCACCGTCCCGGTCGCGCCATTCCGCTGCTTGCCGATAATCAGCTCCGCCCGCCCCTCCAGACTGTTCCCGTCCTTGTCGGTGGGCCCATGGTAGTACTCGGGGCGATAGAGGAACATGATGAGGTCGGCGTCCTGTTCGAGTGCGCCCGATTCGCGGAGGTCGGACATCATCGGTCGCTTGTCCGGCCGCGACTCGACGGCTCGGGAAAGCTGTGAGAGCGCGACGACAGGTGTATCGAGCTCCTTCGCGAGTGACTTGAGCCCTCGCGACACCTCCGATACCTCCTGCTGTCGGTTCTCCGTTCGGCCATTCCCCTGCATCAACTGAAGATAGTCGACGATGACGAGCGCGAGATCCGGTCGATCCGCCTTCAGCCGCCGCGCCTTCGCGCGCATCTCGAGGATGGAGATGGCGGGCGTATCATCGACATAGATCGGCGCGGTGTTCAGCAGCCCGGCGGCCTGAGCAAGCCTCGGATAGTCGTCGTCCCGCAGGCGACCCGTCCGGACCCGCGATGCGTCGACCCGCGCCTCGGAGGTCAGCATTCGCTGGACGAGCGACTCCTTGCTCATCTCAAGCGAGAAGAAGGCGACGGACCTGTGCGCGCTGATCGCTGCGTGCTGCGCGATGTTGAGGGTGAAGGCCGTCTTCCCCATCGAGGGACGGGCCGCAACGATGATGAGGTCACCCTTCTGGAAGCCGGCCGTCATCGTGTCGAGGTCCTGGAAGCCCGTCGGAACGCCCGTAATCGGGGAGTCGTTCTGCGAGAGCATCTCGATCTGCTCCATCGCCGGCCAGAGCAGTTCCTTGATCCAGACGAAGCCCTTGCGGTCGTGCGTCTGCGCGATCTGGAAGATCTTCTGCTCGGCCTCGTCGAGCAGATGTTCGACGTCCTGCCCCCCCTCGTACGTCGTCTGGATGATGGAGGTCGCGGCCTCGATCAGCCGACGGAGAAGCGCCTTCTCCCGGACGATCCGCGCATGGTACTCGATGTTCGCGGCCGTGGGCACCGCGTCGAGCAGCTGGGCGAGGTAGGGGGCCCCGCCCACATGTTCAAAGTCCCCGCTCGACTTGAGTTGTTCCGAGAGGGTGACTGCATCGACAACTTCGCCCTGTTCCCACAGCCTGACCATCGCCCGAAAGAGGCGGCGATGGGCTTCGCGATGGAACATCGAGTCGTCGACGATCTCGATCGCTTTCGCGACGGCATCGGCGTC
>CAYRLB010000124.1:0-6840 GCA_964424945.1 uncultured Gemmatimonas sp.
GAGGACAGTGCCAGCATCGCCACCCTCCTCGACGCCGTCGAGGTGCGCTACCCGATGCTGCGCGGGACGATACGGGACCAGGGCACGGGACGGCGCCGCGCGTTCATCCGGTACTTCGCCGAGGGGGCGGATCTTTCCTTCGCGGACAGCAGCGCTCCGCTCCCCGACGGCGTGGCGAGCGGCAGAGAGGTGTTTTCGGTCGTGGGCGCCATCGCGGGAGGGTAGCGCATCGTCCGAAGATGATCGGGCAGGGCAGACCCTGCCTGGTTAGTAGGCGATCGCTCTTTCTGTCGCCTCCATCTGCCCGCCTGCATTGACGGCGAGCGCGGCTTACAGTAGCGTCCTGCCACAGTTGTAGCTTCGCCAGCGACCAAGCGACGACGAACAGCATCCCTCCAGCTCGTCGCCGCCCTTTCCGCTCACGCATCTCCCACCAGCACCAGCGACCCATGACGTCAATCGACTGGCTGATCGTTGTCGCCTACTTCATCGTACTCGCCGGTATCGCGGCGTGGTCTTCCCGTCGAACGCAGACGACGGAAGACTACTTCCTCGCGGGCCGCAATCTTCCCTGGTTCGTCGTAGGCTGTTCGCTTCTGGCGTCGAACATCGGTTCCGAGCACATCGTCGGGCTTGCCGGGAATGGGGCGACGAGCGGTATGGCGATGGCGCACTGGGAGTTGCACGCGTGGATCATGCTGCTTCTGGCGTGGGTCTTCGTGCCCTTCTACTACCGGTCGGGCGTCTTCACGATGCCCGAGTTCCTCGAGCGCCGCTTCGACTCGCGCTCGCGCTGGACCCTCTCGATCGTCTCCCTCGTCGCCTACGTCATCACGAAGGTCTCCGTGACGGTGTATGCCGGGGCGGTCGTCTTCATGACGGTGCTTCCCGATACCTTCGGCTCACCGGAGAATGCCTTCTGGGTAGGCGCTCTGACGACGGTCGTGCTGACGGGCATCTATACGGTCGTGGGCGGGTTGCGGGCGGTCGTCTACACGGAGGTCGCGCAGACTGCGCTTCTGCTGGGAGGGTCGGTGTTCATCACCGTCTTTGGCTTGCAGCAGCTCGGCGGGTGGGGTGAGCTTCAGTCGGTGTTGTCGGAGGATCCGGGGCGGTTTGCGCTCTGGCGGCCCCTCTCGGATCCCGAGTTTCCCTGGCTCGGAGTGATGATCGCTTCGCCGATCATTGGCATCTGGTACTGGTGTACCGATCAGTACATCGTCCAGCGGACGCTTGCCGCACGGAATCTGACGGAGGCACGGCGGGGCGCCATCTTCGGCGGCTTTCTGAAGGTCCTTCCCGTCTTCGTCTTCCTCGTTCCGGGCCTCATCGGGTATGCGCTGCACACGCGCGGTGTCATCGCCATTCCCGCAGGCCCGAATGGTGATGTGAATGGGGACATGGTCTTCCCGACGATGGTGGCGTCCCTGCTGCCGGCCGGCATGCGTGGGATCGTGGTGGCGGGACTTCTTTCGGCACTGATGAGCTCACTCGCATCACTTTTCAATTCGTGTGCGACTCTCTTCACCGTTGACATCTACGACAAGATCCGGCCGGGCCGGTCACAGCGTGAACTGGTTCGGGTAGGCCGTATCGCGACCTCGATCGTGGTGGTTCTCGGTATCATCTGGATTCCGGTGATGCGGCTGGTGTCGCAGGGCGGGCTGTATCAGTATCTCCAGAGTGTACAGGGTTATCTGGCGCCGCCCATCGCAGCGACCTTCCTGCTCGGCCTCTTCTTCACGCGGATCAACGCGCGTGGCGCTTTTGCCGGCCTGATGATCGGCTTCCTGCTGGGGATCGGTAAGCTGCTGATTCAGGCGATGGATGGGTCCGGCGCCTTTGGGAGTTCCGGGCTGCTCCACGCGATCGGCTCGTACAACTTCCTCTATGCGTCAGGGTGGCTCTTCCTGATCAGCATCGCGGTGGTTGTCGGCGTGTCGTTCACGGCACCGCGCCAGAGCGAAATGGAGATTGCGGGCCTCACCTATGGATCGAGGTCGGCGGCGCAGCTCGCGGAGAACCGCGCCTCCTGGGGGATGGTCGACGTCCTGGCGAGCGGGGTGGTACTGGCGATGGTGATCGGCGTGTACGTCTACTTCAGCTTCTGGCTCAACTAGTCCCCCTCCTTTCCACGATCGGTCGGGGCGGCCAAACCCCGACCATAGATGTGGCGGCAAGAAAGAGATCCCCGGCATCCAGTGGAAAGGATGCCGGGGATCTCTTTCTGTTGAAGGGAGTGTCAGCCCTGAAGCTGCCTTCGGTACGCCTGGATGACGCCGAGGTGGAGACCATCGTGGAAGACGATGAAGTCCGTTACCGCCTCGATCGTTGCCATCTCGAACCCTGTCGACTTCGTGGTGAAGCCCTTGAACCCGGCGAACTTCCCTGCCGCAAGATCCTCCTCGAAACGGTCGGGAAGACTATGCAGGTAGCCTCGAATCTCCTCGAGGTCGGGGGGCGTCTCCCACTCGGCCGGACTCGTGCCCGCCCCGCACTGCGCGACCAGCGCGTCCGGCACGAGCATCGGCAACCCTGAAAGCCGATACTGCAGCACCTGCTGGGTCACCACGAGGTGACCCAGGTTCCACAGAATGTTGTTTCGCGAACCCGCGGGGATGGCGAGCAGCTGCTCGGGCGACAGGCCTTCGATCGCCCGCTCGACCAGCACTCGCGTGTTGCGCATTACCCTGATCTGATTCATTCCCTCTGCCAGTGTACGTTCTTCAGCCTGCCCCGTTCAATCCATGATATCATCGGCGGGCATGTACTCCACCGGATTCATGATGAGATAGGGGTAGTTCGGGTCGTCGGAGGGGTTCATCTGCCCCCAGAACTGGCCGCGGTTCGCCGTATGGTCGCTCGCGCGCATGGTGAGCTCGCCGACGGGCGTCATCACCGTGAGCCCCTCGAGCGCCGCGATCACAGCGTCCGTATCCGTCGTGCCAGCCTCACGGATGGCTTCGGCGAGGAACTGCATGCCGATGTAGCCGCTGATCGGGAAGGACGCCGTATACTCCTTGCCCGTCGCCTCGCGAAGCGCCTCGACATACCCCGCGTGCTCGGGGCTGTTCGACGAGTAGAATGCCTCGTACGAGTTGGCCCAGATGCCCTGCGGCATTTCGCCAGCGAGCTGCTCCGAGATCTCCGGCGTGCCCACCTCGCCGGCGGCGACGAACTGAACCCGGTCGAAGAAGCCGAAGGGCGCCGCCTGCTTCGCGAAGGTCGGGAAGTTGGCGCTCCAGATGTTCCCGAAGACGACCTCGCAACCGGCGTTCAGCAGGTTCGTGATGTAGGTCGTATAGTCCGACGTCTCCAGCGGCGGCCACGCCTGATGGACGATCTGCGCGGACGGGCGCACCTTCGCGAGCTCATCCTTGAAGGGCGCATCGAGGCTCCGGCCGTACGAGTAGTCGTACAGGATCGTGCAGATGCGGTCCTGGTTCAGACGCGAGACGATGCGCGCGCCACCCCGGCCCTCGGTGTTCGTGTTCGCCGCCGTCAGGAAGACGTGCGGATGGAGGTTGTCCGGATTCGTGATCTCCGTCGTCTTGGGAATCGAGGAGATGTAGATGACGCCTTCCTGCCGCGCGACCTCCGAGATCGCCTGGCCTTCGGAGGAGGAGAGGCCACCGATGAGGAAGTCTACGTTGTTCCGGGTGATGAGCTCGCGCGCGAGCCGACCCGCTTCCGCCGGATCGACCTTCGTGTCACGGTGGATCGAGACGACCTGGCGTCCGAGCAGGCCGCCCTCGGCGTTGATTCTCTCGACCATCATATCGTGACCTAGCAGGGCGGGTACGCCCGATGTCGTACCGGCGCCCGAGGTCGCGTACAGGACGCCGATGCGGATCGGGTCGTCGTCGCCTCCGGCGTCGCCACCGCAGCCAGCTGCTGTGACGGCAAGCAGGGCCAGGCCGAGCAGGGAATGACGTTGCTTCATCATCATGGTTTGCGAACAGGTTGGGATCGACAGGAAGGCCCGATTGCCGGAAGAGCGGAGAAACGAGCCCGGAAAGACCGAAGGCCGATGGGTCGGACGCGGTCCGGGCGGAGCTTCCACTCCACCCCTCCACGTCCGCCAGTCGCACTGACCACGCCCCTGAGAAAGCCGAAGCACCCAGGTTCGGGACTGCGGGCCCGACGACAGCTCGCAGTATGCGAGATAAAGCCTGATTCGACAAGTGAGATGAGCTGAGAAGGTCACGGACGGCGAGGGCCCATCGGGCGCGGTTACCGGCTGCCGGTTCATGGTTGCCGGCTAGCGGCTATGAGGAGCGATGCTCGCGGCGTCCGAAGCCGATCATTGTACAGAACAGACTTCTGCTGCAGGCGGTCCTTCTTCATTGACTCTGCCGGCGTCGGCGTCTAGCCTTCGATCCGGACCCCTCCTGTACGTCGCCGGTTCCCTGGTTCGACCGCCTGATCCCGTGGCGCGCCCGCCAGTGCGCACGAAGACATTCCAATCTCCGCCTCCGACGCCCGTCGGCGCACTTCCTCTCGCTACTATTCCCCATGAATCGTATCGTCACACGCACCCTCGCAACGCTGCTGCTGGCCTGCAGCGCGACGGCCCCGCTCGTCGCTCAGACTCCTGGAGCCGCGGCGGCGCCGCCACGGCCGACCGAGCCTCCTGCGAATGATCGCGTCGGCATCTCCATCGACCGGTTCATTGGAGATGCGAACCGCGCGCCTTCCAGGGTCAGCCACGATGTGATGTTCACCCGTTCGATCCTGCGGTCGGGCGATCCGTTGCAGCCGGGAGAGCCGGGCGCCGTCCTCCGGTACAATCGGGAGATCGTGGTCGCGACGCTTCCAGGGTTCAATTCGACGCCCGTCAGCCGCCTTCCCGAGCAGTTGATCTTCATCGTCCAGGAAGGGCAGGGGCGGCTCGATGACGGGACTTCCGAGTGGGATCTCAAGCCGGGGATCGCCTTCCTCGTACCGCCGAACCAGGCGCATCGTCTGACGAACAGCGGCTCGGCGCCTTTGAAGATGCTGATGCTCTCGCGGGAGCTCGAGCCCGAGGTGACGCCGCGCGACGGGATTCTGGTGCGCGACATCGACCAGCTAGCGCTGACCGAGCGGAATGTTCACTGGTCGAATATGGCGAAGTACGTCTTCTCCGGCGCCGATCCGCAGGACGGGCTTCACTGGGCCGACCGTGTCTACATCGTCTATATGGGTCCGATGTCGATTGCCGGGCCGCACGCGCACACGCCGGAGCAGGAGGAGGTCTGGATCAAGATGACCGACGGCGAAGCGCTGATGCAACTCGGCAGCGAGATCCGACCCTGGCCGCGGGATGCGGGGTTCATCGCGCCGCCGAATGGTCAGACTGTGCATGCCGCGATCAATCTCAGCGATGGGATCGAGGCGTGGCTGTACTTCGCGCGGTTGAGCCCGAATGCTCCGCGGCCTGATCCGGCGGCGCCGCGGCGGGCGGGGAACCCCGCGATCGAGGAGGCGTTGCAGCGCGCGACGATCGCCGGGCGGCGGATGGGCGGGTGAGGGGGCGAGCACGGGGTCTGACGGTAACACCGGCCGGGAAGGCGGATGGGTCACGCGTTTCTGTGTGTCGCTCGCTGAGGAGGGGTGTCAGAGTGGTTGGGTTCCTGTAGCAGATGGTTCGCGGTGCGCCACCGCGGGCGGGGCCTGCGGATGTTGATCGAGAGGACTTCTTACTCCGGCGCTCCCCCGATTCAGCACGTGCGTATAGACCATGGTTGTCCGAATGTCCCGATGGCCGAGCAGTTCCTGCACCGTCCGGATGTCGTATCCCGCCTCGAGCAGGTGGGTCGCGAACGAATGTCGCAGGGTGTGGCAACCGGCCGGCTTCGGAATATCCGCCATCTTCACGGCCTTTGTCACCGCGCGCTGTATGGCAGTCGGGTGCAGGTGATAGCGGCGTACCGATCCGTCGGCGTTACTCACCGTCCGTCGCCTGGCAGGAAAGACGTACTGCCAGTTCCAGGACCGCGCCGCTGATGGATATTTCTTTGCCAACGCGAAGGGCATATCTGTATCGCCGTAACCGTCGCGAAGATCGCGATCGTGCAGCCGCCGGGTTGCCTCGAGTTGGAGAAGCAGCTCCGGGGCGATGCGGTCGGGAAGCATTGTAACACGGTCCTTGCCGCCCTTCCCGTGGCGGACCGTGATCAATCGTTGTTCGAAGTCGATATCCTTCACCCGAAGGCGAAGCGCCTCCATTAGTCGTAATCCCGAACCATAGAGCAGACTGGCCACCAGCCGGGGTGCACCGTTCAGTTCCGCCAGCAGCGCCGCCGCTTCCGTAGCAGTCAGGACCAGCGGCAGTCGGGGCGGGCGTCGTGCCCTGATGAAGGCTTCAGGTGGACCGATGTCGATTCTGAGGACCCAGCGGTAGAGGAAGATGATTGCTGCGAGTGCCTGATTCTGGGTGGATGCTGCAACCTTCCTTCCGGTGGCGAGGTGGGAGAGGAAGGCGGATACCTCACTGGCGCCCATCTGGCTTGGGTGTCGTTTTTCGTGGAACAGGATGAAGCGGCGGATCCAGGCTACGTAGGCCTTCTCTGTTCGTGGGCTGAGGTGTCGCATGCGGGCGGCAGCGCGGACGCGGTCGAGGAGCTTCATGGGCGGGTGGCCGTGGCGGACGGTGGGTGGCGGGGTGCAGTCTAACTCTCAAGAGTATGCTGTTATCCCGCCTATGAGCAGCCTATGTGACGGGAACGTTGGATTTCGGCTGCTTCGTCGCTATGATATGGAATATCGTGGCGGGCTGGGGTTCGAGGGGTGTGGGAGAGGGGATTCCGGGCAGGTACGGCGCGATTATCTTCCATGTTGTCGACTTAGTCAGACGTT
>CAYRLB010000125.1:0-6777 GCA_964424945.1 uncultured Gemmatimonas sp.
CTGAAACCTTCCCGCGGTCGCGGGGTTCGCATCCATATCGAGCTTCGCCATCCGGACCCGGGACCAGCGTGATTGCGCCACCGGGGATCGGGTATTGCTGGCGCCGACGGCTTGTAGGCTTTCCCCGTTCGGGATAACTTGAATGGGCTGGTCGCCTGGCCAGAGATTCTTTCAGGACAACGTGTTACCCCTCCTTTTCGCCACTGGCGTATCGCGCACGGATGCGTGGACGAACGGCCGATGATGGCCTGCTGTCAGAAGCCGCCCCGCGTGATCGTTTGATGATGAGGCCTGCCATGCGGCTCCTGCGAAGTCCGGCCAGTCAACGTGTTCGATTGCCGATATACCTGCTTCTGGCGATACAGATCGCGAGCGTCGGGGCGTCCTTCGCTCAGACTTCCGCCGGTCCTTCCGCGCCGACCGTGCAGATCACCGGGCGGGTCCTCGACATCGCACTCGCCCCACTGCCGGGAGCGGAAGTCGCCATCGAACGTGTTGAGGGCACCGGCAGCGGCCTTCCTTTGCGGACACTGCTGACGAACCGGAATGGATCATATCTGTTCCGGTCGCTGGAAAGGGGCGAGTACCGGATCACTGTTTCCAGGTTGGGGTTCCTCAGCACTTCGATCGAGGTGGACGTCCGTGAGGTCCAGCACTTCGATATATCGGTCGCGCTAGAGTTGGCTCCGATCACGCTCGCGCCGGTCGAAGCCCATGTAAATGTCCCGGACCCGTATGGTGCGACCCGGCCCGTCGAGATCGCCGCAAATGAGTCGTGGGATCAGTATCGGCAGGACACCTATCTCGTCGGGGACGCCCGCGATCTGACGCATAGCGACGTCATCGCCGCCGTCACCCTCGCAGAAACAGATGTGTTCCGCGCGCTGCAACGCGTACCGGGTGTCGGGACCCGTGACGATTACACCGCCACGATGTGGACCCGTGGCGCGGCCTGGGGCCAGACGCGTGTCTTCTTCGACGGCATGCCCCTCTACAATCCGACGCACGCGGGGTGGCTTTTCGCCGCTGTGAATCCGGATGCGATCGGCGCGGTGAGCTTCCATCCAGGCTATCGATCCGCGCGGTGGGGTGAGGGGGCCGCAGGGGTTCTCGATCTGCGGTCGCGTACCGGGGGGAGTGGCGATGGTGTTCGGGGCAAGTCAGAGGTCTCATTCGCAAGCGCCCGCCTCACCGCGGACGGCGCCACTCCGGGGGGTGGCCTCACCTGGATGCTGGCGGGGCGCCGGAGCTATGTCGACGTTTTCGCCGCGATGGCGGAGGGCGTCGTCGGCGTCGGTGATCTCCACATCCCTTATGACTTCAGCGACCTGACCGGCCGTGCTCAGCTCGAGGTGGGGCGAGGATGGAGTCTGGAGACGAGCGCGCTTTTCGAGTACGACCATCTTCGCGGCGACATACCTGGATTCCTGGAAGGCAATCGGGGCCACTGGGGGAACCGGGCCATGCGGCTGACCGCTTCGGGCCCCGCCGGACCTTTTACCGCGCGGATCACCGGCGGCGGTACCGATTTCGCCACGTCGATCGTCGAGCGCGAGGTCCGGCTGGCAGATGCGCCCACGCTTCCTGCGCTTCAGAATGGCATTCGTCATCGGTCGCTCCTGGTCGAAATCGAGCCTGCCCGGGCGGCCGGGGCGGGCGCCTGGACGGTCGGCTTCGGCATCGTGCAGGACTCCGTTCGCTACGATGGGCCCTTCTCGCCGTACGTCTCGCTCGTCACGCAGCACACCCCGACCTCGAGCCCCTTCCGATTCGGAAGCTCGCTTACCCACGGGGTGCTCTGGGGTGAGCGCCGCTGGGATCTGGGAGGGAATGTGTCGGCGATAACCGGCCTTCGGTTCGAGATGGGCGATTCCCTCTTCAACGGAGGGCGATTGCGTACGGCGCCCAGGCTGGCGTTGCGGGCTGAGCCGACCGACGCCGTGGCATTCTCCGCGGGATGGTCGCGCAGCTACCAGTATACCCAGGACGTTTCGCCTGCGGGCGGGCCGGTCGGACCGCAGCTTCACCTCAGCGCGACCTGGGTCCTGGCGGGTGCGTCTCCTCACTTCCCCGTGCTTGCGTCGGATCTGGTCTCGGCGGGCGTCGAAGGGAAGTGGGGAGATGGCTGGTCATTCCTGGGGAATGGCTACTTCCGCTACAGCACGGGTGTGAAGATCCCGAACCCCTTCCCGGGCCCCGTCACCCTCGGCCGTGTGCCCGACGCCGAAGCGACGAACAGCGCGACCGGTATCGAGCTGACGCTGCGGCGGACCTCCGATCGGTGGACCGGGAGCGTGGGCGTCGCCCGGGGCCGCTCGATGATGACGCTGCAGCCACGTCTTGCAGAAGATCCGGTGCTGCGCTTCCCCTCCTCCGCGGATATCCGGAACAGCATCGACGCCTCGATGCTCTACCAGGCGACGCGCTCCGTTCGACTCGGCGGCGCCTTCAGCTACGGCTCGGGGGTTCCCTTCACACGCCTCCTCCTCGGGGATGGCAGGGAGGGCGCGTCACCGGGGAACATCGTGAACGCCTCTACGAATGGAAGTCCGATCCTCGGCAATCCGAACGGCGAGCGGACTCCCTCCTATGGAAGTCTCGATCTCGTCGCCGAATACGACCGGTCCTTCGGGCGGGTGCGGGCCACTGCCTACCTTCAGATGCGAAATATCCTCGACCGGGCAAACGCCGTGACGTACGCCGGCAGCTGGAAGTGTCCCGGGGCAGAGGGGCTCTACGCCATGGCCAGCTTCGATGAAACGTGCCAGGGCCGCTCCGGCCTTACGGATGCCTATGAAAATGGGTTGCCCCGTCTTCCGCTGATAGGCGTCCGCATCGGCTTCTGATATGCTCGACATCGAGAAGCTCTTTGCCGACAACTATGAGGGGCTTTTCCGCTACCTCGTTCGTTTAACGGGAGACTCGGATCTCGCTGCGGATGTCGCGCAGGAAAGCTTTGTCCGGCTGGTGGAGAAGAACCCGGGCGACAAGGGGATCCGCGCCTGGCTCTACCGTGTCGCGACGAACCTCGTGCGCGATAACGCCCGCGTGAGCCGTCGCAGGATGGAGCTTCTCCAGGAGAAATCGCACAGAGTCCCGCACGGCGACCCACCCCCGGACGCCGATCTCTCGCTTGAAACGGAAGAACGTCGCAAACGGGTGCGCGCGGCGCTGGACACTCTGAGCGAGAGAGACCGCACGGTGCTTCTGATGCGCGAGGAGGGGTTCTCCCATGAAGAAATCGCCAATGCAGTCGGGACCACGACCAAATCTGTCGGCAGGATGATCGCACGAGCACTCAAGAAACTTTCGGCTGAGCTTATGCTCACACCAGACGTGACCGAATGAGCATGCAGCCCGCGGAAAGGGAGCATCTCGAGGACGATGACATCGTCCGGATAATGGACGAGGAAGGAACTCCGGACGAGCTGAGGGGGGCAGAGGCGCACCTCCAGGCGTGCGAAAGCTGTCGGCAGCGGGCGAGTGCAATGGGTGCTTCGTCAGCGTGGTTCAGCGCTAGCCTCCCCCTGCTGGATCCCCCTCCGCTCGACGACCTTACCCGTGCCCGGGCGCTGGAGAGGATTCGGGCGGCGAAGGCAGGAGCGCACGCCGCGTCACGACAAGGTCCCCGAAAGGATGGACGGTATGCGGGCGCGGGAGGTGGGCGGCGGCGTCGTCTCATCGCTGCCGGTATCGGGGTCCTTCTGCTCGCCGGGCTCACCGTCGAACCGCTACGTGCCTGGCTCCTCGATGGGCTTCGTGAGCTTGCCGGCACGCCGGATCGCACCTCGGAGGTTGCTCACCTGGAGCCGCCGGCGCCCGGTCGATCCGCCGTGTCGGTCCGATTCACTGCGGCCGGGCCTCTCTTCCGGATCGATGTCGCGCAACCCCAGGATGAGGGCTCGCTCACACTGAGGCGGATTGCAGCCGGAGAGGCGTCGGCCGAAGTCGTCGGCGGGGCAGGGGAGACCCTGCTGATCATGCCTTCCGGTCTGCGGGTAGGGAACGAGGTCGGCTCGACGGCAAGCTATGTGGTGGAGCTTCCTGGAGATGGCGTCAGGACGGTTGAGATCCGGGTCGGCGGGCGGATCGTCGATACTCATTCACTTTCCTCTGTGACTGGAGAGCTGAATTTGAGTCTCGCACCGGAGGACGCTTCGCCATAGTTTGATTCGTCCATCCGGGCGGGCCGTCGGCAGGCGGCTCGAACGAGTCGTCCGGTTCTGCTGACCATGCCGCTATCAAAATGACAGGGATCCGCAAATCCCTCTTCGTCGCCGGTTTCCTTGCTCTGGTTGGTTGTGCGCCGCACTCGGTCGGTGGCCTGACCGCCATCCCCGGGGCGACCGGCGCCGACCTGAGCGAAACCGATCTCAGGCGCAGGGCGGGTATTCTGGCAGACGATTCACTCCGGGGGCGCGAGACCGGTCAGCCAGGGGCACGAACCGCCGCGAACTACATCGCCGGTGAGTTGCAGCGGCTCGGCTTCCGCCCGGCAGGGGATGCCGGGGGGTATTTTCAAAGCGTTCCTCTGCAGAGAAGCAGCACCAGCCTCTCAATCGAAGTCAGTCGGGAAGGATCCTCCTTTTCCATCGGCCTCGATCAGATCCTCCCGATCTCGGGCCTCGCCGGGCTTCCGGAGTCGTCCCTCTCCGGCGGCGAAGGGCCGATTATCTTCGCCGGACATCTCGTAGATCCGAACCTGCAAGGGCGTGAGTTGACTGCGTCGCAACTCAGAGGCGCGGTCGTTGTGCTGCGGGTCGCAGTACCCGACGGTGTGGATCCGACAACCGCGGCGCCTCGGACGGCCCTGGCGGCGCTGTTCGGGCCGGGAAGTTCGGCTGCGGCAGTGCTTCTGGTGGCGGAGGAGTCGGAGGCAGAGTTGTGGGATTATGCCAGCGAGATCGCCCACAAGGGCCGGGTGACGCTCATCGCCCCTGAACCCATCGAGGCGGAGGCGCCCCCCTTCTTTCTGATTTCGGAAGAGGGTGCTGAGCGTCTCATCGGCGGGCCGTTGGGTCGGGAGCCCATGACGGATCTGGGAACGCTTCGCTATTCGCTCTCTGAGCAGATCGATGCCGTGGAAGCGTGGAATGTCGCGGGGATCCTCCCTGGACAGGATCCGGAGCGCTCCGCCGAGTTCGTCGCGCTCGGCGGGCATTACGATCATGTCGGTGTGGGGACTCCCGTCGACGGTGACTCCATCTACAATGGTGCCGACGACAACGCCTCCGGTACCGCCGCGCTCCTGGAGATCGCCGAGGGTTTCGCCGCCCTGCCGACCGGGCAGCGGCCTGCCCGATCCCTGATGTTCGTCTGGCATGCGGCGGAGGAAGCGGGGCTGCTCGGTTCGGAATATTTCACCGACTTTCCCACCGTCTCAAGAAGTGCGATCGCCGCGCACATCAATCTCGACATGGTGGGGCGGAATCATCCGGATTCGATCTTTGTGGTGGGCGCGACGCGGCTGTCATCGGACCTCGGGACGATCGTGGAAGAGGTCAACCGGGGGCTCCCACGGCCCTTCGTCCTCGACTACTCGTATGACCCCGAGGGCCATCCGGAGATGATCTACTGCCGCTCGGATCACTACAGCTATGCGCGTTACGGTATCCCGATCGTCTTCCTGACGACGGGGCTGCACGAGGATTACCACGCCCCGTCCGACGAGGTTGAGAAGCTGGACTTCGAGAAGATGCGGCGGGTGAGCGAGTTCGTCTCCGGCCTTGCGTTCGAGATCGCGGACCGACCGTCGCCGCTGCGGATCGACAAGCCCGTCCCTCCGCGCGACGCACCCTGCCGATGATGGGACACCCTGCCGGTGATGGGACACCCTGCCGGTGATGGCGCAGAGAGCCGGCAGCTGACCCCTTCGATGCTGCGGATGTCTGCCTGAGGACCGGCGAGTGGTCGAAGTGCTTGAAGAGGGGGACCCGGCTGTGGGGGTTCGGATCAGAGAGTACAAAAGGAAGGGCGGCTCCCCTTGGTTGGGTGCCGCCCTTTCCATCGTGGCCTGCCGAGCTTGAAAAGGCTACTGGACTGCCCAGAAGCCTTCGAGAGCGGCTCCGTCCGGACTTTCGCGCAGCTTTTCGAAAGCGCGGTTCCGGATCTGGCGGATGCGTTCGCGCGTAACGCCGAGAAGCATACCGATCTCTTCGAGCGTGCGCTCCTCGCCCTCGTCGAGCCCGTAGTAGAGGTAGAGGATTTTCCGCTCCCGCTCGGTGAGGTACTTCTCGAACATCCGCTCGAGGAATTCGCGGCGCGCCTGCGATTCGACCTCTTCCTCGATCTCTTCTGCTTCGGCGCCTGCGAAGCGCTCACCGAAGGACGAGGAGTCGCGGTCACCGCGGTCGAGCGGCGCATCGAGAGATAGTTCGCTGGCGGCGACGCGGCGCAGTGCGCGGATCGTATCGATCGGCTCTGCCATCTCCTGCGCGATTTCCTGATCGGTGGGGGAGCGCCCGAGCGTCTGGGTCAGCGCCGTTTCCGTGCGGGAAAGTCGAACGAGATTGGAGTTCTGGTTCAGCGGGATGCGAACGGAACGCGTCTGTTCGGCCAGTGCCTGGAGAACCGTCTGGCGGATCCACCATACTGCATAGGAGATGAATTTGACGCCCTTCTCGGGATCGAACTTCTTTACCGCCTTCAGGAGCCCCTCGTTCCCGATGCACACCAGCTCGGCGAGGCCAAGGCCGCGGCCCTGGTACTTCTTAACATAAGAGATCACGAATCGCAGATTCGCGGTTACGAGGCGTTCCGCAGCCTCTTTGTCACCGC
>CAYRLB010000126.1:0-6610 GCA_964424945.1 uncultured Gemmatimonas sp.
GCAGCGTATCCGCAGCCTGATCGCCGAAGACTTCCGCAACGTCTTCGATTCCGGCGTCGATGCTCTGCTGACCCCGACGACCCCCACGCCGGCTTTCCGCATCGGTGAGCGGACAGACGATCCGTACGAGATGTACCTGTCGGATGTGTTTACGGTTACCGCGAATCTCGCCGGGGTGCCGGCGCTCTCCGTCCCGGTCGCACGTGTAGGAGGCCTTCCGGTGGGTGCACAGCTCATCGGGCGCCCCTGGGGAGAGCCTACTATCGTCAGAATCGCCCGGGCGCTGGAGCAGGAGTTCGGGGACTTGCCGGAATCCGGCGTTTGATGCGCACGCTAGAGACTATGAATCGGGAAGCTACGCCAACGGGATCCGAGTTCGAGCCGGTCATCGGCCTGGAGATCCACGTCCAGCTCAAGACGCGTACGAAGCTCTTCTGCGGCAATGACAACGAGTTCGGGGCCGATCCCAACGAACACGTCTGTCCGGTCTGCCTGGGGCTGCCCGGTGCACTGCCAGTGCTCAACCGGGAAGCTGTCGCGCTCGGGGTGCGGGCGGCGCTGGGACTGCACTGTACGGTCCATCAGCACTCGATCTTCGCGCGGAAGAACTACTTCTATCCGGATCTCCCGAAGGGCTACCAGATCTCCCAGTTCGACGAGCCCTTCGCCACGGACGGCTATCTCGACGTTCCGGGCGAGAATGGAGCCGAATCGCGCCGGATCCGCATCCGCCGGATCCACCTGGAGGAGGATGCGGGGAAGTCGCTCCACGACCGGCTGCCGGGTGCGACGGCGGTCGACCTCAATCGTGCCGGGGTCCCGCTGGTCGAAATCGTCACCGAGCCTGATGTCAGCTCTCCCGCCGAGGCGCGTGACTTCCTGGTTCGGCTGAAGCAGGCACTCCTTTATCTCGACGTGAGCGACTGCAACATGGAGGAGGGGAGCCTGCGGGTCGACGCGAATGTCTCCATCCGCCGCCCCGGCGACCCGCTCGGCACGAAGACGGAGGTCAAGAACATGAACTCCTTCAGCAACGTCGAGCGCGCCCTGGTATATGAAATCGCACGGCAGCGCGAGAGAATGGCCGCCGGAGAGCCCATCGTCCACGAGACGCTCCTCTGGGACGCCGGCCGCAATGAGGCGCGGCCGATGCGCAGCAAGGAAGAGAGCCACGACTACCGCTACTTCCCGGACCCCGATCTTCCCCCGGTGGACATCCCCGGCGAGTGGCTCGACTCCATCAGGGCGGAGATTCCCGAAATGCCCTGGACGCGCATGGGGCGTTTCCGCGAGAGCTTCTCACTCAGCGAGGAGCACGCTTCCCAGCTCACCGCATCCCGCGAGATCGCCGACTATTTCGAAGAAGTCGTTGCTGCAGGGACGCAGCCATCCGATGCGGCAAGCTGGGTGATGGGCGAGGTCCTCGCGGCAGTGAACCAGACCCGAACGACCCTTCTCGACTTCGCTATCCGACCGAAGGCACTCGGCGAGCTGCTCGGCCTGCTGCGGGACGGGAAGATCTCCAGGCCTATCGCGCGCCAGGTGTTCGCTTCCATGCTCACGTCAGGGCGGTCGGCGACTGCGATCGTCGAGGAGGAAGGGCTTGGCCAGGTGAATGACAGCGCGGCGCTGGAAGGTTGGGTCGATCAGGCGATCGAGAACCACCCGGACGAAGTCGGCCGCTTCAAGGGGGGCGAGGCGAAGCTCATGGGCTTCCTGGTCGGGCAGGTGATGAAGGCGTCAGGGGGGAAGGCGAACCCGAAGGAGGTGGCAGAGCTGCTACGGAAGAAGCTCTGAATGACAGGATTACCTCCATCTCATCCGGTGGAGGTGATCTGTCTGACGGCGTCGGCGGCGATGAAACGGCGGTCGTGGCGGGTAGCAGGGGGCAGCGAGCCATCAGGCCAGGTCGCGTAGATCCCGGGAGCGGGGCTCTCCACCATCATCGGCGGCGCCCCGGTCCTCATGCGCGCGCCAACCCCCCACGCCGGAGGGTGCCTTCAGCTCGCCTCACGGATCCGTCGGAGATGCGCATAGGGCACTTCAGGCAGCGGAAAGAAGTTGTCCGCCATCTCTGCGAGAATTCCCGTCTGTGAGACCTTGCCCTCCTTGAGCGCCATCCGTCGGATCCGCTTCGACATACCCAGATTCGTTTCGCCGATCGGGTCGAGCTCCGCCGCAATCGAATCGCCGCGTCTGCACAGATAGTCGACCAGGTAATCGAAGGAAATCTCCACGTAGGACGTCACGGTCGGGTGGGAGAGCTCCCACCTCGAATTCTGCAGCATCGCCCCGAACACCGACTGCCACCGCTCATTGTCCTGAAAGCGGATCATCCCCCGGAAGATCCGGCGGTTCGTCTGGAAGGAGAAGAGCGTGGAGGAGAGCACCCGGTCGAAGAGAGCATCTGCCGCGGAGTGGTCGTGGTTCATGACGACCTCGCGTGCGACGCGCGTGCTACTCTCACCGAGCTGAAGGTCCATCCGGTGCTCCCAGTACGAATGCCCGAGCCCTTTGCTCGACGATGTCAGGAGAAGCTGCCGGGGGACGAAGAAGTTGTGAGCGATCGTATCCGCCGCCAGGTGGGCGAGATAGCCCAGCCCGACCGCGCGCAGACGATCCGTTTCGGCGGTCGCCAGAATCTCTTCGCCGATATGCCAATGGTGGCAGTGGCGACCTTCCGGCACATACTTCTTGGCGAGGGAGATATCCGCCGCGACCGACCCGTAGAGGAAGTCCCGCGGGTAGGCGGCAAGCAGCGCGGCGATAGCGGGCGGCAGCAGCGAGAGCGACTGCAGCACCGCGGAGCCGAGATATACGTGAGTGCCCGGCCCCCAGGCAAAAGCGGGCTCGGGAAGCAGGATGGTCGCGGCTATGCAGAGAAGAAAAGCTACGACCACCAGACTACAGTCCTACGCGACGCCGCGTCTTTCGGGTGGTACGCCGCACGGTCTTCACCTGATCGTCGACCAGATCCTTGAGCTCCTCGCGCGCCTGGTCGAGGATGTCCGCCACCTCCGAGCGGAACTCGCTGAGAAGCTCCCGTCCCGCACCGATGACTTCGGAGGTCAGATCGGCCGTGGCTTCGCCCCCGTTACGTACACCCTTCGACACCTTGCGATAGCTCCGCTGGAGCTGCTTCCCGTACGGCTTCAACCGCCGGGCGACTCGTTCCTGCCGCGTCGGTTCCGGGGGCTGGATGAGCAGGGTCGCACCTATACCCAGCACCGTACCCACCGCGAACGCGGCGAGAAAATCAACTGTGTCCTGACGTGGCATCTGTTATCTCCGCATCGAGTTGAAACCCTGAGACCAGCCACCTCCGCTGCAAAGTCAGTACCCGTGCAGCACGGCCGGGGTGCCCTTCCGGAAGTGCGAGGAGACAGGCGGGGATGGCTCCCGCGCCTCGAATCCGCGAGCGCTACGCCTCCTCTTCCAGCTCGTTCGCCAACCCGACGACCCGGCTGACCGGAATGGTGAAGGCGATACCCGTGCCCGGGTCGTCCAGATCACCCAGAATCTCGCGGAGAAGCTTCATCACACCGTCCACCTTCTCATCCTCGCGGATAACCGTGAATATCGTCTGGTTGCGAGGGCGGGAGCGAAGCGCGAGAAGTTCGAGACCGGCGAAGATCGGAACGTCATGCGAGAGGACGCGCCCCATCCCTTCGCTGTTGATGATCGTGGCACCCGTGATGCCAAGCTCCACCATGCCGGAAAGAATCGCGTCGAGCTTCTCTTCTTCGTTTATGACCGCGATAAGTAGCTGCAAGGGATTCCTCGACGCGAACAGGTTGTCAGAAGGGGGTGCCCGGGTCCATCTCCGACCGGTTCAGGGCGATTTCGGCAGGGTTCCCTGAAGATATTACCCGACGCCCGGGAAGAGTGTCAAGCAAGGTCGGAGCCCCTGGCCAGCCACCGGCGCGGTGCGCATGATCCTTGCGCGACTCGAACCTTTCGAGTTCTGCTCAGGGCGCCACGATGCGAATCCGCCTCAAGGCCCCGAAACCCGTACAGGAGACAGTCTACCGTGCCCAAGTTCGTCGTTCAGGGTGGTCAACGTCTTAAGGGCACCATCCGCCCCGCAGGCAACAAGAATGCGGCCCTCCCGATGCTGGCGGCAGCGCTCCTGACGGATGAGGAGGTCATCCTAGAAAACGTCCCGGACATCCGCGACGTCCGGACGCTGATGAACCTGATGCGGGATCTCGGTGCGGAGCTCGAATGGATCGAAGCAAATGTCGTCCGGATCCGGGCGGCAGAGCTCCGCCAGAGTGGCTTCGATTCGAGCGCGGCCGCCCGCATCCGCGCCTCGATCCTCCTTGCCGGCCCCATGCTGGCTCGGACCGGTCAGATGGAGCTGCCCCCTCCCGGTGGCGACATCATCGGAAGACGGCGGATGGACACCCACTTTCTCGCGCTCAAGGGCCTCGGCGCCGAGTTCGGCTTCCGACGTGAAACGTACGGCCTGCATGCGGAGAAGGGCCTCTCCGGAGCGAATATCTTCCTCGACGAGCCAAGCGTGACGGCTACCGAGAACGCGCTGATGGCGGCCTCGCTGGCCAAGGGCACGACGATCCTCCGGAACGCGGCCGCCGAACCCCACGTTCAGGACCTCTGCGTCATGCTTCAGGGGATGGGCGCGCCGATTTCAGGGGTCGGAACGAATACGATCGAGGTCGAGGGCCAGCCCCGTCTGAAGGGGGGGCGTTTCAGGATCACCTCGGACCACATCGAGGTCGGCTCCTTCATCGGTCTGGCGGCGGTGACCCGCGGCGAGATCCTGATCGAGGATGCCGCACCCCACTTCCTCGATTCCACCCTGATCGGATTCGATCGGCTCGGAATCCGTGTGGAGGTCCAGGGCGAGAATGTCTTCATCCCCGGCGATCAGGAGATGAAGGTGAAGATGGACCTCGGCGGCCACGTCCCCAAGATCGACGACGGCCCCTGGCCCGCCTTCCCCGCCGACCTGACGTCGATCGCGCTCGTCACCGCCACGCAGTGCGACGGAACGATCCTGATCCATGAGAAGATGTTCGAGTCGCGGATGTTCTTCACCGACAAGCTCGTCGCGATGGGCGCGCGGATGATCCTCTGCGACCCGCACCGCGTCGTCGTGGTGGGGCCGTCACGCCTCTACGGAGGGGTTGTGGAGAGCCCGGACATTCGCGCCGGGATGGCGCTGCTCATCGCAGCGCTCGGCGCGGAGGGTCAGAGCGAGATCTACAACATCGGTCAGATCGAGCGGGGGTACGAGCGGATCGACGAGCGCTTGCGTTCACTGGGCGCTATCATCGAACGCAGCGATTCCCGCGAGTCGGATCCACGCTGAGCAACGGAGACGTTTCTATGGCCGAGGAAGGAAAGGGCGGAGTTCGGGAGGGGCTGCGAAACAGCGTCGGACTTCTCGTTGCCTTCAAAGAGGCAGTCCAGGAGACGCTGGAGGAAGCGAGGGACCGGGGCGACTTCAGTACGGAGAAGGCGCGCGCCCTCGTACAGGAGGCGGCCCAGAAGGTCCAGCACAGCGTGGAAGAAGCCCGGGAGAAGCTCGACCTGGTGCCGCGGAAGGAGTTCGACGACCTGAAGGCGGAGGTCGAAGCGCTTCGGGAGCGGATCGCACAGCTCGAATCGGGCACCGTCGCGCTCCTGACGCCCACGTCGGAGGCGCCCACGTCGGAGGCGCCCACACAGAGGTCGGCCCCGGCCCCGGAGGAGACGTCCTTCCCCGTCGACGGATAGGCCGAACGGTGCATCAGGTACTCGAGGAGCCGGAAGCGGGCGAGGTCCCGCTCTGGCGCCATCCGGAGTGGAGGGAACGCTTTCCCTGGCTCGTCCAGGGAACGACCGGCCGCGGAGAGGGGGGCACCCCCTTCGATCTTGGTCTGTTCGGCAGCGGCCCGGCAGGTCGGGCGATCGATCGCTGGCGGAAGTTACGAACTACCACGGGGATGACTTCCGTCCTGCACTCGCACCAGATCCATGGGGCGAATGCGGGATCCTGGAATGATCCGGTCCCTCCGGGCCTCTGCGTCGTCGAGGATCTCGACGCGCACGTGACAGGGCGACCCGGCCTGCTGCTCGCCATCTCCGTCGCCGACTGCGTCCCCATCTTTCTTGTTGCGGAAGAGCCCAGGGTGGTCGGGGTCGTTCATGCGGGATGGCGCGGCGTCGCGGCGGGAGCGCTCGAAGGAACAGTCGAACTGATGGCGCGTCAGGGCGCGACGCCGGATAAGTTCTGGCTTCACGCGGGCCCGTCCATCTGCGGTTCGTGCTACGAAGTCGGCCCTGAGGTACATGCCGCGGTCAACGCCGACCGGCCCGTGCCCGAAGGCCCGACGCCGATCGACCTCCGCGGCGCGATCGCGCGACGTGCGCGAGAGCTCGGAATCGAGGGCGGGCGGATCTCGATCTCGGGGCACTGCACCCGCTGCGGCCCGGGCGATTTCTTCTCCCATCGGGGCGGCGATCCCCACCGCCAGATGGGCGTTCTAGGCCTTCTGGAGTAGCAGCCGGCGGACTTGCCCGTTCCCCCAGGTGCGGGTATATTCCGAATCGATGGTTGGTTGCGGCACCTCCGGTGGCCGCTTGTGAAGTGGGGATGCTGTCG
>CAYRLB010000127.1:0-6554 GCA_964424945.1 uncultured Gemmatimonas sp.
CTCCGCGTGAGTTCCGCTTCCGTCGAAGCGGCCGACAGAAAGAGGGTACGGCAGAACGACGGTCTCACGCGGAGGCGCGGAGACGCGGAGATGGTGAAGGGATAACGGAACTTCCCCTGCGGGAGTGCTTCGGCGATTCCATTCCCGTCGCATCGAAAGTCGGCGCGTTCTCCACCTGGACCAAGTCGGGTAGCTTCTCCGCGCTCCCCGCGTCTCCGCGTGAGTTCAGCTTTCGTCTCCCTGCGCATCGCGGCGGCGTCGCGGCCGACCGCCCTGTCTGCCAGCACCTGCCCTGTCATCTGCCCTGTCTTTGCTATCAGGCCCCTCATCACATCCTCATCCTCGGGTCGAGAGCGTCACGCAGCCCGTCTCCGAGCAGATTGAAGGCCGTCACGGTCACCACGATGGCGAGACCCGGGAAGGTCGAGATCCACCAGGCGCGCAGGAGCGCATCCCGCCCATCGTTGATCATGTTGCCCCAGCTCGGCGTCGGCGGCTGCACGCCTAGGCCGAGGAAGGAGAGCGACGCCTCGACGAGAATCGTGTTCCCGATGCCGAGCGTCGAATAGACGATGACGGGCGCGAGCGTATTGGGGAGGATATGCCGCATGATGATCCGGAGGTCGCTCATCCCGAGGACCTTCGCGGCCTGCACGAACTCCCGTTCCCGAAGCGACAGCACCTCACCCCGGACGATGCGCGCGACCCCCATCCAACCCGTCAGCCCCAGGACCGTCACTACCAGCCAGATCGACGGCTCGAAGAGCGCTATGATGACGATGAGGAGGATAAGCCGCGGGAAGGAGAGCATCATGTCGGTGAAGCGCATCAGCGCGGCATCCGTCCACTTGCCGAAGTAGCCAGCGATCGCGCCGATCGCGCCGCCGAGCACCACGCCCAGGCCGACCGCGATGAAGCCGATGCTCAGCGAGATCCGTGCGCCGTACAGGACCCGCGAGAAGATATCGCGCCCGAACTTGTCCGTCCCCATCAGATGCTGCGCGGATGGGGGAAGGTAGCGGGTCGCGACGATGTCGCCCTGCGCCGTGGGATCGTACGGAGCGATCAGCGGGGTGAGGAAAGTGACGACGTAGAGGAGCAGCATCACGACGAGTCCGGCCATCGCGAGATGGTTCCGGCGGAACTGCCGCGCGGCGATCGACCACTGCGTCTCCCCGTACCGCTTCCGGACGCGCGCGGCCCGGACCTTCAGGTCGTAGAAGGACCAGCCCCAGACACCCACCAGAAGGAGGGCGAGCGTCACCACGGCCAGAACTCCGTCCGCCGGAATGCGGCCGGCGGTGAAGACCGCCCGGATGCGGTCTCCGGCGAGGAAGAGCGTCGAAAGGCAGAGCCCCCAGGTGAGGCCGAGGATCATGCCGAGCACCCACTCCGCCCTCAGGAGATGACCCGCCCCCGGGAAGATCGCCGAAGCCGCCAGGTGCACACCCGTGACAGGTGGACGACCGCGCATCCCCACCACCGTCACGTTGGTCGGGATGGGCCCGGGTGTCTGACCGTCGGCAGTCGTGCTTCCGCTAGCCATGAATGATTCCGAATACTCTGTCGATTGCTAACATTCGTCTTCCAGGCGAAAGCCGGGATCCAGCTGTTCTATCCCGCAAACCACTGTGCCCCGGCTTTCGCCGGGGTGACGGGGAGAGGGCCATCAATCCGTCCGGATCCGCGGGTCGACCACGGCATACAGCACATCCGCGACGAGATTTCCGAGCACTACCAGCCCCGCGGCGATGAAGCTCGTGGCCATCACCAGCGGGTAATCGCGCTGGAAGATCGAGTCAACGATGAGCCGCCCCATCCCCGGCCACGCGAAAATCGTCTCCGTAAGAACCGAGCCGGAGAGCAGGATCGGCAGATAGAGCCCCAGCAGCGTGATGATGGGGATCATCGCGTTGCGCAGCGCGTGCTTGAAGATGACCGTCCGATCGGACAGCCCCTTCGCGCGCGCCGTCCGGATGTAGTCCTGGTGGATGACCTCGAGCATCGACCCTCGCATGTAGCGCGCAATCCCCGCCGCGCCCCCGATCCCCAGCGAGACCGCGGGGAGGAACATATGCATGAAGCGGTCGCTCGCCTTCTCCCAGGGCGAGTAGAACTCATATCCGACGCTCGTCATCTGCGATGCCGGGAAGTCTATCGGCCACCCCCACTCATTCGCTTTGAGGCTGAACACCAGGATCAGCATCAACGCGAGCCAGAAGGAAGGCATCGAGTAGAAGAAGAGGGCGAAGAAGGTCGAGACGTTGTCGATCACCGAGTACTGCCGGACCGCCTGCAGAATCCCGAGCAGCATCCCCAGCACGAAGGTGAGGAAGACCGCCACGAGCATCAACTGCACTGTATTCCAGAGGACCGTCGGGAGGATGTCCGCGATGGGGCGCATCTGGCCGAAGGAGTGCCCGAAGTCGCCCTGTGCGAAGGCACCCAGCCAGCGGACGTAGCGGATGTGGATCGGCTGATCGAGCCCGAGGTTGCGCCGCATCTGCTCGATGACTTCGGGCGCGACATTCGGGTTGAAGTAACGCGCTGTCGGATCCCCGGGCGCGATGTTGATGATGAAGAAGATCAGCGTAAGGATCCCCAGCAGCAGCGGTATCGCTCCCAGCAATCTGCGCAGGAGATAACTGATCAACCGACGACTCCTCCTTTATCCTGGTTCGTGACCGTCGAGGTAGGACAAATACAGGCGTGAGAAGCTGAACGCCAGTTCCCTGCAGTGCGCAGAAATCGGACCCAGGTCAGCGGGGTCCTCATTCCGTCTCCCCCGGCGGAAGCCGGGGCCCAGCCCTTCCAACGGAGCGAGCGCAACGATCACTGTCCCGTTCCCGTATCCAGGCCCGCTGGGCCCCGGCTTTCGCCGGGGAGACGGAAGCCGGAAGAGGCGGGGGAGACGGAAGCCGGAGGAGACCAGAGAGACGGACGCCGCAACGGGGCCGACCTACTGCAGCGTCTCCCCCGTCCGCCGCTGCGCCTCGGGGATCCACCATTCCCAGACATTCTGGTACGGCCCATAGGTGTCCACGACCGTCCCCCTCAGCCGGTTGTTCAGCCCATCTACGGAATCCATGAAGTACAGCCAGGTGTAGGGCCGATCCTGGACGATCCGGGTCGCGGCTTCCCGCCAGAAGGGAACGGACGCCTCGTACGTCGGCTGCTGCAGCGCCCTCTGGATCAGCGATACCAGCTCGGGGCTGTTGTACCGCGTGTAGTTGAAGGGGCTATCGGGCATCCAGAGCGCGCTGAGATCCGGCGACAGTCCGACGGACCATCCGGCGAGAATCGCCTGGAAGTCCCCGCTCGTCAGATTCTGCTGAAGGCTGTTGAACTCCCGGATCTGGATCTGCGCGTCGATGCCCAGCCGGCGCCACTGCTGCTGAACGATCTGGGCAACGTCTGCGCGGCGCTGATTGCCCGCATTCGTCAGAAGGGTGAAGCGGAAGGGCTGCCCCTCCCTGTCGAGGATGCCGTCGCCGTCCATATCACGCCATCCCTTCTCCTCCAGAATCTGCCGTGCGGCGGCGCTGTCGAAGCTGAGCGGTGCCTGCCCTTCCGGGTCGTAGAGGTCGCGGAAGATGGGCGCGTACGGGCCCCCGGCGGGTACGGCGAATTCGTCCATTTCCAGCGCGGCGATCATCGCGGGCACGTCGATCGCCAGGCCCATCGCGCGGCGGATGTCGCTGTCCCCGAAGGGCGCAAAACGCTCCCCATTGTACCCGATGTAATCGTAGAAGCGCTTCTCCTCGAGCTCAAACCGCACGTGCTGCGCCTGCGCGCGAAGCTGCGGCACCTGGTCCAGGGTGAGCCCGCCGACGAAGTCGACGGAGCCATTCTGAAGCTCGATGATCCGCGTCATCGGGTCCGGGATGATGCGGAAGACGATCTGGTCGAGATATCCGGCGGGCTCGAAGTGCGGATTCCGAACCAGGACGATCCGCTGTCCGCGCTCCCAGCTTCCGATCATGTACGGCCCGCTGACCGGAAGATTCCCATTCGCCGGGTTCTGCAGCTGCGGATGGTTACGGATCTCGCCCGGCGCGGTATCCCCGAAGACGTGCCTGGGGATGATCGGCACCGCGCTATGCGTCAGCATCTCGGGATACCGCCGCTCGAAGTGGAAGACGACGGTGCTGTCATTCTCCGCCTCGACGCTCTCCAGGAACTCGACATAATGCTGCAGCGGCGACGCCAGCCCGGGATCACCGAGGATCGAGTAGGTAAAGACGACATCGTCCGCGGTGATCGGCGTACCGTCCGACCAGCGCAGCCCGGAGCGCATGTGGAAGCGCATCGAGGCGGAATCCGCCCCGGTGTATTCGTAGCTCTTCGCCATCGCCATCGGGCTCTCGTCGGCCGTCAGGAAGACGAGACGGCCATCGTCCCAATCGCCGCGAAGGAGTTCCATGAACATCACGTCGCCGCCGAGATTCCCGTCCAGCGTCCCCTGCGCGAGGATGGCGAGCGGCAGCGTCATGTCCGCGCCCTCGACGATGACGGCGGTCCCACCACGCTCGGGAGGCCCGTCGGCACTCGCGCCTGGCGCGGCCCCCTCGCGATCACCGCACGCGGCGGTCAGCAGGAGCAGAACGGACGGAGCAAGACGATGCAGCGCGCTTCGAAAGATGGTCATCTTCAGAATAGGGATAGCCGGAGTATTCCCGGATGATTCCGGACAGCACCGCGACCCCGGCCCCCTCGCCGGGAGCCGAACCGCGATGAAAAGACGTCTGCCTCAGCGGGTCTATTGCCGACCTGCGAGGTACCAGCGATCGATCCCCACCCAGTCGCCGCGCGGGTCGGAAATCACGTTCCGCAGCCGCTGATGCACCCCGTGCAGCCTGTCCTGATAGTAGATGAAGGTGTAGGGCTGCTGCTGTGCGATGAGTTGCTGGTACTCGCTCCAGAGTGGCTTGGCGACCTCGCGGTCGGCGATCAGGGGGAGCGCCTCCAGATATCTATCGACCTCGGGGTCGCAATGGTTGACCCACTGATAGGGCTCGTCGCGCTTGTCGCACTGGAAGAGGTCGCTGTCATCGATGCGGAACTCCGTCCGCCAGCCGATCAGCACCGCGTCGAAGTCGCGCCGCTCCGGATCGTTGACGCGATCGAGCAGCGTTCCCCATTCGAGCACCTGGATCCGCATATCGACCCCGATGCGGCGAAGGTCCGCCTGCGCGATGGCGGCGATGTCCTCCCGCACCTTGTTGCCCTGGTTCGTGTTGAGCGTGAAGGTGAAGGGCTGGCCATCTGGTTTCCGCAGAATCCCGTCAGGACCCATCGTGAAGCCCGCCTCGGCGAAGAGCCGGGCCGCTTCTTCAGGATTGTAACCCAGGTCGGCGCCCGCTTCCGGATCATACTGCCAGAAGAAGGGGGGTACCGTGGAGTTGGCGAGCGACCCGTGGCCATAGAGCGTGGCGTCAACGATTCCCTCGCGGTTGATCCCCATCGTCAGCGCGCGGCGGACCCGCTCATCATCGAACGGCGGGCGCAGCTGGTTCCACCCGATGATGATGAAGGTGCGATCCATGTAGCTGATGAGCCGCGTGTTGGGATCGTTTTCGATCAGTTCGGCCTGGTCGGGGGGCGGCGATACGACGAAGTCGACGCGGCCCGTGAAGAGCTCCGTCAGCTGCGTAGAGGCCTCGGGGATCGTCCGGAAGACGACCCGGTCGAGGTAAGGTCGGCCGCCGAGCTCTTCGGGGAAGTCGGCATTCGCTTCGAAGGTCCAGCTCTGCCCTACCTCGCGGCTGACGAAGCGGAATGGGCCATTGCCGACCGGCGTCTGGGTGCTGAAAGGATGAGTCCGCATGGCTGACGGCGCGACATCGCCGAGGATGTGCACCGGGACCGCGCTGAAGGTACGCCAGGGGTCCAGGAACTCGGCGTGCGGCTCCATCGCAATGCGCATCGTGAAGGAGTCGACGACTTCCGCGTCGCCGTAATGCGTCCAGAAGGCGGTGTTCGGGAAGCCCGTCTGGGGGTTCTTCGCAGTGTCGTAGGCGAACCTCAGGTCGTACGCCGTGGTCTTCACGCCGTCGTGCCAGAAGACGTCATTCCGCAGATGGAGGGTCAGCTCCGTTGTGTCGGCGTTGACTTCCCATGAGCGGGCGAGGGCGGGCGTAGGCTGAAGATCCGCGTCGTAATGCAGGACGGGGAGGAAAAGCACGAACTGCTGCATCTCCGAAGCGAGCGTCTCCGTTGATGTCAGCGGATTGATATCCGGGATGTCCGAGATGTAGGAGATCACGGCTGTTCCGCCGTACCGTTCGGCTTCCGGCAGATCCTCGAAGGTCTGCGATGGGCGATCACCGCCACCGCAGGCAGCGAGCAGGGCGATGAGGAGGAGCCGCAGGAAGGGGGATATACGCATGGGCATCAGTTCGTCATTCGCGACGTAAGGGCGTTGCTTCTACCGGGTATATTCAAACATCCGTCACTGCGGCGAAAGCCGGGATCCATGGGACCCATCATCCGTCTTCCCGCGAAAGCCGGGATCCATGTGACCCACCACCCGACTTCCCGGCGAAAGCCGGGAT
>CAYRLB010000128.1:0-2143 GCA_964424945.1 uncultured Gemmatimonas sp.
GTCGATCCATTCGCCAATCATGGCACCACCATGTTCTATTTCTGGCCGCACTCGCTCGATTTCGGGCGACGCCTCCAGCGGGAAGTCCTCAATGAGGTCGGACTGCCGGATCGAGGCGTGCGGTATCAGAACCTTGCGATCACGCGCAGCTCATGGATGCCGTCAGTCCTGACCGAAAGCCTGTATATGATGTTCCCGCAGCAGGAGGCAGCCCTGCGGGATCCGGAATTCATCGAGCGGCTCGCGCAGGCGCACGTACGGGCGATGGACTCCTTCGTTCGCGACCGGACCGCGCTGCGGGCAGCGCCCGGCGCCGGCTGGTAGATGATGGAGCGCGGCGCCTTCCCGCCGCGCTCACCCTCCTCCTGCTCCTGAGCTGGGTCTTCCTCTCTCCACTGAACGCGGTGGCCCAGGCGGTGCCGCCGCACGAGGAGTGGCGAACGTTCCGGACGGACCACTTCAACGTCACCTTTCCTGCCGGCCTGGAGACCTTCGCCCGACGCTCCGCTTCCCGCGCCGAGTGGGCGTACGAGCTTCTCGCCCGCGAGTTCGTTCCGCCGCCGAGAGGACGGATCGAGCTTCTGGTCACGGACCATGTCGATTATTCGAATGGTCTGGCGACCGCCTTTCCGCGCAACCGCGTCACCATCTACGCGAACCCGCCGGCTGCCGAGCCCACGCTCGCCTACAGCGACGACTGGCTGAGCCTGCTCGCGCTCCACGAACTCGTTCACATCTTCCATCTGGATAATGCGAGCGGCGTCTGGCTCCATCTCCGGACGATTTTCGGGCGGGACGCGACCTTCTTCCCTCAGGTGAACACCCCCGGCTGGGTCGTGGAAGGACTCGCGACGCATCTGGAGTCCCGGCTCACCGCCGTGGGCCGGGCGAATGGCTCGATCTACGATATGATGCTGCGCGCGGCTGTCCTCGAGGACGACTTCTTCTCGATCGATCGCGCCTCGCTGGACCCCGTCCGCTGGCCGACAGGAAACACCCGCTACCTCTACGGCTCCCTCTTCTTCAGCTACCTCGCGGACCGGCACGGGGACGAGGGGATCGGGCGCTTCGTGCGACAGTACGGCAGTCAGCTGATCCCCTACCGCCTGGAGGCGGCGGCCAGGCGCACGTTCGGGTCGAACTTCTCGCGTGAGTGGCGGCGCTGGGAGGACGAGCTCCGCGCCGAGTATGGCGCCCTGGCCGACTCGATTCGCTCGACCGTCTCCACCGAACCGATCGTTCTCACCGACGACGGGCGCTATGCAGCGTTTCCGCGGCTCTCGGCGGGTGGCTCGCGCCTCATCTACGCGATGAACAACGGGCGCGAGGACGTCGGCCATGAGATCCTCACCATCGGCGGGGAGCGGATCGATCTTCGTCGGCGCTCCTCCCTCGGCCCCGCCGCCTGGATGCCCGGCTCCTTCGACATCCTCTTCGCCCAGGTCGATTTTCTCGATCCCTACACACTCCACTCCGATCTCTACCTCGAAGATGACCGGGGGCGGCGCCGACGAATCACGCACGATGCGCGGCTCACCGAGCCCGATCCTCACCCGACCGACTCCATCGCGGTCGCGGTTCAGTCGGGGAGCGGTGCGAATGGCCTCGTGCTGGTCGATCTGCAGTCCGGCGAGGTGCGATCGCTCGTCGAGCCTCTATTCGACAGATACTGGTCGACGCCGCGGTGGTCGCCCGATGGGGAGCGGATCGCTGCGGGGCTCTGGCGGGAGGGCGGACGGGTGGATGTCGTCATTCTCGACACGACGGGCGCCATCATCCAGGAGGTGACGACGGCGGGCAGCATCGACTCCGACCCGGTGTGGTCGCCCGACGGGCGGTATCTGCTCTTCGGATCTGACGCCGGCGGGATCCCCAACATCCATGCGCTGGACCTTCAGGAGGGAAGCTACTGGCAGGTCACGAATGTGGGGACGGGTGCGCTGCAACCGGACATCTCGGGCGATGGCGGGTGGCTCGTGTTAGCGTACTACCTCGCAGATGGCTATCACATCGCGAGGATCCCCTTCGACCCGCGGAGCTGGCGGGAGGTGCCGTCCGAGCAGTTCGTCGCCCGTGCCGCGGGGGAGGCCGAGGCGGGCGCAGCGGAGGACGACGGGGGAGGGATTGCCTCCGCGGATGGGGC
>CAYRLB010000128.1:2243-6535 GCA_964424945.1 uncultured Gemmatimonas sp.
GCGAGGGATGATGTCACGGATGCGGCAGCCGAAGCCCGGCCGGAGGAAGCTGGGGCCGGGATTCCGTCGACGGATGCGACGGATGCGGCGAACTGGGACGCTTCGGAGGATGAAGAGGAAGGAAACGTCGACTCCGCGGCGGGGCCGGACGCCGAGTCGCCGGACGGAGACGAGGACGCTGGCGCATCCCTGGAACTCGGAGACGGAGCCGCGCCGGTCGCGTTAGCCGGACAGACCGGCATCGCGCCCGACACCCTTGGAGGCGCAGTCGAACCGTATTCGCCCTTCCGGACCCTTCTGCCGACCTACTGGTCGCCGCTGCTCGAGCAGAGCGACGACGATATCGCCGTCGGGCTGGAACTCTCCGGGCGTGACGTCGTCGAGCGGCACAGATGGACGGCGCGGGGGCTGCTCTATCCCGAGGATGGTCGGTTCGAAGGCCGGGCGGGGTATCGATATGCAGGGTGGGGGAACCCCCTGCTCGACATCGCGGCGGGGCAGCGGTGGTCCCTCGAAGCGACGGGCGCTGATGGCAATCCGGATCTGCTCCGACGCTCCCGTGAAGCGAGCGCCTCCGTCACGCTTGTCCGCAGACGGTGGGATTCGAGCGCGTCGCTGGAGATCGGCGGCGACCTCGCCGACGTCGACTTTCTACGTCGCGGAGAGCTCGATGAGGTCGATCGGGAGCTTCCCGTCGACGCGGGAGCTTTCATAGGCGCCGGCTACTCGACCGCGCGCAGCTTCGGGCTGTCGCTCGGGCTTCAGGAAGGGTTCACCACCGCGGCCCGCCTGCAGGCCCGCCGCTATCTCGACGCGCCGGACGGCCCCGAGAGCAGCCGGGGATACTGGCGGCTGACGAGTCGCTCCCGCGCCTACAAGGGCATCGACTGGTTCGGCTTCGCGCCGCCGACGCTTGCCGGGCGCCTCGACTTCGGCATCGAATCGACCGGCTCCGGGCCCGGCTTCAGCCTCGGCGGTGCGTCCGGCGGCGCCTCGGTCCTTCCCTATCAGCCCGCCTTCCTGGGAAGGGCGATCAGCTATCCCGTTCGGGGCTATGATCCGGGCGTGCAGCGCGGGAACCGCGTCGCGAGCTTCTCGGCAGAGTATCGCTTCCCGATCGCCCTCATCGAGCGGGGCGTCGGCGTTCTTCCGCTCGCGCTCGATCGGCTGACGGGCGACATCTTCTTCGACGTGGGCGCCGCCTGGTGCGATGGGATCTGCACCACCCCGGCGTCTCGCACGCCCGCCACCCCCGACCCGCTCGCCTCGGCCGGAGCGGAGATGATCTTGACCCTCCGGAGCGGTTTCTTCTCCGATCTGCCCCTCCGCTTCGGCGTCGCGGCGCCGCTCACCGGGGGGAGCGCGAGCTTCTATGTGAGGAGTGTCGAGTCGTTCTGATCCGCAGCGACCACGGACCCGGCCGCCGGCAAGGAGTCGGCACAGAACGTGTATATCATTGGGCCTCAACACCTTGAACAGGGGAGGCACTATGGGAGGAAAGAGACCGGACCAACATAACATCGATCCGGCCGAGGCCGGGGCTACCGACTACAAGACGTTGCCCCAGACCGGGCGCGGTCATAGCGACCTGGACGACACGATAGAACTCGACCGGCAGCAGCTCGCGCGCTCCCGCAGCGAGGAGACGAATCCGATGGCGCCCGGCCGCCGTGTTCCTCCGAGCCAGGACGCCAACCGCCCGCTCAAGGAAAGGACAGGCGGGAATCAGTCGGATTCTCAGCCGTCGTCGGAGGAAGATCGATGAACTCCCACCGAACCCCGGCGTCGAACCCGTCGTCCAGCGCCGCGGAAAAGGGCGAGGGGCGCCAGGAACAGGGCGGCGAGCAGCAGACTTCCAGGGAGCGCCCGCACGCCACGGAGAATGACCGCGAGGCCGGGCAGATCCGGAATGAGGCGGATCAGACCGTTCCGGCGATGCCCGCGAACGCGTCCGGCAGCGACCGGGTCTCGACGGAGGATCAGGACCAGGGCATCGATCCGGAGAGCATGTACGATCGGCGCCCCGCTGAGGACAAGAATCGCCCGCCCTCGTCGCAGAGCTGACGACCGGCTGGCCGCGATTATCGACGCGCACGAAAGGCCCGGTCCTCCCCGAAGACCGGGCCTTTCGTGTGCGGGCAGCAGACAGCTCGGGGCGGCCACCCATCACCCCTCCCGCCGGATCTCCAAAAATTCACTTGTTTCCGAACCCTGCCGAACCGTCCGGAAGCAGATGAAACCGTGATCTCCGCGCTCCCCGCCGGGCCTTGCCGTCACGGTTATTTGGAAAAGTCTGAAATCGTGCCAAAATGACCGCTTGACCCCAACATCTCGCGCGTATTAGCTTCGGGTACACAAGATATAGTAGGGCACCGCGGCTGGCTCACCGGCGTATGATGTGCAGGAGCAGGAAGCCGCTGGTCGGTGTCCGAATCGATGCAGTCAGCACCCGAAGAGACCCCCGCAGGGCAGCCGATCGAGGTTGAATCGCGCTTTCGCTGGTCCGTCCGATGATCACCTGTTCCCGTACTCCGACCTGAGGTGAACCACATGAACCCTTCCGTGAGCGTTCCGGACATCGCCGATCCGTCTGTACGGATTGACCTCCCGCCGGCCGAGCTCTCCGACAATGCCCGGACGGTGCTCGCCCGCCGCTATCTGAAGAAGGACGCGACCGGGAAGCCGATCGAAGAGCCGGAGGAGATGTTCTGGCGCGTTGCGTACGTCATTGCGCGCGAAGACGCGAAGTACGGCGCATCGGAAGAAGAAGTCCAGGAGCTTGCGCGCGAGTTCTATCTGTTGATGACGCGCCGCCTCTTCGAGCCGAACTCCCCCACGCTGATGAATGCCGGGCGGCCACTCGGCCAGCTTTCGGCGTGCTTCGTTCTTCCCGTCGAGGACGCGCTGTCGAATGGCAGCACGGGGGTTTACGACACCCTTCGCTCGATGGCGCTCGTCCACCAGTCGGGAGGAGGAACGGGCTTCAGCTTCAGCCGGATCCGCCCATCGGGCGACCTGGTCAAGTCGACGACGGGCGTCGCCAGCGGTCCGGTATCATTCATGTCGCTCTATGACGCGTCGACGGAAGTCGTGAAGCAGGGTGGCACGCGCCGCGGCGCGAACATGGGCATCCTGCGCGTCGATCATCCGGACATCCTGGACTTCATCGACTGCAAGCAGGACATCACGAAGATCACGAACTTCAACATCTCCGTGGCGATCACCGACGCCTTCATGCGCGCGGTGGAGCTCGGCCAGGAGTACGAGCTCTTCAACCCGCGCACGGGCGAGCAGGCGGGGACGCTCGACGCCCGGATGGTGTTCGAGAGGGTGGTCCAGAACGCATGGCGCACGGGGGAGCCGGGCGTCTACTTCATCGATCGGGCGAACTACTTCAACCCGGTTCCGCACCTCGGGAGCTACGAGGCGACGAATCCGTGCGGCGAGCAGCCGCTCCTCCCCTTCGACGTCTGCAACCTCGGCTCGGTGAACGTCGGCGCCTTCGTGCGCGACGATGTCGAGGCTGACGCGCCCTGGTACGAGCGGATCGACTGGAAGGAATACCGCCGCGTGGTGAAGCTCTCGACGCGCTTCCTGGACAACGTCATCGACGCGAACCAGTACCCGCTCCCCGAGATCCACGACCTCGCGCAGAGGATCCGGCGGATCGGCCTCGGCGTGATGGGCTTCGCCGACCTTCTCATCCGCATCGGCGTCCCCTACGACTCCGAGGAGGGTGTCGAGGTCGGCCGCAGGATCATGGAGTTCCTCGACGAGGAGGCGAAGAAGGAATCCGAGCTGCTCGCGGAGTCACGCGGCACCTTCCCGGAGTGGGAGAAGTCGATCTGGGGGCCGGATGCGACGTGCGCGAAGGCGCCGAACGGGGACCGCATCCGCCCGATGCGTCGGCTGCGCAACTGCAACGTCGATACTGTCGCTCCGACGGGCACGATTTCCATCATCGCGGGGTGCGCCTCGGGGATCGAGCCGCTCTTCGCCGTGGCCTTCATGCGCAACCAGGCGGGCGTGATGATGCCGGATGTGAACGAGGACTTCGTCCGGGTGGCGCGCGAGCGTGGCTTCTACTCGGAAGATCTCATGAAGCGGATCGCCGAAGAGGGGCACATCCACTTCAGCGAGGTCCCGGAGGATGTGCAGCGGGTGTTCGTCACAGCGCACGACATCACGCCGGAATGGCATGTCCGGATGCAGGCGGCGTATCAGGAGTACACCGACTCGGCGATCTCCAAGACGACGAACTTCCCGCACGACGCCACCGTCGACGATGTGCG
>CAYRLB010000129.1:0-6474 GCA_964424945.1 uncultured Gemmatimonas sp.
GAGGGGACATTTCTATCCGTCATTCAAGGGGACATTATCATCCGTCTACAACAGTGTCTCGAGAAAAGTTGTCAGGAAAGGGCCGGGTCGGGTCGCCCACGTCAGGGCAATCGCGCATTGCCGTTAGCTTCCCTTCGTCCGCCTGAATGCCGAAGGGGCGGCCGGGTGGTGGTCGCCCCTCAGAAGAAGTTATCCGAAGCGAACTGGTCCGAGGGGGGGTCAAAGGTCCGGCCGGTCCATCCGCTCGCGGTCATTCTGCTCCCACGACCGCGCCTCGCGGTTGCCTTCACCTTCGACCTCGTTGCTCCGGGCCTCCATATCGTCGGTGTCGTAGGGCTGCCCGAGACCCTCATCACCGAAGGAGCGCGACCGACGGCCGGATTCGCTGCCAAGCATATCGAGACCGGGCTCCTGATCGGTCTCGGATGATCGGGAGGAGCGCTCGAGATCCCGACTTCCCATGCGGTCCGACCGCATTGAATCGCGATCCTGCTGCCCCATCCTGCCGGTCTGCTGTCCCTGAAGATTCTGCGGGCGGTCGTTCTGCGGGTCCTGACGACTCTGCTGACCCTGGCGGTCAATCTGGTCTCGGTCCCGGTTACGATCGATAGGCTGGTCGGGTTGGCGTTGGTCCGGCATGATGTTCTCCCGCGACTGGGGTAGGAAAGGCGATCCAACAGCCGGACGGGACGGGCAATCTCCATGCCCTGCATGATCCTGGGGAGGGTGGAAGAGTACTCATCCTGCACCCTTCCGCAGGAGCGCCCCTACCCCGCCGCCCGGATCGCGTCGGCGAGTTCCTCCCGGCTCATCTCGCTGCGACCGGGGATCTCGAGCGCCTTCGCCTTCTCGTACAGCTCAGTGCGGGTATACGCGGCCAGATCCTCGGCCTTCCTTCCCCTGCCCGAAGAATTCTTCCCGGAGGAACCGGAGGAGGCCTTCCCGCCCTTCTTCGAACCGTTCGCGGTGCCCTTGCCGGCCCCGCCAGCCTTCGACGCGGTCTTCTTCGGAGCGGCTGAGGTCTTTTTCGTCGTCTTCCGTCCGCTTCCCTTCTTCGCAGTCGATCCTTTGGCGCCGGTGGCACTGCCACCTTCCGACTTCGACTCCTTCATCGTCGCGTCTGCGCCTGCGCTCAAGCTTCGCTGGAGAAGCGCCACCAGATCGAGCACGTCGCTCGTATCCTTATCCTCCTCCTCGTCTTCAACCTTGAAGACGCCTTTGCCCGCCTTCACCTTCTCCCTGACAAGCTCGAGAAGCCGGTCGTCCGACTTGTCGACGAGCTCGCTCGTGTCGAAGGTGGGCTTGGCGAGCTTCTCCACCGCCTTCTCGATCTTCCGGATCTCGGTGAGCTTCACATCCACAGGTTCGGGGAGCCCGATCACTTCGGGGGAGCGCACCTCCTCCGCAAAGCGGAGCGTTTCAGCCCGGAGGATGCCCTTCTCGGCCAGGATCGCCACGAGATATTCCTTCCCCCGCATCACGAAGGTGGCGATTCCGGCGCGGTCGCTTTCCTCCATCACACGCGCGAGCAGCCGGTACGCCTTCGTGGAGTCGCCCGCGGGGGTCAGGTAGTAGGCGCGTTCGAAATGGATCCGGTCGATCTCTGAAACGTCGACAAAGAGCCGGAGATCGATGTCCCGCGTGCGTTCGGGTGCGATCTTCTCGAGCTCGTCGTCGTCGATGACCACATAGCGGTCCTTTTCGACCGCATACCCCCGGACGATGTCGTCCCAGGTGAGCGGGCGGTCGTCCTTCGTGGAGAAGTAGCGGCGCTCGAGGGGGGTCCCTTCGGGCGAAACCATCCGGAGCGACGTCCCCACCGACCGCTGCGCGGGCATCAGCGCGACCGGCACACTGACCAGACCGAAGGTAATCGTCCCCGACCAGAAGGGCCGGGCCCCGCCGGTTCCCTGGTCCTGCTCCTCTTCAGGCACTGGCGCGCTCCTTCTTCGAGGTTGCGGCGAGGCTCTTCTCGAGGATGTCTTCGAGCGACTTCTCCTTCGTCCGGCGGGGTGCTCTGGGGAACTTCACGACCTTACCCGACGACTTCGCCAGCGCCAGCTCCTCGACGCGATCGCGGTATTCGTCCCTGAAAGCTGCGATGTCGAGCTCATCCTCCATCGCGAGAACGAGCTGCTTCGCCATCTTCACCTCACGGTCCGAGAGGTCACGACCCGCGGGGGCCTCGAGCTGGGACGACGAGATCACCTCTGCAGCGCTGCGGAGCGTCATCAGCATCAGGTAGTCACCCTCCACCGCCAGGGCGCCGGCGTACTCCTTCTTCCGCATCACCCACCGCGCGATGCCAGCCCGCTCCTGGTTCCGCAGGGCGATGGCGAGCGCGAAGTACGTTTTCTCATCACCATCGGGGCCCAGGTAGTAGGGCCGATCATACCACTGATGTGAAATCTTCTTCGCGGGCACGAAGCGGGTGATCTCGATATCGCGAGACTCCTGCGGCTCCAGCTCGGCGAGCTCCTCCGGCTCGACGATCACCAGATTCCCATCCTCCGTCTTGACCGCCCGCCGGATTTCAGAGGACTCGATGATTTCGCCACTGTCGGGGTCGACCATCCGCTGCTTGACCGGCTCCAGATGCTTTGCATCGAGAAGACGGAAGTGGACTGCGCGGTCCTCCACGGCCGAATAAAGCTTGACCGGGAGCTGCACACCGCCGAACTGAATGCTTCCCTTCCAGATGGCGCGAGCGGCCATGGCTCGATCGGATTAAGGGTTCAGGGCAGATCGAAGGGGGATGCGGTCAGGAGGAGCGCGCCGATCGTGCCCCTACGCGCGGGCCTGAAAGGACCGATTCTCCGCTCCCCGAGTGGTTCATAAAGAATGGTGAACAAGGGATGCCAAGTCGTTTTTCATCAACCCGATAGAACTCTTTGTCGATAATAATTCTCGGCTGCCTGTCGCCAGCAGGATGACCAGGGCCCGGGAAGCGGGCGCGGATGTTCCGCATCCCTCAGATATTTATCGGCAACATGCGCACCGCAAGCTTCTCGGCGTGGGCAAGGCGGTTGGGAATCGTGTCCGGCAGCGGGTGGGTCGCGTCATTGACCCGGGTGTTCGCTTCTGCAAGAATGAGCATCCACGCTCTCTCCACTGCAAGGCGCGTCGATGATAGAAGAACGGAGTCCCGTCCGGATCGCCACGATCGTCGTCGAATATCTGGCGCGGGAATATTCGCGTGCGGTGAGCGATGGCGTGATGGATGTTGCCTCGCTCCCGCGCGCCGACCAGGTGGAAGCAATCCTTCGGGCCGGGTTCTGGGCGAGCCTTCGTCGGGAGGAGGGGCATTCCCCGCGCATCTCGCTCGCCTTCCTGAGCCCGACCGAGTCTTCATCGCCCCTGCACTTCGAAAAGCGGTTGCCACTGACCCCCGAAGCGCTCACCCGGCTGGCTCCGGCGGTGGAGCAACCCGGCATCCATCTGGGTGTGTGGGGGGAGAATGGTGAGCTGACCGTCTGGGGCGCCTGCCGGACGATTCCCTCCCTCTGCATGGTGCTCGAGGTGGTGGAGCCGGCCCTTCTCGTCGTGAAGCACCAGCGTTCGGGAGGGCTCGGGAAGTTCGCCAACCTAGCGGTCATCCAGGGTGAGCAGGTACGAATCGTAGCCGGCGGCCACATGCCGATGCTTTCCGGTCTCGCGGTCGAGAGTCTGGTGCGCTGGCATCAGGAACGAAATGGCATCACCGGCAACGATCTGCTCATCCAGCTCGGCGCCGCGATGCGCCTTCACGGGAAGGGTGGAACGCTGCTCATCGTACCGGACGACGAGAGCTCGTGGAGGGATTCGATCGTACGCCCCGTAAGTTACGAAGTCGATCCACCCTACAGTCATCTGAAGGAGATTGTTGCGGAGGATCCTGCTGAAGGGGATCGCGCAAGGTGGTCCGACCGCCTCAGACAGACCATCGGCGGGGTGGCGGGGCTCACCGCGGTGGACGGGGCGATGGTGATGACGAGCCGACTCGAAGTGCTGGCTTTCGGCGCGAAGATCGGCCGTCGCCCTGGCTACGGCGAGGTCGAGGAGCTGCTGGTGATGGAACCGGTGATCAACGCCGAACCGCAGCGGCGGCATCCTCTTCAGATCGGCGGAACCCGCCATCTCTCCGCTGCGCAGTTCGTGCACGATCAGCACGAATGCCTTGCCCTCGTCGCCTCGCAGGATGGGCGGTTCACGACCTTCTCATGGCTCCCGGAGGAGAGGATGGTCGGGGCGAACCGGGTGGAGGTCCTGCTTCTCTAGGGCGGAGGATCCGGGCAGGAGGCATCGGCACTCAGAAGCCCCCCGCCCAAATTGGCCGCTATCGAAGGGTGTGGATCTCGATCGTGTTCTGATTGAAGGTCGGGACGAGCAGGCGGTTGCGCGTCGCATCATAGCCGAGGTCCGCCGGGGCGTCGATGTTCTCGATCTCCACGCTAACCGTCCCGTCGGGGGCGATCCGGTAGACCGCCGAGGCTTCCCATCCGGTCACGAAGAGCGTGCCGTCATCGAGGCGAACTACGCCGTCCAGCTGACCGCCATCCGCTGTGGCGAGCGTTGTGAGCTGGCCGGCCGGGTCGATCCGGAAGATTTCATTCCCGCCGAACGCCACGACCACGATCCCATCTTCGGAAACAGCGAGACCGTTCGGGTTGCGGAGCGCGACATCGCGAAGGACGACCTCCGCGGCTCCGGTCTCGGTGAAGCGGTAGACAGCGTCCGTCCCGGCGGGATCCAGCTCGCCTGTGGCACCGGAGGTGAAGCCGGTATCGGTCACGTAGACGACGCCGTCGGGGCCCGTTGCCAGGTCGTTCAGGAGCGAGGCCCCCTCGATCCCCCAGCCGCCGAGTGGCGCACCGCTGACGCGATGGAAGATGCGGACGGTGTCGATGTCTGCCACGAAGAGGGAGTCACCGCGGAGCGCGAGCCCTTTCGGCGCGTGGAGCGTCGCCCCATCGGTGCCGCCGGCGACCCACTGAAGATCGAGCACCTCACCGTCCGGTGACACGCGCGAGATGAAGCCGTTGTTGTCCCGATCGCGCGGACCACCATTGATGTTGGTCACGAAGTAGATGTCGGCGCCCGTATCGTGGAGGACCGATTCCGGGGTGAGGAAGCCTACATCCGCGATCGAGGTGCGGGACGAGTCGGGCGTTGTTGCGGCGGGTGCTTCGCTATCCGATCCGCCACATGCCGCGAAGACGAACGATGTGGAAAGGAGCAGGAATGGACTCCTTCGCACATGCCGGCAGGAGAAGGTATGGCGATTCATGGTATTTGCGTTGAAAACAGGTTCGAAGCGGGGAGGCTACAGTCCCCCCAAACGGGCGGAGGCCCATCATTGTATGTAATCGGTACCGCTGGCGCAGGTTCGAAGGTCTACATGTGACGCTTTCCGGCGCATTTTGTCGTTCCAGCGCGGAAAGAGGCACGTGGCCTTGACGTTTGCGCGGCAGTAGGGACAGGTTTCCCGTCTCATCTCGAACGAACAGATCGTTCGATTCCCTTCCAGGAGCTTCCGAATGCCATCACCGATTGCCGTAGGATCGGCCCTGCTCGTCGGGGCCCTGATGAGCTTCTCGTCAGCCAGTGCGCAGAACCTCGACATCTACTTCATCGATACGGAGGGCGGCCAGGCGACGCTTTACGTCGCGCCGTCCGGCGAGTCGATGCTCGTGGATACGGGGAACCCGGGTGAGCGCGACCACAACCGCCTCATGGAGACGATCCGCGGCGCCGGGCTTGAGCGCATCGACCACCTCTTCCTGACGCACTACCACATCGACCATCACGGCGGGCTTGAGGCGCTGGCGGAGGCGATCCCGATCATGAACTTCTATGATCACGGGCCTTCGTCGGAAGCGGGCCGGGGCAACACGGACACCTTCATGGCGCGCTACGCCGAGATTACGGCAGGAAAGCGCCGTAGCGTCCAGCCGGGCGACAAGGTTCCCTTCGCGGGGGTGGATGTGACCGTGGTCGCGAGCGCCACGAATCTGCTGCAGACCCCGCTGGCGGGTGCGCCGGGTGCGGGGCTCCCGAACGCTGCCTGCTCCCTGCAGGAGCCGAAGGATCTGAGCCCCTTCGCGGACATCGACAACGATCACTCCGCAGGCTTCGTTCTTTCCTATGGCTCCTTCCGCACGATCAATCTGGGTGACTTCACCTGGAATCTGGAGCATGACCTCGTCTGCCCCAACAATCCGATCGGCACCGTCGATCTTTATCTGACCTCGCACCATGGTCTCGACCGTTCGGGAGGCCCGGCGCTGGTTCACGGGATCAAGCCGCGCGTCGCGATCATGAACAATGGGACGCGGAAGGGCGGATCGGCCGGAGCGCTCGAGGTCCTGCAGACATCACCGGGTCTCGAGGACATCTGGCAGCTTCACTGGGCGTACAATGCCGGCATCGAGCACAACACTCCGGGCGTGTTCGTGGCGAACCTCGATGAGCCGGAAGTCCTGGCAAGCATCATCA
>CAYRLB010000130.1:0-6355 GCA_964424945.1 uncultured Gemmatimonas sp.
GGCAGAGCGGTGAGAACCGATTTCGGGGTACAGTTGCGTGAACTTAACGCCCCCGCTAGGACCGGTCAAGAAGTTTGACACTCGCTGGCCAGAGCTGTTTGCACTTTACAGAACGGTGATCGTCAGGGGTGATGAAATCACCCACGGGCTGCTTCGTCCGGACCTCGGGCCAGATCACCCGGATGTAACTTCGGCACTCCGGGAATGGAGCGGTACGCATTTCGTATTCCCCAGGCCTGAGGGAGTCGAGATCACGCTCGTCCGCAGGGTCGTTCCGCCGGGTCGTGAACGCTGGGGGCTCCATCTGATTCTGGGTCTCCTCACCCTTCTCACCACGACTATCGCTGGGGCCTGCCTCGCCGGATTCGACCCGGTGTTCCTCACCCTCCGCTCGGTGGGCCCGATCGCGATTCCTGTTCCGGTCCACCTGGAACTGAGTCTCCTGCCGAGCGGGCTGATCTTCGCCATCCCGCTGCTCGTCACGCTTCTCGGCCATGAGATGGGGCATTACGTGATGGCCCGCCGGCATGCGATGGACGTCTCGCCCCCCTACTTCATTCCGACGCCCCACTGGTTCAACCTTATCGGAACCTTCGGTGCCTTCATCAAGCTTCGCTCCGTGGTGGTCAACCGGATCACCCTGATCGACATCGGGATGGCCGGGCCGCTGGCGAGTTTCGTCCTTTCGCTGCCTCTGGTCGCGGTGGGCCTGTCGATGAGCTCGCCGGTGTCGGTCCCTGGCATGGAGGGGCGCTACCTCATCGCTTTTGCGGGTCAGCCGATCGAAATCGGCGGATCCATCGTGTTCCGGCTTCTCGACGCGGTGATCCTTACGGGTGACGGGCCCCTTCTGCTTCATCCGCTCGCATTTGCAGGGTGGCTCGGGCTCTTCGTCACGGCTCTGAACCTTTTCCCTCTCGCGCAGCTCGATGGCGGTCACATCCTCTACAGCCTGATCGGGGGACGCCAGCGTTTTGCGGCCGGTGCCTTTCTGCTCTTCCTGATCGCGCTCGGCTTCAACTGGTGGGGATGGTGGCTCTGGGCAGGCATCATCCTTGTGATCGGGAGGGGCTCTGTGCGGCACCCGCCAGTCTTCGATCCGGAGATTCCGGTGACGGGGATGCGCAGGCTCATCGGCTGGTCGTGCGTGGTGATCTTCATCCTCACCTTCATGGCCATTCCGATCCGCATCTGAGGGCAAAAAATCCGGAATTTCGGCAACTTGACAAACGCCGGTTCCGCGGAAAGCTTTCGAGCAAAACTTTACATTCTTCGCAGGATGGGGGCTGTGAATGGCGCGTCACAATCGGGAAGGTTCCGGGGAGGATCAGCTCGGACGGAGCTACTCCGTCAGCTACCAGCCTGACTGGTTCTACCAGGTGAAGGTGACGCGGGATCTCGATTCCGGCCGGCAGTCCACGAAGACACTTTTTCGGAATCCTGACGCGCCCCAGGCTGACCCGGGGCCGCGCGTCCGCACCCGGATCGAGTCGGAAGAGCTCGGAATCAGCGTCGAGGTTGCGATCGACGATCCGCGCGGCGTCGTGAAGAAGGTGACGGTCGAAACGGTGGCCACGCGCGGGCCCGATGAGGGACAGAATGTCGGCTTCACGATCAGCCGGGTCCGGACCCGGCGCGGGCGGAAGAAGGGCTGAGCCGGCCAGCATCGCCCGGATCTACCCAGCGGCGCACGGCTTTCCCGTTTCCCGACCTCTGGCGAAGTGTCCCGTACGACACTTTTCATCCACCGGCTGGTTTCTGGAGAACCGGGCAAGCGTGCTGCTCCGCTCCCGTAGTGAAACAACTTCATACCAGGTAGACGATGTCGGACTATCAGACGCTGCGGGTGGAGCGCTCGGACGGCATCGCCACGCTGGTGATCGACCGCCCCGAGAAGCTCAACGCGCTCGATACAGCAGCAATCGCGGAGCTTCAACAGGCGGTCGACTCGATCGAAGCGGATGATACGATCCGCGGCGTTATCGTCACCGGCAGCGGTGACCGCGCCTTCGTTGCCGGAGCCGACATCCGGGAGTTCGCGACGCTGACCGCGGCGTCGGGTCTGGAACTCAGCCGCCGTGGCCAGGATCTTTTCCGACGGATCGAGCTGTCGAAGAAGGTGTTCGTTGCGGCGGTGAACGGCTTCGCCCTTGGAGGCGGATGCGAACTGGCGCTCGCCTGTCATCTGCGGATCGCCTCTTCGGGGGCGCACTTCGGCTTTCCGGAGGTGACGCTTGGCCTCATCCCCGGCTATGGCGGGACGGTGCGCCTCCCGCGGCTCATCGGGAGAGGTCGTGCGCTCGAGATGGTCCTCACCGGTGAGATGGTCTCCGCGGAGGATGCACTCGCCATGGGGCTGGTCAACCGGGTCGTGCCCGCGAGCGAACTCCTTGACGCGGCGCGTGCTCTCCTGGGCAGGATCACGCGGAACGCTCCGTTGGCAGTCTCGGCCGCGCTCGAATCGACCATATCCGCGACCGAAACGACCTCGGCAGATGCCTTCGCACTCGAAGCGTTCCTCTTCGGGAGGCTCGCCTCGACCGCCGACCTGCAGGAGGGTGTTGCCGCCTTCCAGGAGAAGCGCCCCCCCGCCTTCGAGGGTCGGTAGTTGCGCCTTTCATCCCTGCGTCTCACCAACTTTCGCAACTTCAGCGAGCAGCGACTCGAATTTCCCGAACGTGGCGTCGCCATCGTCGGGGACAATGGCCAGGGGAAGACCAACCTCCTGGAGAGTATCTATTATTTGGAGATCTTCCGGTCCTTCCGCTCCGCCGCCGATGAGCAGCTCGTGCGCTTCGGTGAGGAGGTGTTCAGGATCGAGGGCCGGGTCGACGCAGGTGGGCGGGACCGGGTGGTGGCCGCGGCCTATGATCGCAGGCAGAAGAAGAAGAAGGTCTTCCTCGACGGCGTCGATTCGCCCCGTCTGAGCGATGGGCTGGGGAGGGTGGGCGTCGTCGTGTTTTCGCCGTCTGACGTTGAGATCGTAGGGGGCGGGCCCGCGCTTCGGCGCCGCTTCATGGACATCGTCCTGTCGCTGACCGAGCCCCGTTACATCGAGCATCTCCAGCGTTACCGGCAGATTCTGATGCACCGGAACGTGCTGCTCCGGCGGGGCGCTCCATCGGCCGAGGTGGCTGCATGGGATCCGGGGCTGATTCAGGCGGGCGCACGGCTGGTATCCGCTCGGGATGCCTGGGTGCGCGCCCATGCTCCCGCCTTCAGTGCGCATGTGCGGGCCATCGCCGCGACCGACGACGCGCTCCTCGAGTACGAACCTTCGATCGCGGTCGAGAGGGAAGGGGCGCTGTCCGACGCGATCCCCGATCTTTTTGCTGCCCAGCTTCAGCGGGTGCGCGACCGGGAGGCCCGTCGGGGGACCACCCTCGTCGGTCCCCATCGTGACGACCTGCGGATCCGGGCGATCGCGGGCGATGCACGGGACTGGGTCGACCTGCGGACCTTCGGCTCCGGGGGCCAGCAGCGGACCGCGGCCGTCGCCCTCCGGATGATCGAGGCCGAGACCCTCCGCGATCGACTTGGGTCGGAGCCCATCATTCTGCTCGACGATGTTTTCGCCGAGCTCGATGTTGGCCGTTCCCGCAGGATTCTTGAATGGGTCGAGGCCGAGAAGAACGCACAGGTCATCCTCACCGCCCCGAAACCTGCCGATTTTGAGCTGCGGGGGGAGTCGCTTCCGCTCTGGAGGCTCAGCTCCGGGACCGTCTCGGTGCTTTGACGACGATGTCTTTCCGGGCTAACTTCGGCTGTCTCCCCCGATCACCCGTTCACCTGCACGCGGGATCCGCTTGAGCCGTTCACGGCAGCCAAAGCCCGGCAGCCCTCAGCTCGTGGGCGAGCTGCTTCCCACCTATCTGCGGAAGAAGGGTCTTGCGGCGAAGGTCGAGGCGGCCTCCGTGCTTCCGGAGTGGGAGAATCTTGTGGGTGCGGGGATCGCTGCGGTCACGACGCCGGTCAGGATCTCGGAGGGGACCCTTTTTGTTCAGGTCGCCACATCCGCGTGGATGAGTGAGCTGACCCTGATGAAGGGAGATCTCATGCGCCGCCTCAACGCCGGGAAGCGGGAGGGTCGCGTCTCGCAGATCGTCTTTCTGATCGCCGGCTGAACGGCGCGCCAGGGGCGAAGAAATCCTGGCTTTTCAGAAGCGGCTGCAGGAAGTGTAAAGTGCGAGTCCGACGCGGCACTTCAAACCCGTCCGGGTGTACTGATTGAGGACCGTTTTATTTCAATAAACCAGCTAGAACTGAGCCGAATGCCGACGCCCGAAGCGAAGGAGTATACCTCCGGTCAGATTCAGGTGCTCAAGGGCCTGGACGCAGTGCGCAAGCGACCGGGGATGTACATCGGTTCCACCGGTCCCCGCGGGCTGCACCACCTTGTCTATGAGGTCGTCGATAACTCTATCGACGAGGCGTTGGCAGGTTATGCGAGCACGGTCGACGTCATCATCCATCCGGATGACTCGATCACGGTGGTCGATAACGGGCGCGGCTTTCCTGTGGACATCCACCCGACCGAGGGGATTCCCGGCGTCGAGCTCGCGCTGACCGTTCTTCACGCGGGCGGCAAGTTCGACAAGGACACCTACAAGGTCTCGGGCGGTCTGCACGGCGTCGGCGTCTCCGTCGTCAATGCGCTGAGCTCGTGGCTGCGGGTGATCGTGAAACGCGATCAGAAGGTGTACGAGATCGGCTTCGAGCGGGGAGACAAGGTGCGCCCCCTCGAGGTGACTGGCACCGTTCCGCCGGGCGAGACCGGGACGACCGTCTCCTTCCAGCCGGATCCGGAGGTATTCCAGGAGCCAAGCTACTCCTTCGATACCCTCTCCACCCGTCTGCGGGAGCTCGCCTTCCTGAACCGCGGCGTCCGCCTGACGCTCACCGATCAGCGCAAGGATGACGAGACGGGCGAGGAGCGTCGGGAGGAGTATTACTACGAGGGGGGGATCAAGACCTTCGTGGAGCATCTCCGCGGCTCGCGACGCCCCCTTCACCCGGAGCCGATCTATGTGGCTGCGTCGCGTGAAGAGGCCGAGATCGAGGTCGCGCTCCAGTATGACGAGGGCTACAACGACAGCACCTTCACCTTCGTCAACAACATCAACACCCACGAGGGGGGAACGCACCTCACCGGGTTCAAATCCGCCCTGACCCGCACCATCAACGACTACGCCCGGAAGACGGGCTTGTTCAAGAAGGGCGGAATCGAGGCACTCTCCGGTGACGATGTGCGGGAAGGGCTGACCTGCGTTCTTTCGATCAAGGTCAAGGAGCCACAGTTCGAGGGTCAGACGAAGACGAAGCTCGGCAACAGCGAGATCAAGGGTGCGGTCGAGAGCGTCGTCAATGAGAAGCTGTCAGAGTTTCTCGAGGAAAATCCTCCGGTCGCCCGCCAGATCATCGAGAAGGCGGTTTCGGCGTCGCGTGCGCGGGAGGCGGCTCGCAAGGCCCGCGACCTTACGCGGAAGAAGAGCGCGCTCGAAACGGGTGTTCTGCCGGGTAAGCTGGCCGATTGCTCGATGACGAATCCGGAAGTCTCGGAGCTGTACCTCGTCGAGGGTGACTCCGCAGGCGGAACGGCGAAGCAGGGAAGGGATCGCGCCTACCAGGCGATCCTGCCGCTGAAGGGGAAGATCCTCAACGTCGAGAGAGCACGCTTCGACAAGGTGCTGTCGAATGAGGAGATCCGTGCGATGATCACCGCGATCGGCACGGGGATCGGTGATGACGAGTTCGATCTTGGCGGCGCCCGCTACCACAAGATCATCCTGATGACCGACGCCGACGTCGATGGGGCCCACATCCGCACCCTGCTGCTGACCTTCTTCTTCCGGCAGATGCGGCAGCTCATCGAGGAGGGGATGGTCTACATCGCACAGCCGCCCCTCTATCGGATCGCGAAGGGGAAGCAGGAGTTCTACGCCTACTCCGACGATGAGCGGGACGAGGTCCTCGCCCGTATGCGGAATGGTGCGAGCGACACGCGTGGCATCCATATCCAGCGGTACAAGGGCCTCGGCGAAATGAACGCCGAGCAGCTCTGGAAGACGACGATGGACCCGGCGACGCGGACCATCCTGCAGGTGACGCTTGACGATGCAGTGGAAGCGGACATGGTGTTCCAGACGCTGATGGGTGAGGAGGTCGACCCGCGACGGCGCTTCATCGAGGAGCACGCGAAGTACGCGAAGCTGGATCTGTAGGGGGTTCGAGCGGGGATCTCTTCTTCTGCACGCCTTCGGCTGGGGCGAGTCGAGGAAGATGCTCAACGATTCTGGCTCCGGGCATCGAGAAAAGGGTCGGATCTCTTCGGAGATTCGACCCTTTTCGCGTCCTC
>CAYRLB010000131.1:0-6233 GCA_964424945.1 uncultured Gemmatimonas sp.
GCGATACGAATGGCGGCTCGCTTCCGGAGGATGTGGCTGATACCGTTCGCGCCGCGGTCGCCGAGCTCGCGGCGGAAGGTCTCGACACTCCCGTCGGGTGCCACACACACGAAGATGCAGGCCTCGCCGTCGCCAACGCGATGGCAGCCGTGCGGGCGGGCGCATCGCACGTGCAGGGTACCATCAACGGGTATGGCGAGCGGTGCGGCAACATGGATCTCGTCCCGCTGATCGCGAATCTTCAGATCAAGCTCGGCTACCACTGTGTCAGCGAGGATCAGCTTCGCTCCCTGACCGAGCTGTCGCACCTGGTGGCCGATGTGGCGAATCTGAACCCCGACGCGCACGCCCCCTATGTCGGGCGGAGCGCGTTTGCTCACAAGGGGGGGATTCACGTTGCAGCTGTGCATAAATTCCGCAGCAGCTACGAACACACCGACCCCGTTCTCGTGGGGAACGAGACCCGGGTGGTGGTGAGCGAGCTTTCCGGACGCAGGAATGTGCACATGCGGGCGGAGGCGCTCGGCCTCGACCTGCAGGGTCGGGAGCGCCAGGTTCTGCAGCGCATCAAGGAGCTCGAGAGCACCGGCTTCCAGTTTGAGGCCGCCGACGGCTCATTCGAGATGCTCGTGCGCCGTTCGACCCCGGGCTATGAGCCCCCCTTCGTGCTGCTCGACTATACCGCGGCAGTCAGCCGCGAAGCGGACGACAGCCCCATGGCGACCGCGCGCGTCCGGGTTCGCATCGGGGCGGAGGTCGTGGAGACCGAAGCGCAGGCCGAGGGGCCGGTCGAAGCGCTCGACCGCGCCATACGAAGCGCGCTGCTCCCGCACTACCCGGAGCTGAACAAAGTTCACCTCGCCGACTATAAGGTGCGGGTGATCGATACCCATCTGGGAACGGCAGCCAAGCCGCGCGTGCTGATGGAATCCGCGCGCGGAGAAGACCGCTGGAGCACGGTGGGATGCTCCGAAAACGTCATTGAAGCGAGTTGGCAGGCGCTCTGGGACTCCCTGGAGCTACCCCTCGCACGCAGCCGGAACGGAGCTGGTGCCGCGCCGCGCGACGAGGCTGGAACGATGATCAGTTCGGATCAGGAAACAATCCTTACACCTCTCGAGGCTTAGATGTCTACTCCGCGCACTCTCTTCCAGAAGATCTGGGATCAGCACCTGGTACGTCCCGAGACGGCGGAAACGCCGGCCGTGCTCTATATCGATCTGCATCTCGTGCATGAAGTCACCTCGCCGCAGGCCTTCACCGAGCTTCGCCGCCGTGGGCTGACCGTCCGCCGTCCGGACCAGACGATCGCGACGATGGACCACTCGACGCCGACGACCCCGCGCGGTGCGGATGGCGTGATTCCGCTGAACGACCCGCAGGCCGCCGCCCAGCTCCAGCAGCTGGTGCAGAACTGCGCCGAGTTCGGGGTGCCGCTCTTCGAGCTCGGGAGCGAGAAGCAGGGCATCGTGCACGTGATCGGGCCGGAGCAGGGGCTGACGCAGCCGGGCATGACGATCGTCTGCGGCGACTCCCACACCTCCACGCACGGCGCCTTCGGCGCGCTGGCGTTCGGGATCGGGACCTCCGAAGTCGGACACGTGCTCGCCACCCAGTGCCTGATCCAGAATCGCCCGAAGACGATGGAAGTCCGGGTCGACGGAACGCTGCAGCCGGGTGTGACCGCCAAGGACATCATCCTTGCCGTGATCGCGAAGATCGGGACGGGCGGCGGAACGGGTCACGTCATCGAGTACACCGGGTCGGCGATCCGCGCCCTCTCGATGGAAGAGCGGATGACGATCTGCAACATGTCGATCGAGGGCGGCGCACGTGCCGGGCTCATCGCCCCGGATGAGACGACCTTCGAGTACATCAAGGGACGCCCGGCCGCACCGCAGGGCGCAGCGTGGGACGAGGCGGTCGCCGCGTGGCGTGAGCTCGCCACCGATCCGGGCGCAACCTATGACGTCCTGGTCACGCTCGACGCGAACGAGCTCACCCCGATGATCACCTACGGCACCAACCCCGGCATGGGGATGCCGATCTCCGGTACGATCCCGACCGTCGACGACTTCGCCGATCAGAACGCGAAGGCCGGTCTGCAGAAGGCCCTCGACTACATGGGTCTAGAGGCGGGCCGCCCGCTCCTCGGCAACAAGGTCGACGTTGTCTTCGTCGGAAGCTGCACCAACTCGCGGATCAGCGATCTGCGGCTGGCCGCCCAGGCAATTCAGGGGAGGAAGGTCGCATCGAATGTGCGGATGATGGTCGTGCCCGGGTCGCAGCTGGTGAAGAAGCAGGCCGAGGCGGAAGGTCTCCGCGAAATCTTCGAGGCCGCCGGCGCCGAATGGCGCGAAGCCGGCTGCTCGATGTGTATCGCGATGAATGGGGATCAGCTCGCTCCGGGCGAATACGCCGTAAGCACCAGCAACCGGAACTTCGAGGGTCGGCAGGGCAAGGGTGGCCGGACGTTCCTCGCATCGCCGCTCACGGCCGTGGCCAGCGCGGTAGCGGGACGCGTGGCGGACGCGCGTGAGCTGGTCGGCGCCCTGACCTGATAGCTGATAGCTATTCCCCTTTTGAGCTGACTGAAAAATGGAACCCATAAAGTCGTTTACCTCCCGGGTCGTTCTCCTTCCGATCGAGAACATCGACACGGACCAGATCATCCCGGCGCGCTTCCTCAAGGTGACCGACAAGCTCGGCCTCGGCGAGGCGCTCTTCTCGGACTGGCGTTATGAGGCAGATGGTTCGCCGAAGGCGGACTTCATCCTGAACGATCCCCGCTCGAAGGGGGCGCAGGTGCTTTTTGCCGGCGACAACTTCGGCTGCGGTTCGTCGCGTGAGCACGCACCCTGGGCGCTGGTCGGATATGGCTTCCGAGCGGTGATCAGCACCTTCTTTGCCGACATCTTCCGCGGCAACGCGCTGACGAACGGGCTCCTGCCGATCGTCGTTTCGCCGGAGGTCCATGCTGCCCTTCAGGCGCGACTGCAGAACGATCCGGATGCAGAGGTCACGGTTGACCTCGCCACGCAGACGCTGACTCTTCCGGACGGGGAGACGGTGACCTTCCCGGTAGAACCCTTTGCCAAACATTGTCTCCTTAACGGGATCGACAAGCTTGGATTCCTGATGGCAGAGGTCGAGGCGACTGAGGCGTACGAAGCGAAGAATCCGCAGCGGGTGGTGACCAGCGCCGTCGCGTGAGTACGAGCCCGCTGTCGACACCCGTCGCCTGGAACATGGTGGCGGGTGGATATGCGGAGGAACTCCTTCCGCTCTTCCGCGACTACGCCGCGGATGCACTGGCGCGGGCTAATCTCACCAGCGAGAGCAGCGTCGTCGATGTGGCGACAGGGCCGGGGACGGTCGCTCTGATGGCGGCCGAGCAGGTCAGGGAGGTTCAGGCGATCGACTTCGCCGAGTCGATGCTTGATATCGCCAGAGCACGGGCGGCCGCCGCGGGCGCGACGAACGTCGTCTTCCAGCAGGCCGATGGGCAGGCCCTCCCCTTCCCCGACGGGGTGTTCGATGCTGGCTTCTCGATGTTCGGACTGATGTTCTTTCCGGATCGTACCGCGGGATTCCGCGAGCTGCACCGGGTGCTGCGGAGTGGGGGGCGGGTGGTGGTTTCGAGCTGGACACCGGCCGAAGAATCGCCTCTGCTGCGCGAACTCTTCGCCGCGATGCAGGAAGCGCTTCCAGCGCTGCCCTTCGGAAAGGGGGGCGCTGGCCCACTCTCGAATCCGGACGACTTCGTGGGAGAGCTTGAGGATGCCGGGTTTCGGGAGGTAAGGGTGGATCGGGTCGTCCACCGTCGGGACGCGCCCTCCCTGGAACACTTCTGGGAGGCACAGAAGCGGGGATCCGCGCCCGTTGCGCTCATCAGGGCGGGGATGACGGAATCGGAATGGATTGCGTTTTCGGAGCGTGTCCTGAAGAACCTCGAGCAGCGGCTGGGCTCGGAGACGATCGATTTCGGATGGTCGGCATTCCTGGCCTCCGGAACGAAGCAATAATGGCAGTTTCCCATCACTTTCGATTTTCAACTGGTTCGGTGAAGCGATGAAGGCTTCGATTCTGGTGCTCCCGGGAGACGGGATCGGTCCCGAGGTGGCCGCGGAGGGTGTGAAGGTCCTGCAGGCAGTCGGACAGTGGTGGGGACACCATTTCGACTTCTCCGAGGGGCTTCTCGGCGGTTGCGCGATCGACGCGACGAACGGCCGCACCTCCTTCCCCGACGAGACGCTTGGCGCTGCGGTGCAGTCCGACGCGGTGCTGCTCGGCGCGGTCGGCGGTCCGAAGTGGGATGATCCCAATGCCACCGTGCGGCCTGAACAGGGGCTTCTCGGGATCCGGAAGGCGCTCGGCCTCTTCGCGAACCTTCGTCCGGTCACGCTTCATCCCCGGCTCGTCGGCGCATCGCCCCTTCGTCCCGATCTGCTCGAAGGCGTCGATCTGCTCGTCATCCGGGAGCTGACCGGGGGCATCTACTTCGGTGAGAAGAAGCGTGAGACAGTCGGCGGCGTCGAGCAGGCGACGGACGTCTGCACCTACACCGCTCCCGAGATCGAGCGCGTCGTCCGGGTCGCTGCCACACTGGCGCGCAGCCGCCGAGGCAAGCTCACCTCGGTCGACAAGGCGAACGTCCTGGAGACCTCTCGTCTCTGGCGGCGCATCACGAACCGGGTGATGGCGGAGGAGTTCCCCGACGTCGAGCTCGAGACGATTCTCGTCGACGCCTGCGCGATGCACCTGATCCGCCGGCCGGCCGACTTCGACGTGATCGTCACCGAGAACATGTTCGGCGACATCCTCACCGATGAGGCGTCGATGCTCGCCGGATCGATGGGACTTCTTCCTTCGGCGTCCCTCGGGCAGGTGATCCCGGGCAAGCCCACGCGGAGCGGCCTCTATGAGCCGATCCACGGGTCCGCGCCCGACATCGAGGGTCAGAATATCGCGAACCCGCTCGCGACCATCCTCAGCGTCGCACTTCTTCTGCGGCATTCGCTCAATCTGGAGGAGGAAGCCGCCGCCGTGGAGGCCGCCGTAAGCGAGGTACTCGAGGCAGGCGTACGGACCCGCGACCTCGTACGCGGCGACGAGGAGTGGCTGCCGACGAACAAGGTTGGTGATGCGGTAGTCGCGGCGCTGTCGGCGGCACAGGCGGAGTAGGCTCGGAAGGATGCTACGTCTTCCCGGCGAAAGCCGGGACCCAGCAGTCGATGGAAGGGGGCGGGTGCTGAGCCGCCCAACGCAGGTCGCAGGAAAGAACAGCCGGGTCCCGGCTTTCGCCGGGAAGACGCTGTTTCGGCAGTAAATTCAGTACGAAGTCACACTGTTTCCACCCCAATCCGCCATTTGGCGCGGAGGGATCATGTCAGAGGAAAGAACCGGAGCACAGATTATCTGCGAGGCACTCCTTCGGGAGGGCGTCGATGTGATTTTCGGCATTCCGGGTGGCGCGATCATGCCTTTTTATCACGCGCTTCCCGACTATCAGGGGCGCCTGCGCCACGTACTCTGTCGACATGAGCAGGGCGCTGGTCACGCGGCCGAGGGATATGCACGTTCGAGCGGCAGGGTGGGCGTCTGCGTCGCGACGAGCGGCCCGGGTGCGACCAACCTGGTCACACCGATCGCCGATGCGTGGATGGACAGCACGCCCATCGTCGCCGTCACCGGCCAGGTCAGCTCCCTTGCCCTCGGCAAGGACGCCTTCCAGGAGACGGACATCACCGGGATCACCGTGCCGATCACCAAGCACAACTTCCTGGTGACCCGCCCGGAAGACATCCCGCAGGTCATCAAGGAGGCGTTCCACATCGCCTCGACCGGCAGGCCCGGCCCCGTGCTGGTGGACATCACCAAGGACGCGCAGCAGGCTCGCATCGTTCCGAACTGGGACGTGCAGCTCAACCTGCCCGGCTACAAGCCGACGTACGAGGGCAACCGCCGCCAGATCCGCGAGGCAGTCCAGCTTCTGTCGAAGGCGGAGAAGCCGCTGATCATGGCGGGCAATGGCGTCATCTGGTCGGAGGCTCACGCCGAGCTGCGCACGCTCGCGGAGCGCACCGGTATTCCCGTGATCACGACGCTGCACGGCAAGGGCGCCTTCCCCGAGGATCATCCGCTGAGCCTCGGAATGCCCGGGATGCACGGATGGGTTCACGTCAACAAGGCGATCCAGGAGTGCGACGTCCTCTTCAATATCGGAGGGCGGT
>CAYRLB010000132.1:0-4923 GCA_964424945.1 uncultured Gemmatimonas sp.
GATTCCTGCGCGCCTCCGTTGACTGTCAGCGTCAGGGTAGCGGTGGGGTTATGCCGCGGATGGCGATCGCCGGTCGCCATGTCCGGGCGCCATTCGACCCCTCTCTGGATGTCTACGTCGAACTCGTTGGCCTCGTCGGAGATCCAGTCGCGGATCAGGGTGCAGATCTGGTCTGCGTAGAGCTTCCGCTGTTCCGATGTGAAATGACGCATGGCATATCCTCCTCGCATCCGCTGATGCTCATCATCTGCCGGCCCGCTCGGCAGCCCTTCCAGAAGTGCGAGTCCTTTCAGCGATCCTGTCCGCTTGACGGCTGCCGGCGATCCTTTGATCGCGCTCCGTCAGGACGCAGGAAGCCAGATTGATGCCATTCCGCATAACCGCATATGCGGCAATGCCTTGACGCGGATTGCAGCGCCGGTTCCGTGTGAGCCCGGCAGCGGCCGCTCGATTAACCGGATCGATGCGGAGCGAAGGCACCCTCTACTCGACGTCCATTTCCTGCGCGGGACGCGGCAGCGTGAAGCGGAAGGTCGTACCGCGCCCCGGTTCGCTGTCGAACTCCAGCCGGCTGTTCAACTGCTGAATCGCCTCCCGGACGATCGGCAGCCCCAGCCCCGTCCCCGCTGCAGCTTCGGGATGCACCCGGACGAAGCGATTGAAGATCTGCTCGTGCATCTCCCGCGGGATACCGAGGCCGTTGTCTGCGACCTCCACCCACCACTCCTCCGCGCCGGGCTGGCGCTGGAAGGAGACCCGCACCCAGCGATCCGTCCGGGCGGGGTCGGAGTACTTGGCCCCATTGCTTATGAGGTTGAGCAGCACCACCTCTACCCGGGAAGCATCGACCATGAGATCGGGGACCGGCTCCTGTACCTCGATCCGCACACCGGTGGCCTCACTCAGGGGGCGGATCTCCGCCAGCATCTCCCCGAGCACCTCCCCGATCGGCAGAAAGCGTCCCGCGTGTGCCTGAGCGAGATGGACGAGCGACATCGCCCGCACATCGTCGACGACCGTTCGGGCGCGGCTCAGGTTGCGCTGGATCAGCGAGGCGAAGCGCCGCCGTTCCGCCGCATCTTTCGTGATCTCCTCGTTCTGCAGCAGCAGCGCCGCGCCCTCCGCCGCCCCGAGTGGCGTCTTGAGCTCGTGGAGCAGCATGTCCGTGAAGTTCCGGAGCTGATGCGCGGTGTTGAAGCGGGTCTGGATCTCCTCCTCCTGGTAGGTCCCGACCGTAATCTCCCCCATCAGGAGTGGCGCACGGTTCAGACGACCGAAGACGCGGCCGACCGCTTTCGGATCCGGCGTGTCGGGATACTCCTCGATCCATCCGATCGCCGCTGAATCGAGGATCCTGGCCAGCTCGTCGAACTCGCGGATGATCTCCTGTACGTCGTACCCCTGTTTGCGGCGAAGGCGGGCGATATTCCGCATGTCGTTGAGGACGAGCTGCTCCGCCGTCAGCTTCTCCGCGTCGGAGGTCACGAGGAACTCCGCCACTTTGCCCAGAACAGCCGGAAGGTGATCGTAAAGCTCCTCGTGCGGAAGCACCCGTCTGGGTCGGATTCCTAGCTGACTGGAGAGCGTGTCGATCCAGGTGTGGGCGATCTGCTCGCTGTCCCGGGCGAGGCAGCTGGCGGAGAATTGTTCGAACGAGAGGGTACTCTGATGCATTCGCTCGCGGGGCGGGGGGAGTCGATCGGAGCCATTTCAACCGCAGAAGAGATACTGGCAATTCTCATGCGGCGCTCCGATCGATCAGGAGAAGTAGGGAAAGAGCCGCCCCCGCCCGCAGCCGCGGATAGCGGGGTGGGCGGCCTCGAAGTCAGGGCGTCGGGAGCGGCTTCACCGGCCCCGCCGAAGGAACCGGCGCCACGGGCTCCTCCCCGAACCCGATGATCCCTTCCGTCACGAGTTCGCGCAGGAACTCCGCGAAGGCGCTTTCCGGCACCTCCTGCGGCATCGCGCCCCCCGCTCGCACGCGCGCGAAGACTTCGCGGCCCGTGTGGTTTCCATCACAGAGCGAGAGCAGCATCGCCCCGTTGAGGGAGATTTCAACCGTGCGAAGGAAGGGATACTCCGTGACGATCTTCGATGTGGCGACCTTCCACTCCCCATCCTCGACGCGGTGCGTCACCTCCAGACGGGGGATGGAGAGAAGGCGGGGACGGGCGTCGAGCAGTATCGGGACGACATCTTCCTCCGCGCAGCGCGTGCACCAGTTCATCAGCCACTCCGCCTCCGCGGCCCTCGATGCTTCCGTCCGCTCGCGGCGGATCGTGAAGGGTGCGCGGTCCGTCGCGCGCCGCTGCAGGATGATGCTGCAGTAGACGATCCGCTCCGCATCCAACTCTCTGAAGAGCTCGATCCGCTGCAATGCCGTCTCGAACTCGACGCGGCGGCTGACCGCCAGCCGACCGTACATCTCACCCGGCGGGAGCGCATAGTGGACGACGACGAGGAGGTCGAACTCCTTCTCCGCCTCCCCGATCATCGCGCGGATGCGGTCCTCGACCGGCGCGTCGCGGCGGTCGCTGGTGGCACAGGTGAGGTAGAAGCGCCCGCCCGGAGCAAGATGGTCGGGTAGTCCGCTCAGGATGCGGCGGATGATCCACTCCCCATCTTCGCCCCCGTCGCGGTAGATCATCTCGTTCTCGGGCGCCGGCACATAGGGCGGATGTGCCACGATCCTGTCGAAAGTCTGCCCAGCAACCGCCTCGTACAGGTCACCGCACACCGCGGTGAAGTTCCCGATCCCATTCAGCCGCGCGTTGAAGCGGGCGAAGGCCGTCGAACGCTCCGTGATGTCCGCCGACCAGGTGTGACCCGAAAAGCGGGAAGCGATCAGCGCCGCTACACCGGTACCCGCACACAGCTCCAGGAAGCGATCGCAGGGAGTCTTCGGAAGCTGATCGAGGAAGGTTCCGGTCAGGGAAGTGAGCGCCGAGAAGACGTGGTCGGGGGGCTCCAGCTCCTCCGGCTGCCGGAGTCCCGGCGTCGTCCATTCGAGGTCCGAAGCGATGTAGACCCCATCGATCGGGTAGATGCGCAGCCCCGCGGCGTACTCGTCGGGCGCGTCGGGATGCGGGGCGATCAGCCCGAGGTCGAGGAGTGCCGCTTCGCCACCCTCCGGGAGCATCGCGCGAACCTTCGCCATCGGGACCGCGACGCCGTCCATGAAGAGGCGGACGAGTACATCGAGCGCGTCGTCGAGGCCCGTCGACTGCTTCCGACCCTCCCCGATCGGCTTGAACGCGTGGATATCGTCGATGCCAATGCGCTTCTCGACGTTCTGCGAGGTAAATCCAGCCGTGACGAAGAGGGAGCGGACTGCCGCGTGCGCGGCGTCGGAACCGTCGAGGAAGGGGAGCATACGCTTCAGTGATGGGTCGAGCGGGAGCGAGCCCGGCATGGCGGGAGTCGATTGGGGAAGCGGCCCGGAAGGATGCAGAGACGGCGGAAGGGGCGCTTTCCGATGATGCAGAGTAGTTAAGCGTCCGATACCGTGCTTGACAACCGTGGCGCCGAGGGGAACCATTAGGAGTCTGGTTCGGAGCCCTCGTCCTTCCCGCGAAGGCGCGGGCGATATGCCCCGTCGTTTCCGCGGAGGTGGCAGCCCGGCGGGTGGGCGAGCCGCGTGCGTGGAAAGGAAGGCGGGGGGACGGATACAGCCGGTTCCCGCTTCCGCGGCGAGGATGGTTGTCTCGGTTTCTCCCCTGGTCCCTCGATCCACCACGCGATGACTCCCACCACACCTGCAAATCCGGTCGCGTACATCGTTTCGCAGGTCGCTGAGGCGGCCGAGCTCGAGGCGGATGCGTACGCCCTGCTGACGCCGGAGATGGGACCGCGGGAATTCGTGGCTGCGCTGGCCGAGGCGCAGCTCCCGGTGGATGCGTTGAAGTTCCTGGCGCACCTGCTTCCTCGCCGGGAAGCCGTCTGGCTCGCGTGGCTCTGCGCGAAGAAGGAGCTGGAGCAGCAGCTCAACCCCGCCGAACTGGGCGCACTCGCCGCTACCGAGCAGTGGATCCGGGAGCCTTCCGATCAGAATCGGCGGGCCGCGCTGGAAGCCGCCACCGGCGCGTCCCTCGAGTCGCCCGCCGGCTGCGCCGCCCTCGGCGCGTATCTGAGTGGCGGCAGCATGGCCCCCGTCGAGCTGGAGGCGGTGCCGCCCCCCCGTTACGCCACCGCCCGCGCCGTCTTCGGGTGCCTCGTCCTCACCGCCGTGCAGAGTGAGCCGGAGCGCGCCCCTGAGCGTTACCAGAGGTATCTCGCGGATGGTCTCGAGCTTGCCGAGCGTATCGACCTCTGGAACTCCGTCGATCGAGCCGCGCACGCCGCCCTCACACCGACTCCACGCTGATGGGACAACCCGCTGCCCGCGTGGGCGACATGCACGTCTGCCCGATGGTCACCCCCGGCGTGCCCCCCATTCCCCACGTCGGAGGGCCGATCCTGCCTCCGGGTGGCGTCACCGTGCTGGTCGCCGGGATGCCGGCGGCGCGTGCGACGGACATGTGCGTCTGCGTCGGGCCACCGGACGTCATCGCGAAGGGTTCCGTCACAGTGCTGATCGGGAAGATGCCGGCCGCGCGGATGGGTGACCTCACCGCCCATGGCGGCTCGATTGTCCTTGGCGCGCCGACGGTGCTCATCGGGGGGTGAGGCGCTCCTCTCCTGACGGCCCGTGGCAGACGATAGTCCTGGTGCGCCGACTGGGCTGATCACGCAGTTCCCGTTCTGCTGCTGCGTTTGCTGACTCGACTCAACGCCTATTGCTGGCTGTCGTTGTTCAGGCAGCAGCCGGAAACGGCTCTCACGCGGAGACCGCGGAGGCGCGGAGGGAGCGCGCTTCGATACGCATATGCCTGCCTTTCTTCTCCTGTCGGCTTCTGCGGGCCCGCGTCTCCAAGTGAAGTCGGT
>CAYRLB010000132.1:5023-6219 GCA_964424945.1 uncultured Gemmatimonas sp.
TGAAGAGATCATGGCGGAGTACGATGGGGTGTTCCGCGAGCTGGCGAAGTGAGCGTCCGGCCGGGTATGGAAGAGCCGATCTGGCTCACTGAGACCATGCTTCTGGCAATCCATGCCCGGCAGGTAGAGCGGTATGGCGGGGCCCACGGGATTCTTGATCACAACGTCGTGCGCTCCGCGCTTGCCCGGCCCTTGAACCGATGGGCCTATGATCAGGAAGCTGACCTTGCAGATCTGGCCGCATCCTATCTGGTAGGGTTCGGCCGTTCACAGGGGTTCATCGATGGAAACAAGCGAACGGGGCTCGCTACAGCGCTTGTCTTTCTGCGGTTGAATGGCCGTACGCTTCACGTTCCAGGCAGGGAGTTGTACGCGCTCACAATGCAGATAGCGAACAACGAAGCGAACAACGAAGCGGACGATGAAGCCGTTGCAGCATACCTGAGGTCGCGAATGGAAGCAGGATAGAAGTGGCCCGGCATCACCTGAGTGCCCCGTGACTCGGGCCGCTCACGACAGTATATCCTCCGCACAGATGGAAACCCCAGGCATCGCAACCAGATGGCAGAGCCCAACCGCAGCACCCCGCCCTCCCTCGAGCACATCCTCGACACCCCCGCCGCCGTCACGCCGGTGCGGATGGAGGGGACCGGCCCGAGCGGCAGCCTCCCCATCACCGAGGATCAGCTCCGGACGGCGCCCAGCGGCAACCTATTCGGGCTCACGCAGAACGCAGGGATGGGGTGGAACCCGCGGGAGCTGAGTCGCCCCGAGTATCTCATCGTCAGTACGCAGGGCGGCTTGCGTGGGGAGGATGGGAACCCCGTCGCGCTCGGCTTCCACACCGGGCATTGGGAGATCGGACTCCTCGTGCGGAAGGCCGCCGAGACGATCCGCGCCGAGGGGGGCCTCCCCTTCTCCGTCTATACCAGCGACCCCTGCGACGGACGGAGCCAGGGCACGACCGGGATGTTCGACAGCCTCCCCTACCGGAACGACGCCTCCATCGTGCTGAGGCGGCTGATGCGCTCGCTGCCTACCCGGAGCGCCGTCATGGGCGTCGCCACGTGCGACAAGGGGCTGCCCGCCGTCATGCAGGCGCTCGCGGGGGAGTCGTCGCTGCCCGGGATCGTGGTGCCGGGGGGCGTCACCCTGCCATCGGCCGGGGCGGAAGATGCCGGCCAGGTGCAGACCCT
>CAYRLB010000133.1:0-6157 GCA_964424945.1 uncultured Gemmatimonas sp.
CACGCTCGTCTATGTAAAGGGTGAGGGGATCGTCCTCAACGAACCGTCCGTCGTCGCGGTTGAGAAGGCTACGGGGAAGATCAAGGGGATAGGGCTCGAGGCGAAACGCATGCTCGGCCGCACTCCGGAGGGGGTCGCCGCGGTGCGGCCCCTGAAAGATGGGGTCATTGCCGACGTCGATGTAACGGAGATCATGCTCCGGTACTTTCTCGAGACGGTCACCTCGAAGCGCTTCCTGAAGCTGAAGCCCACGATGGTGGTGGGGGTCCCTTCGGGAATCACCGAGCTCGAGCGGCGCGCGGTACGGTCGAGCGCCCATGCGGCGGGCGCGAAGGAGGTATACATGGTTGCCGAGCCGATGGCGGCGGCGATCGGGGTCGGGCTCCCTGTCGAGACGCCCACCGGCAACATGGTGATCGACATCGGCGGAGGGACGACAGAGATCGCGGTGATCGCACTCTCCGGCATCGTATCGGATACCTCGATACGTGTCGGGGGCGATGAGATCGATGCGGCGATCGTCACCTTCCTTCGGAAGAACTACAACCTGATGATCGGTGAGCCGACCGCGGAAGCGGTGAAGATCCAGATCGGCTCGGCCTTCAGCACGGGCGATGAGCGCGAGATGGACGTCAAGGGTCGCGACCTCGTCTCCGGTATTCCGAAGACGGTGCGGGTGCATTCGCAGGAGATCCGCGAATGTATCCAGGAGCCGATCCAGGCGATCGTTGAAGCCGTTCGCCGTGCCCTCGAGATCACGCCGCCCGAGCTCGCCTCCGACATCGTGGACCGTGGCATCGTGATGACCGGAGGGGGCGCGCTGATCCGCGGACTCGACCAGCTGATCGCGCGGGAAACAAACTTGCCAATACACGTCGACGAGGAGCCCCTCACCTGTGTCGTAAGGGGCGCGGGAAGAATTCTCGACGACGTGAACAAATACCGAGGAGTGTTGGCTACCTGAGCGCTTTCCGACCGTACCTGGCAGATGGTGGCGACCGCAATCGCAAGCGCGAGTGGCGGATCGCAGCCCTGTTCTTCGGACTGGCGGTCGTTCTTCTTCTGCTTCCGAATGTCTACAGGGAGGGTATCGCACGCGCAGTCCGGGCGACCGTGCTGCGGCCGATCCTCGCTCTGCAGCAGGGAGCGGTCGAGAGGAACACTCTTTTTGACGATCCCTCCCGGCTGAGGGCGCAACGTGACAGCCTCGCCGCCTACCTGGTAGGGAATGCGGCGATCGAGGCCGAGAATCGTCGGCTTCGGGACCTTCTCGGGCTGCGTCAGCGCCTTCCCCCATCCTTCGTCCCCGCCGAGGTCATCCGCATCCCGGGGCGCGCTGCCGAAGGCTATTTCCAGCTGACGGCCGGATCCAATCAGGGGATTGCGCCCGGTTCTTCGATCGTGTCTGCGGAGGGTCTCGTCGGGCGGGTCAGGGAGCTGGACGGGAACATCGCCTTCGGGATCGACTGGATGCACCCGGAGTTCCGCGCCAGCGCGATGACCCCCGACGGTCAGGTCTACGGCATCGTGGAACCGCGCCAGGTGGATGGCCAATGGCTGCTGGCGCTCACCGGCACGCCGCGTCACGTGGAGCTCAGTCAGGGCGAGATGATCCTGACGTCGGGACATGGCGGTGTTTTTCCGCGCGGTATCCCCATCGGTCGGGTGATCGGGCAGGAGGGCGGCGCGGAGGGGTGGCAGCGCAATTATCTGATCGAGCCGCTGGTCGGTCCTTCGGAGATGACGTACGTGCTGGTGCTCGGTGGAACGGAGTCGGCACTCGAGGGACAGGATCTTGCGCTTGTGTGGGGAATCCGGGCGCCGGATGCGACCGTTGCCCCTGTGGATTCGGCGGCCGTCGCGGGTGCCGGGCCGGTGGGAAGCACGGGGGGCGGGAACGTTTCAGCTGCAGCGACGACTGCTGCTGCCGGAGCCAATGCGTCGCAGGGCCCGGCGTCGACACCTGCTGCGGCTCCCGCTCCGGCCGCGACGCCGGCGCCAGCCGCCCCCGTGGATCAGGGGCCGGGCCTTCTCGGCGAGCCGATTGGGCCTCAATAAATCCGACAACATGTCGTCGGCCTTTCCCAGGGGCGGACGATTGCACAGGAAGGCATAGCGTTCATGATTGGTCGGGTAGGGTGGGGCTTCTGGGTGTTCATCGCCCTGCTGGTGGTACTGCACTTCCTGCTGCGAGTCGGCCTGGGTTATGAGCAGCTGGCTCCGGACCTTCTCGTCGTTGCGCTCCTGCTCGCGGCTCGGCACCTCCAGGCGGGGTACGCCACCGGGTTCGGAGTTCTGCTCGGTATCATCGACGGATCACTCGTTCCTTCGACGCTGGGCGCGAGCGCGGTGGCTCTGGCCGTCCTGGGCTTCGTGGGGGCGCGTTCACGCGAGCTGTTCTCCGAAGACAACTATCTTCTGCTGGCGCTGTATCTCTTCGTAGGGAAGTGGGTGTTCGACACAATTCTCTTCCTGGCTACGGGCGATCTTTTCCGACCGGGCGCATCCTACCTCCTCCTCGTCTCTCCATTGACAGCGCTGTATGCTGCGGCCGCCGGTTTGATCGGGCTGTCGGTTTATCGGGCGTTCGCCTGAGCGCGAGGCGGGTATGATGAGGCGATCGCGTGCGCTGATGCTTGGAGACCCCCTGCTCTTCGGGGTGATCCTCGGCCTGACGATCTTCGGCATCGCGATGGTGTATAGCGCCGGCGTTGTCGACGTCCCCAGCACCATCGTGGCGGGGCTCTGGCGCCAGCAGCTGCTCTGGTTCGCCCTGGCGATGCTGGTCACGCCGCTCGTTCTGAAGGTCCCCGTCCTCTGGCTCGAGTGGGCGTCCCAGCCGATCTACTACCTGTGCGTTTTCCTCCTTCTTCTGACGCTGGTTTTCGGGACCGGTGCAGGGACAGCGCAGAGTGTGTCGGGGTGGCTCGCGGTTGGCCCTATCCGCATCCAGCCGGCGGAGTTCGCGAAGATCGGGGTGATCCTGATGCTCGCGCGAGTGCTGGCGACGTGGAGAGAATCGCCGAAGACGATCTGGGATCTGTGGAAGCCCATCCTGGTCGTCATGGTTCCCATGGCGCTGGTGATGGCCCAGCCGGACCTCGGGACGGCACTCGTCTTCACGTCGATTCTGCTGGGGATGCTGTTCTGGGCAGGTACACCGCTGTCGACCCTGTTCTTTCTGGTGAGCCCCGTACTGGGACTCTTCTTTTCGATCAATGCGATCGTCTGGACGGTATACTTCCTCGTCCTTCTCGCGCTGCTCTTTCTGTTCTACAAGCCGTATCTTGCCGAAGGAACGGCGATCGTGATCGCGAATGTAGTCGCCGGAACCCTGGCGCTGCCGCTCTGGAATGTCCTGAAGCCGTACCAGCAGGCGCGCTTCACGGTATTCCTCGACCCATCGGTCGATCCGCGGGGCGCCGGCTACAACCTGATCCAGTCACAGGTGGCGATCGGCAGCGGCGGCTGGTTCGGGAAGGGCTTCCTCGACGGAACGCAGAAGCGGCTCGCTTTCTTGCCCGAACAGCATACGGACTTCATCTTCGCAGTCATCGGGGAGGAGTGGGGGTTTGTCGGGGTGGCGGCGGTGCTCATTGCATTCGGCTTCGTTTTCTGGAGACTGGTGCGTGTGGCGGAGCTTTCGCCGGACCCCTTCGCGAGCCTGGTTCCCTTCGGACTGTTCGGGAGCTGGTTCGCCCACGTCGTGGTCAACACAGGGATGACGGTGGGGGTGATGCCGATCACCGGTATCCCTTTGCCATTCCTGAGTTATGGCGGGTCCTTCCTACTGGTGAACCTGCTCGCGATGGCGATCATCCAACGAATATCAGCAGAATCGCGCGGCCGTGTCTGACGACGGCCGGCGCATACAGCAGGAGAGGAAGTGGCGAATCCGATGAGCTGGTTCAGTAAGCCGAAGACGAAGCTGCAGGCGGCGGACAAGCGGGAGATGCCCGGTGATGTCTGGGAGAAGTGTCCGTCGTGCGGTGAAATTCTCTACCGCGAGAAGTTGAAGGAGAACTGGAACGTATGCCCTGCGTGCGCCTTCCATCTTCGGCTTCCCGCCGCAGACTACGTCCGCCTCCTTCTCGACGATGAGAGCTGGGAGGAGTTCGACACCGAGCTGCGTTCGGGTGACCCTCTCGGCTTCGTCGATCTGAAGCCGTATCCGGAACGGCTCGCGGCGGCTGAACGGAAGACGGGACAGAACGACGCGCTCATTGCGGCAGGGGGGACTCTCGACGGCATCGGGGTTCAGCTCGCGGTCATGAATTTCGACTTCATCGGCGGGTCGATGGGCTCCGTCGTAGGCGAGAAGATCGCCCGGGCGGGCCTGCGCTCCTTCGAGCGCCAGGAGCCGCTGATGGTGATCAGCGCCTCCGGCGGCGCCCGTATGATGGAGGGCATCTTCTCGCTGATGCAGATGGCGAAGACATCCGCCGTTCTCGCCAAGCTTTCCCAGGCGAGCATCCCCTACGTCTCCATCCTGACCGACCCCACGACGGGTGGCGTTACCGCCTCCTACGCAATGCTCGGGGACGTGAACCTTGCCGAGCCGGGCGCGTTGATCGGCTTCGCTGGGCCGCGAGTCATCGAACAGACGATCAAACAGGAGCTGCCGGAGGGGTTCCAGACTTCGGAGTTCCTGCTGTCGCACGGGATGCTCGACGCGATCGTCGACAGGCGCGAAATGAAGTTCGAAATTTCGAGGCTCCTGCGGCACATGCTCAGTCTGCCGGCGGCAACGCGCGCCCGGGAGAATGGGACGAACGGCGCGAATGACTCTGGATGAGCTGACCCCCTGGCTCTTCTCCCGGGTGACCGGAGGGATCCGGTGGGGGTTGGAGAGGACGGAGGAGCTTCTCGCCGGTGTGGATGATCCGCACCGGCGATTCCATTCCATCCATATCGCAGGGACGAATGGGAAGGGCTCGGTTGCGGCACTTTGCGACGCCGCGCTCCGGGCGGAGGGCAGGCTCCGTGTCGGCCTCTATACTTCCCCTCACCTCGTCTCATTCAATGAGCGGATCCGGGTAGGCGGGGTGCCGGTCCCCGATGATGTGATCGTGGAGGCGGCCGAAGAACTTCGCCCGGCGATCGAGCGAACGGGCGCCTCCTTCTTTGAGGCGACTACGGCCATCGCCTTCCACATCTTCGCGAAGCAGCAGGTCGACATCGCGGTCGTAGAGGTGGGACTCGGGGGCCGGCTCGACGCGACGAATGTCATAACGCCGCTGGTGTGCGCGATCACGAATGTGGCCGTCGACCACGAGGAGTATCTTGGAAGCTCTCTTGCGCGAATCGCGGAGGAGAAGGCCGGGATCTTCAAGGCAGGTGTGCCGGCAATCAGTGGTGTGCGGGATCCGGAGGTCCAGGAGGTGCTGCAGGCGGTCGCGGCGCGGGAGGGGGCGCCTTTCCGCCCTCTCGATGGAATCAGCCGCACGAGCGCCTTCCGGAACGGGATCCAGGGTGTGGAGATGGATGTCATGTCGGAGCGCTGGGGGCGTGTGCATCTGCGAACGCCCCTCTCTGGTGAGCACCAGGGGCGGAACGCCGCGCTCGCCCTCGAGGTTCTCGGAGCGCTCCCCGACGGGATAGGGCCATCGCTCGATGCGGTGTGCAGGGGGTTCGAGAACGCCCGATGGCCTGGTCGACTGCAGGTCGTGGATATCCGGGGCACGACCTATCTCCTCGACGTCGCGCACAACCCGGCCGGTGCCGAGACCCTTGCCGGGACGCTGGACGATCTCGAGCTGCCGCGGCCTGTCGTCGGCGTCGTCGGCATCCTGAATGACAAGGATTGGCGGAGCATGCTCGTGGCGCTTTCGGGCAGCGTGGACGTCCTGGTCCTTACAACTCCGCCGTCCGCCCCGCCCGCACGCCGGTGGGAGCCGGCGAGGGTCAGAGAGTGGATGATGGATCAGAAACTTCCGGCCGTCCGCTTGATCCCGGACTTCCAGGGCGCGCTGGAACGCGCCACGACGATGGCGCCTCACGGGACCGTTCTCGTGACCGGCTCCGTTCACACCGTGGGCGATGCGATGCTGCACCTGGGGATCAGCGTCGAGTAGATCACCCATCGGTTCCCTTGCCGCAGAAGGTGCGCGGCCTACATTCCCGCCCATGCCGAACTTCGCTTCCTTACCGGGTTTCC
>CAYRLB010000134.1:0-6149 GCA_964424945.1 uncultured Gemmatimonas sp.
GCCAGCTGAAGCTGCAAAGCCGGGGCCGAACTCGAAGAGCTGATTCTCATTCAGCCCTGATTCCGCGGCGGCTGTCCCGCTGAAATCGGCAACGACCCCGGCAGTCGCGACGATGAAGGGAGCGAGGCGGTTCCACGTTCTCGGGCCGGTGATATGGAAGCGGAAGCCCGCGTCGGCGACCAGGACGGACATGTCGGCCTCGCCGACCGCTTCGAGCGTCGTCTCGGTGGGGACCGGCCGCGCGTAGACCGTTCGCGTGCCCCTCGCGAAGGCCACAGATGCATCCGCGGAGAGGGGCCCCGTCAGCTGAAAACCGTACCGAAGACCGACAAGGCTGAGAGATTGAGGGCCGGCATTCTGTTTCCCCTCATCGGTAGCGATATACCCGCCGAAGAGACCGGCGGAATTCTTTTTTTCGATGTACTCGAAGGGAGATGGAATCGCCTGCGCCTGAAGGCTTTCCGCCAGAATGGAGGAGGCGAGAAGCAGGGCGATGGACCAGACCTGACGCATTGTGGCGAATCGGATTCGAGGGACTGCCTGACGCCGGGGCACCGTGCCGATCGGCGGGTCGCGGAAATCAGTATTTTGCGAAGCAGAAGCGGTGGCATTCGGTCGCCGCTGCATCAGGAACTCAGGCGCGGGTGCAACTGCTTCGTTCGGGTACACCCGAGCGGCACCATTGACGCCCTCACTCTGCGGTCGAGCGCCTTGGAGCCAGCGAGGCGCGGCGGCTTCCGTGCTCATATGACTTCTGCTTCAGTACACTAGGTCGCGCCGCTCGGGGCGCGCAAGCCGGAGGAAGGTACTTCTGCAGGGCGTGGCCGGCACCAGCCGGATGATGCGACTGCCCGGTGCGTCGACCGCTCTCTGCCGAAATGATGCACCCCGGCATAATGAGAACGACCGGGCGGCTGCATAGCCGCCTGATCAGCCGGGGACGCGCAGATCCTCGCCCGTCATCTCCGCCGGCTGCGCGACACCGAGCAGCCCGAGAATGGTGGGCGAAACATCGGCCAGCTTCCCATCCCGCAGCTGGTTCGTGGTGCGCAGAGGCGGCGGCTCCACGAGAACGATTGCCACCCGGTTGGTGGTATGCGCCGTGTGCGGCCCATTCGTGATCGGATCCCACATCTGCTCGCAGTTCCCATGATCCGCGGTGACGATGAGTGTTGTCTCCGTCCTCTCGCACGCGTCCAGCACTCGTGCGAGCTGGGCATCCACCGTTTCCACAGCCCGTACCGCAGCCGCGAGATCACCCGTATGACCGACCATGTCGGGATTGGCGAAGTTGCAGACGAGCACATTGAAGGATGAACTCTCGAGCGCCGCGACCAACCCGTCGGCGACATCGACAGCACTCATCTCGGGCTGCAGATCGTAGGTCGCGACCTTCGGCGAGGGGACCATCCGGCGCTCCTCGCCGGGCTCCGGCTGTTCGATTCCCCCATTGAAGAAGTAGGTGACGTGCGGATACTTCTCCGTCTCAGCCGTCCGGAAGCTCGTCATCCCGTTGTCGGCCAGGACATCGGCGAGGATGTTCGCCATGTTCTGCGGGGGGAAGGCGACATCGATGGGAAACTCCTTGTCGTACTGCGTCATCGTCACCATCTGCACCGAGGGTGCATCGCCACGATCGAAGAAGTCGAACTCCTTCGCACCGAGCGCCCTGGAGATCTGCCGAACACGGTCCGCCCGGAAGTTGAAGAAGATGACCGCATCACCATCCTGGATGCGTCCCACCGGCACCCCGGCTTCGTCCACGATGACCCTCGGTTTGATGAACTCGTCCGTTTCGGACGCCGCATAGGCCTGTTCGATCGCCTCCATCGGTGAGCTGACCGGGATCCCTTCGCCGCCGACCATCGCGCGATAGGCGAGCTCGGTACGGTCCCAGCGCCGATCACGGTCCATCGCCCAGTACCGGCCCATGACCGTCGCGACGCGGCAGCCGCCCCCATCTCCAACCCTGCCGATCAGCTCGGTCAGGTAGCCGCGTGCGGATTGGGGCGGGGTATCCCGGCCATCGAGGAAGGCATGGATGCGGACGTCGGGGAGATTGTGGCGACCCGCCATCTCGCAGAGCGCGAGCAGGTGCGAGTCGACTGCGTGGACGCCCCCCGGGCCGATCAGGCCGAGCAGGTGGAGGGTCTTTCCGCGCTCCTGCGTCTGCTGCATCAGGCGGGCGATCGGTTCATTCGCGAAGAACTCCCCCGTCTCGACCGCCTGGGAGATGCGCTGCAACGATTGCATCACCACCCGGCCAGCGCCCAGGTTGAGATGACCGACCTCGGAGTTGCCCATCTGACCCTCGGGGAGCCCGACTGCCGTTCCGTGCGTCGTGAGGCGCGCGCGCGGGTAGGCGCCGCTCATCAGGCGGTCCCAGGTCGGGGTGGTGGCGCGGCTTATCGCGTTGTCCGGAGCATCTTCGCGGAGGCCCCAGCCATCCAGGATGACGAGCGCGACCCGCCTGCCAGCCGCACCCGAGGCCTGATCCCGTTCGCCTGCCTTCTCGTTCATCTCCATCTGCTATATCTGTGTTTACGCGCTTTCGCACGGAGTATGAAGGATGGATACGCTGCACGAGACGGCGTGTGTCGGCAGCGACTGCACTCCGCTGGGGAAGCTTGCAGAGCCCAGCAGCCTCGTCCGCCGTCGGGGGCCGCGCCGGCCTCGCGAGGTCAGCGTCAGCCGGGGCGGAAGAAGATGACCGGCGCAGCCGGTGCTGCGAAGTGCCGACCGCCCGATCAGACCCAGCGGGTTTGCTAACGCACTCCGCTGCATTACTCTAGCCTGCAGGACCCGCGGACGAAAACCCTCACCACGATTTCGACATCAGCACAGCGATGCAATCGTACGACGTTCAGCTTCCTTTTCCAGCGCGCATCGATGAACGCGCACGGCGGCGGAGACAGAGCCTTCGGCGTACGGCCACGATGTTGTCGGGACTCACACTCGCGCTGATTGTTGGCGCGACGACAGCCTCCGCGCAACAGACCCTTCTCGCCGCCCGGTCGACCCCGCTCGGCGCGTGGCCGGAAGAACCTCTCCAGCTCGGGAGCGCCTCAGGTCTGGGGCTCAGCGGCGCGATCCGGGTCATCGTCGCGCCGGCAGCTTCGGCCATCGACGTCAGCGGCCTTCATCGCTTCGGAGGGGGCTGGGAAGCCGGACACCGGTGGATGCCACTCCATGAGATCTCGCTACCAGGCGAGTCGGCCGCCTCTTCATCGGCCGGGGAGGGGGATGCGGCGATCATCGCGCCATCCGCTTCGGGGTCGTGGGTGCTCGAGAGCGCGCTGGGCACGCGGGTACCCGTCCTCACCCCGGTCCCCGCGCCCTCGGGCGGCGACGGCGTCCTGAACGGCTATCGCATCGGCCTCTACCCGACCGCTGGATCGGGGCGCACGGACGCCTATCGGCCGCCGGAGGCCTTCGTCGAAGTGACGCCCGAGAATCGCGACCTGGCGATTTCTCGCCATCTCACATTGGGGCAGTTCATCACCAAGGACCAGCTCGATGTCTGGCCGAAGTATGTCGCGCTCGACCTTCGCCTTGTCGACAAGCTCGAACTCCTGATCGACGAGCTGAACTTGATGGGGATCCGGGCTGAGCGGCTGCACGTCATGAGCGGGTTCCGGACGCCCCAGTACAACGGTCCGGGTGGCGATGGCCGGGCCTCCCTCTCCCGTCACATGTGGGGCGATGCGGCCGACGTCTGGGTCGACAATGACGGCGACGGGATGATGGACGACCTGAATGGCGATGGCTCGATCGATCTCGACGACGCCGCGGTGATGCTGCGAGCGCTCGACCGGGTGGAGATGAAGTACCCCGAGCTCGTCGGCGGGGCGGAAACCTACCCGACTACCAGCACGCACGGGCCCTACATCCACGTTGACGCTCGTGGCGTACGGGCGCGCTGGTGAGCACGTCGGAGGGTGTCTTCTGCGCTTCCGATCCCCGATGACGTGTCAGCGTTCGAGATCCTCAAGAATTCCCGGAATCGCGCGAAACTGGTCGGCGTAGGCGGGGCGCTTCCGCGGGTCGCGGAGGATGGCGGATGGGTGCAGAAGCGGATAGACGACGATGTCCCCCATCGGCGTGTCGATCGGAAGGAGCTGACCCTGGAGCAGCGTGATCCGCGCGCCCGGTGAGAAGTGCTGGAGGGCGAATCGGCCGAGGGTCACCACGAGTGTCGGGGCGATGAGCCGGATCTGCTCACGCAGCCATCCTGCGCATGCGCGCAGCTCCGCCGGCCGGGGCGCGCGGTTCTCCGGGGGTCGGCACCGGATGACGTTCGCGATGAAGACATCTTCCCGGCGGATATCGGCTTCCGCGAGCATCGAGTCGAGAAGCGCCCCTGACCTGCCGACGAAGGGGATGCCGTCCCGGTCTTCCGTCGCGCCGGGTGCCTCGCCCACGAGGAGTATGCGCGCGTCATGGGGCCCTGTTCCCGGCACGACCCTCGTGCGGCTGAGGAAGAGGTCGCATCGCGTGCAGCCCATCATCACCTGGTGGAGCGACCCCAGATCGGAGGGACTCGGGATGACCGGCGGATGACCCGGGGGCGGCGTAACGTTCCGGAGGTCCACAATCTCGACGAAGTTGAATCTTTAGGCCCGCATCAGGCGTATCATCGGGGGGCGTCCCGATGGGATGCCATCCGCCAACTCCTGACGTGGTATGCATTGTAGCACATGCGGCGCGCGGGTTCCTGCCAACAGGGACATCTGCGAGACATGCGGAAGCTGGATCGACATCGCCAGCCAGGCCTCGGTGCCGGTTGCGGGCGACGCATCTCAACACCGGAAGATGGCGGATGCGGTCGCGTCGTGCCCGCGCTGCCAGTATGCAGGGGAGGGCGTCGGCTACTTCTCGCGCGGGTCGCACATGCTCGCGCTCATCGGGCTGACGCTTCTCACGCTCCCGATGATCTTCGGGCTTGGAGGTATACTGTATTATCTGGCCCGGCGCGACCATCACATCTGCCCGCGCTGCGGGCTCGGGTGGGGCAAGCCGGCAGATCCGTCTGCTTCCTCGCGCCCCTCCCATACAGAGGAGGAGGAGGGCCGGTACGGCAGCATCGGCACGAAGCTCCGCGGAGCCGGGGTCAAGCGGCCCTGGTCGATCATGCTGCTGACGATCGGTGCGATTCTTCTGGCGGTCGGCGTGGTCGAGTTCGAAGCGCTTTCGACCGTACTGGGAGTGCTGGCGGTTGCAGGCGGGGTAACGCTCCACAGACAGGCGAACCAGGAGCGCGACGAGCGCCGAGCGGCACTTCTCGCGGCGCTCCAGACGCCTGTTCTGCAGCTTGCGGCCGATCGGGGAGGGAGGCTGACGGTGACGGAGGTGGCGGCGGCACTTCGCTGGCCGATCCGCCGCGCCGAGAAGATCCTTCATTCTCTGGATGACGGCTGGCGCGTCTCCTCGAATGTCACCGATGAGGGGGTGATCGTCTACGAGTTCCGTGAGTTGCTTCTCGGTCAGGGCCCTACGTCCTACTCCGACCCGCTCCTTCCGGAGGGATGAGAATCGGGAGCTCAGACGGCAACGTCGATCTCGACGATCCCTCTGCCCTCCCGCACCTTCGCCTGCTGCTTCGTCGCGGCAGCCACCTCGCCGAGCCGTTCGAGTGAGGGGATCGAGTCCGGGCCTATCCTGAGGAGGGCCGCGGCTACCCGGGTGACCGGGATCTCTGCCTCCCTGCCATCCCGCAATCTCCCGATGTACGTCCCCTTCTGAAGGATATCTGCGGGGATCACTCGCGCGACGGCCTTCATGAACTCCTCCTGGATCCGCATCACCACACTTTGCGCCGTGCGCGGCTCGCACATGAGCACGAAGTCGTCGCCGCCGATATGTCCCGCGAAATTGTCCGTCCCGGAGATGGAGCGGCGCAGAATCGCGCCCAGATTCTCGATGAGCGTGTTCGCCGCGGCGAAGCCGAACCGATCGTTGAGAGCCTTGAAGAAGTCGAGGTCCAGATAGCAGAGGGTGAAGGCCCGGCCGGAGAGGCGCCTTCGCTCGAACTCGCGATCGATTGCGGTACCGCCCGGAAGCCCGGTCGTGGGGTTGAGCTCCCGTCCCTGTTCGCTCAGCCGCACGAGCGCGCCCACCCGCGCGAGCAGCTCCCGGGCATCGAAAGGCTT
>CAYRLB010000135.1:0-6103 GCA_964424945.1 uncultured Gemmatimonas sp.
GGCTCCACCCGCCGCGATTTTCTGCGTAATGCCGCTGCCGCGACGGCCGCCACCGCCGCGTCCGTCACTCTCCCCGGGGTGGCTCAAGCGTCCGCTGCCGCACGCGCCGAGCCGATCGAGCCGCTGAAGGTCGGCGTCTTCGGCCTCGACTTCACCTTCTGGGGCATCTGGGCGGATCTGATGAGCCCGGAGGGGCAGTATGTCGGCACGAGCGCGCTGCGGATGCGCCCGACGCACGTCTGGGACAAGGACACGCGCAAGGCGGAGCAGTTCGCCCGTCGCTGGGGTGCAGAGGTGGTCGATCGGTACGATGGGATGCTCGGCAAGGTTGACGCGGTGGCCAACGGGGACCTGAACAACACCCCCTGGCAGCATCTGCTGATGCGGCCCTACCTCGAGGCCGGCGTCCCCTGCTTCCTGATGCGGCACTGGGCGTCGACGATCGGCCATCTCGATGAGATGTTCGACCTCGCCACGCGGCACAACGCGGCGCTGATGGCGACACTCCCCTTCGAGCACTTTCCCGCCGTGGGAGAGCTGACCGCGCGGATGCGCTCGATCGGGCAGATCCAGGCAGCCTTCGGGACGTCCAGTGTCGCCGATGAGCCGCATTTCCATCTCCCGTACATGGCGCTGAAGGTCCTCGGTCATGATGTGGAGTGGGTAAGCATGGCCTCGGACGATGTGCGACGGGTCGGCTATCTCAATATCAATTACGGTTATGCGCGTGCCGAGGGGCAGCGTCCCTTCGTCGCATCGCTGCATTCGGGTGCGCCGGATGTCTTCAGTCTGACGGTGGTCGGGGAAAACGGGACGGCGTCGGCGAGCATGCATTCGTCAGCGAATTATTATACGCGCTTCTTCGATCAGCTCGTCGATATGCAGAAGTTCTTCGAGAAGAAGGAGCACTATGAGCCCCTCGATGTGATCCGGAAGAAGTATCTCGCCCTGCAGGCGGCATATTACTCCTCGGTCGAGCGGGGCGGGGCGCCGGTGCAGGTCGGTTCGGTGCCGGCTGACTGGGTGCTTCCCGCGTGGCAGCCGACCTGGTATGACGGCTCGGAGTTCCGGTAGGCGGGCGGTTGCCATTCCGCCCAAGTGGCGTTGGTGCCTGGTGGTTGAATCGTGCGGAATAGCGGAGCCTGCGGCCTGATTTTAACGGCGGATCGGAAGATTATGAGTGAGGAGATAGGCCTTCGGTCCGCCGGAGCTGTGGAAGCCGCCAGGGCACTCGGTCTCGAGCTCGGCCTCGATGTTCGCGATCCGGTCATCCTCCACGATGCCTTTTCAGTCGTGGTGCATCTGCAGCCTGCGCCGGTCGTGGCGCGTGTGCCGCTGGTGCTCCCGCCCGGGATGCAGAGGGCCGCGCTCGCGGAGCGTCAGCAGCGGGAGGTCGATTTCGTCGGCTGGCTGGCAGGGACGGGGCTTCCGGTCGTCGGGCCGAGTCCCCTCGTGCCGGCCCGCCCGCACGTTAGGGACAGCTACTCGATGACCTTCTGGGAGCTGGCGGATCTGGCTGAGGACCACGTTCCGTACGGCTCGGCCGATGCCGCTCTGGTCGTCGAGCTTCACGCTGCGATGAGGAAGTACCCAGGGACAGACGACCTTCCCTTCATGTCCCCGGTCAACATGTCGGTGCCGGGCCTGCTTGAGGCGCTGCAGTCGGCGCCGGAGCTCATCGGGCCGGCGGATCTGGAGCGGGCGCTGGCCGAGTGGGCGATGCTCGCGCCGATCTTCGCGTCAGAGGGCGCCTTCCGCGCCGCCTTCCCCGAAGCGACGATCCAAGCGGTCCATGGCGACGTGCCCTCCTACAACATCATCCGGACAAAAAGCGGGATCCGTTTCGCGGACTTCGAGGACGTCAGCCGCGCGCCGCTGGAATGGGACCTTGCTCTGGGCACTGATACCGACATCGAGGGTTACAATGCAGAGGCCACGCGGAAGGGGATGCCAGTCATCGATGCCGGCGTCCTCAAGGTGATGAACGCAGGGCGCATGCTGCAGACGGTCGGAAGTCTCGCCCTCATCCCGCAGCTGCCGCTGCTGGAGGAGGGGCTGAAGCCCGCGATCGAGGCATGGCGGACGATGCCCTTCGCCGGCGGCCTGGCAGGATAGGGCCCTGAGACGATCCCCTGAATGTCAACACATACGACTGATAGCTGGTAGCTGATAGCCCTACATGAAACCCATTAGCAAGTCCAACAAGCTCGCGAACGTCCTCTATGACATCCGTGGACCCATCACGGAGTCGGCCCGTCTGATGGAGGACCAGGGGCACAAGGTCATCAAGCTGAACATCGGCAACCTCGCCGCCTTCGGCTTCGATGCGCCCGAGGAGATCCAGCAGGACATCATCCGGAACCTCGCGGATTCAGCCGGCTATTCAGACAGCAAGGGGATCTTTGCCGCGCGCAAGGCGGTGATGCACTACACGCAGGAGCAGGGCATCCATGGCGTGACGCTGGACGATATCTACCTTGGGAATGGCGCGAGCGAGCTGATCGCGATGGCGACGAACGCGCTGCTGAATGAGGGCGACGAGCTGCTCATCCCCGCGCCCGACTTTCCCCTGTGGACTGCCGCGACGGCGTTGTCGGGCGGCCTTCCCGTGCACTATCTGTGCGATGAGGCCAATGGTTGGATGCCGAACCTCGACGACATTCGCGGCAAGATCACGCCCGCGACCAAGGGGATCGTCGTCATCAATCCCAATAATCCGACAGGGGCGCTCTATTCGGACGACATGCTTCGGGAGATCATCGCCATTGCCCGCGAGCACAACCTGGTGATCCTCGCCGACGAAGTCTACGACAAAGTCCTGTACGACGATGCGAAGCATACGGCGATTGCGAGCCTGTCGCGCGATGTGGTGACGCTCACCTTCAATTCGCTGTCGAAGAGCTACCGGTCGTGCGGCTATCGCGCCGGCTGGATGGTCATCTCCGGGGACAAGGATGCCGCGGAGGATTACATCGAGGGGCTCTCGATGCTTTCAAACATGCGGCTCTGTTCGAATGTGCCGGGCCAGTGGGCGATACAGACCGCGCTGGGTGGATATCAGAGCATCAAGGACCTGGTCGGTCCGGGCGGGCGGCTGCGCCGGCAGCGCGATCTCGCCTATGAGCTGATCACGCAGATCCCCGGAGTGACGTGCGTGAAGCCCCAGGCGGCGCTCTACATGTTCCCCAGGCTCGATCCGGAGATCTATCCGATCGCCGACGATCGGCAGTTTCTCCTGGAGATGCTGCAGCAGACGCGCGTGATGCTGGTGCAGGGAACAGGCTTCAACTGGCACGCGCCGGACCACTTCCGGATCGTCTTCCTTCCGCATGAGGATGATCTGCGCGAGGCGATCGGGCGGATCGCGCGCTTCCTGGAGCGGTATCGGCGGCGGCACGGGGCGATGGCGAAGTCGGCTTGACGGCATCGTCATCCCCCAGGTCATTCCGGGTCGCGCGCTTTTCTTGACGGCGCTTGTCTGAAAGTGGTACTCTAGCGGCGATCCGGACACCGTCCCGACCTGACGATCCAGTCGGGTTCCGAGAGCCGGCGAGTGCAGACAATCCTCGGCTCTCCCTCCCCAGACGTACCCGACGGCCGCCCGACCGATCACGTCCTGATCGCGAGAGCATCGCTCGCGTTTCGTTCCGATCCTGCACGATCATCCACCTTTCCCCGACTCAATAAGACGCATGAGCATCCCCATCTCCCGGCGCAGGATTCTGCAGCTGGCCATGGTGCCGCCTTTCATCCGGCTGCAGGATCTTGCAATCGACCCGACGACATCACGGGTCTACCCCGGCGTCGATGGCCGGCTGGTGTACGAGCCGGATGAACAGGGAAACATCATCCCTGACTTCTCCTATGCGGGCTATCGAGGGGGCGGCGTGCCCATCCCGACAGTCCCCGTTCGCGAGACGATCTGGCCTGTGCCGGGTGACAACACCGCGCATGTGCAGGCGGCGATCGATCGGATCTCCGCGCTGCCGCTCGATGCGAATGGCTTCCGGGGCGCGCTCGTGCTGAAGGCGGGCTACTACCGGATGGCGACCCCGATCACGATCCGGGCGAGTGGGGTGGTGCTGCGCGGTGAGGGGATGGGCGATACGGGGACGATTCTGATCGGCACCGGGACGGGGCGCGCACCGGGTGGGCCTGGCGGGCCGGGGGGAGGAGGTCCGGGCGGTCCCGGCGGAGGCGGCGGCATCCCCAATCAGACCTTGGTCTACGTCGCCGGTACCGGTCCGATCGCCCTCCAGGAAGATACCCGTCAGTCGATCACGGACGCCTTCGTTCCTGTCGGCGGGCGCACCTTCACGGTTGCGAACGCCAGGAACTTCCGCGTCGGCGACACGGTGATCGTCCGCCGCATCGGCAATCAGGATTGGATCAACGCCCTCGGGATGACCGGCGAGGAGGGCTCCGCCGTCTGGCGGCCCTTCGACATCGACTTCGATCGGACGATCGTCGAGGTAGATGGCAATCGTATCACGATCGATGCTCCTGTCACGACCGCGATCGAACAGCAGTACGGCGGCGGGGAGCTCATCAAGTATGAGGAAGGCGGTCGCGTCGCGAACGTCGGGATCGAGAATCTGCGCGGCGTTTCGGAGTATGACCCCACCGTACGAACGACCGAGTGGGGCAACATGGACCGGGAGAATTTCACCGGCGAGGAGTACTACTCCGACGAGAATCATTGGCGGAACTTCATCATCTTCGACAACATCCGCGACGCGTGGGTGCGCGACTGCACGGCGCTGCACTTCGTCTACAGCTTCGTCGGGACCTCGCGTGGCGCAAAGTCGATCACGATCCAGGATTGCGTTTCGCGCGAGCCGATCTCGATGATTGCCGGGGCGCGTCGCTTCATCTTCGCGCTACGCGGGCAGCTTGCGCTCGTGCAGCGGTGCGAGTCGGACAAGGGGCGCCACTCCTTCATGACCGGGCAGCCGACCTCCAGCGGCAACGTCTTCCTCGATTGTCGAGCGACGCTGCCGTACTCCTCCAGCGAGCCGCACGAGCAGTGGGCGAACGGCACCTTGTATGACAACGTCGAAGCGCCGTTGACCGCGCGCTTCTGGTATAACTTCAGTATTGGCTGGGCCGGCGCCAACACCGTCTTCTGGAACTGCGAGGGTGACTTCCTGGTGCAGAAGCCGCCTACCGCGCAGAACTTCACCTTCGGCCACATCGGGGTGAACGCGGTCGTGTTCAACACGGCGCTGCAGGACCCGACGAAGCCGAACGGGCACATCGAATCGCAGGGCCAGCATGTGGCGCCGCGGAGTTTGTATCTGATGCAGTTGGCGGAGCGGCTGGGGGAGCAGGCGGTGCGGAACGTGGCTGCGGCGCGGCAGTTGGGGTGATGGTCGGGGGGGCCGTGACGTAGTTGATGGTAGTTCGACCGGATCTGCCCCGAAAGCACCCCTCCGACAACTCTGGCTCAGCGCTCGCTGCTTCGACGCTGGGCCAGGCGGAGGTCCTCGAGGATCCCAGGCACCTCGAGGATCATCGTTTCGAGGCGCTCAGGAATGCTCGGACCCGGGGCAGATGGCCGGCCATCCCCTCGGATATTGGAAGGCGGTGTCCGCTTCCGCCCGATAGGATGCTGTCACCATCCTTGGGCGATCACATCGGGCGCAGAGACGTGTTTTAGCACCCTTCCTCAACACGGAGTATAACGTTCTTCCATGAGACTCGCTGCCGCCGTCCTCGGCTCCTTCCTCCTCCTCCCTGCCGCCCTCCTCGCGCAGACTCCCGCCGTCCAGCCCGCCAACGGCATCGACCCCGCGCGCCTCACCCGTGTCGACTCCGTCCTCCAGGGCCACGTCGACACTCAACGCATCGCCGGCGCCGTCGCGCTCGTGATGCGGGATGGTGAGATCGTCTACGAGCGGGCGTTCGGCTGGGCAGACCGCGAGGCGCAGACGCCGATGCGAACGGAGAACATCTTTCGCATCGCGTCGCAGACAAAGGCAGTGGTCAGTGTGGCGACGATGATGCTTGTCGAGGAGGGGAAGATAAACCTGCTCGACCCCATCACCCGCTGGATGCCGACCTTTGCGAACGCGACAGTCTCCACCGTGACCGACTCCGGCCG
>CAYRLB010000136.1:0-6002 GCA_964424945.1 uncultured Gemmatimonas sp.
TATCGGGGAGCACCGCGCGGAAGCTCTCGATCGCGTGGATGTAGACCGGGTTGTGCAGTGGCGCGACGACCTCGTTGTAGTCGGCCATCGCGGCGACCACATCATCCCCGAGGTACTGACAGCCGGTGATCCCATTGGCGTACACCGTCTTGAAGCCGACGGCCGAGACCTCCGCGAGGTCGGTGAGGGCGCCATTCTCCGGATCGGTGAGCTTCTCCAGAACGAAGCGGATGGCCGTCTCGCGGTCCGGAATCGGAATGACGGCCTGATGGGCGACGCCATTCCGGTCGGTCCACTCGACCGGCGCTTCCATCTCTCCAACGCGCTCGACACGTATGCGGGCGAGCTCCTTCTCGGAGGGCATCTCGAGAAGCTGACACTTCATCGAGGAGCTGCCGGGATTCGCGATCAGAATCTTCATGTGGTGCTATTGCAGAATGTTGACAAAGGTACGGCGATGTTCGGTTCGCGCGTCACCGGTTCTTCAGAGCGTTCATCCGCCATCGCCTCGCCTATCCTGCGCGGCGCATCGCGAACCGTCGCAACCTTCCCTTCTCCAGGTGGATCAGAGCGGTTCAGATGCCCCCGTCCGGCAGCCGTGCGCGATCGTTCATGCGGTCGGTATCGGCTCTGACGGAATGGTCTCGAAGAGGGGCGTCCCGGCAAGCCAGTTCGGTGCGGCCGAACGGCCGGACAGCAGCTTGTACGCCTCGCGGGCGACGACGACCTCCTCATTCGTGGGGACGACCCACACCTGCACGGGGGAGTCATCCGTCGAGATCCGCCCTTCGCGCTGAACGCACGCGGCATTTCGCTCCTCATCGACCACGATCCCCAGCTCCTCGAGCCCTGACAGCAGGCGCCTGCGCATCCCCACGCCCGCTTCCCCGGTGCCGCCTGCGAGCGATATGGCATCGAGTCCGCCCATTACCAGACGATACGACCCAATGTATCGCCGCACTGCGTAGATGTACGCATCGATGGCGAGCTGCGCCCGCGCGTGTCCCCTCTCCGCCGCCTCCTCCAGGTCCCGAAAGTCGAAGCCGATCCCCGAAATCCCCGACAGTCCACCCTCCGACATCATGCGGTCGACCACCTCATCCGTACTTCCTTCACCGCGCGCGACGAGGAAGGGGATGATGAAGGGGTCCATGTCCGACGCCCTCACCGAGAAGGGAACGCCGCACTGGAGGGTGAACCCGCCCGTACCCTCGACGCAGACGCCACCCTGGAAGGCCATCAGCGTCGAGCTCCCGCCCAGGTGGCAGGTGATGAAGCGCAGGCTCCGCGGATCGCGCTCGAGCAGCGTGGGCAGACGCTGGCTGACGAAATGGTGGCTGGCCCCATGGAAGATGTGCCGACGGATCCGGTGTTTGAGCGTCCAGTCCCACGGGATCGGATAGACGGTCGCATGGTCAGGCAGGCTGTCGAAAGGGAAGTTCTCGAACAGCCCGACCATGGGGGTGGTCGGCAGGACGGTCCGGAAGCTCTCGATCGCCTGAATGTAGACCGGGTTGTGAAGCGGCGCGACGACGTGGTTGTAGTCGGCCATTGCGGCGAGAACCCCGTCGTCCAGGTACTGGCACCCTGTGACGCCATTCGCGTAGACCGTCTTGAAGCCGACCGCAGCCACCTCGCTGAGGGAGTCGACGACGCCGCCCTCGGGCGCGGTCAGACGGTCGAGGGTGAAGCGGATCGCCGCCTCACGGTCGGGGATCGGAACAACTTCACGATGGGTGACGCCGTCCCGGCCCGACCATTCCACCGGCGCGGCGGAACTTCCCACCCGCTCGATGCGGACGTGCCCCAGTCGCTGCTCGGCCGGCATGTCGAGCAGCTGGGTCTTCATAGACGAGCTGCCGGGGTTCGCTATGAGGATCTTCATCGTCCGCCGGTCGTTCTCAGGAGGGGATCTGCGCTCCAACGTACGCGATGTACGGCACCAGCTCGGCCGTGGTCGCACCCCGCGAGTGGTCCCCGACGACCCCGTTCAACCCGAGGAATGTGGCGCCGACAAATGTCGCTCCACCCATCATCATCAGCGACTTGATCGCGATGTTGCCCGCTTCGAGGCTCGGCCAGATGAGGACATTGGCGCGCCCGGCGACTTCCGAAGGACGCTTGATCTTCTTCGCGGCGACGTGAGGGAGGATCGCAGCGTCGATCTGGAACTCCCCGTCGATGAGCAGGTCCGGCCTGCGTTCCTGCGCGATGCGCAGCGCCTCCACGACCTTGTCGACCGCCTCGTGCTTCGCGCTCCCGAGGGTCGAGAAGGTGAGCATCGCCACGCGCGGCTCCTCGGGCGCCAGCAGGGGGCGGGCAGCGTCCGCGGCCAGGATCGCGATCTCGGCGAGCTGCGCTGAGGTCGGAGTCGGAAGAATCGTCCCGTCGGCGGTGACGTAGACGAGGTTGTCGCCGATCGGCGTGTGGTCGAAGGCAGCGACAGCCGCAGCGGTCATCGTGGTGACACCCGGCTTCAGCCCCAGAATCTTGATCGCCGGGCGCGCCATGTCGCTCGTGGAGTAGTGAACGCCGGAACAGACGGCGTCGACCATCCCGCGGCGGTGGAGCATACACGCGAGATACGCCGGATCGCGCATCGTGGTGGCGATCTGCTCGTCGCTCAGCCCCTCCTTGGCGCGAAGCCGTCCATACTCCTGGCAGAAGTCCGGGAAGGCATCCAGCTCGTCGGGATCGATGATCTCGATGCCGTGGAGGTCCACTCCGGCACGCTCCGCGGTCTCGATGCACGTCGCACGCGGCCCGACGATGACGGTGTCCAGCCACCCCTGGCGGTGGACCTCGCCGGTCGCCCACATGACGCGGTCGTCGAAGGCTGCATCGGGTATCGCGACGCGACCATGAACCTGCTTCGCCTTCTCAATGAGCTGCTCGATGAATGGATGGGCCATGCTTCTCCCTGGACGAAGCCTTCGACGGACTTCGTGATTGAGTTTCCGGAACGCACCGTGGCGGGTGAGGTCGGGAAGGTAGGCACCCGCCCGCTCGGCCGGCAAGCGCCCGCCCCTCCCGCATGAATGGTAGAGGCGCTTCCGGGAATGGAGGGTGTAAAACGTTGCGAACAATCGCAGGAGGCGATGCGGCTGGCGGCCCCGAATCCGGCAGCCCCGGACGGCAGCGCGGACCCGGCAGCACCGACCCGGCAGCGCGGACTTCTAGGAGTCGGTACGCATCGCGCCGGCTGTCGGCTCGCCATCGTCCACGGATCCGGACGCTCCACCTGCCTCCTCCCCCACCGGAACACCCCTCGTCAGTCGCGCCTGAAGAACCTGCGTCTCGCTCGAGGCGACGACGGTGATGGTCACGCCCTCCCGCTCCACCCGCTCCCCGGGCGGGGGCACGTGCCCGACCTCGTCGAGGAGATAGCCGTTGAGGGAGCGATGCTCGAGCTGCGGGAAGTTCGTCCCGAAGAAGTGGTTGATCTCCCTCAGATCCGTCGCGCCCTCGACGAGGATCTCGTCGCGCGAGAGGCGGATCACAGGCTGGTAATCGAGATCCGTCTCATCATTGATCTCGCCGACCAGTTCCTCGAGAATGTCCTCGAGCGTCACCAGCCCGTCCGTGCCGCCATACTCATCGATCACGATGCCCATGTGGATGCGCCGCGTCTGGAAGTCGCTTAGCAGCCGGGTCAGCGGAATCGAACCGGGGACGAAGAAGGGCTCCCGGGCAAGGTCGGCGAGAGGAACGTCGCGATGTCCGCTCACCAGCGCCTGATACGCATCTCTCGTATAGAGGATGCCGACGATGTCATCCACCGAATCGCGGTAGATGGGCACGCGCGAAAAGCGGAGCAGGGGCAGTTCGCTGATGATCGCCGACAGCGGCCTGTCGGCGGGCCAGGCGAGAATGTCGACGCGCGGCGTCATGATATCCCAGGCCCGGGATTCGTCGAGCCGGAAGGCGCGCTCTATGATGCGCCGTTCCTGCTCATTCACCATCTCCCCATTCCCGATCGCGGTCATCTCACGCATCTCCCCCTCCGTGACCCCGACCTGCCCCTCCTTCCGGCTCCGGTTGCTGAACCACTTCGTCAGCCATTCCAGGGGGATCACGAGCGGCGCGAGGATACGGCTCAGCAGAAGGACCGGCCCGGCAACGCGCAGTGCCACCCGCTCCGTGCTCCCCATCGCCAGCCCCTTCGGCGTGATCTCGCCGAATACCAGAACCAGGAAGACGACGAGCCCCGCGGCCCAGGCGATCCCTGGATCCCCATAGGTACGCAGCGCAACCGATGTGGTCAGCACCGCCGCTACGACGTTTGCGGAGATGGTCACCAGCAATATCGTCGCGAGAAGGCGCTCGGGGCGGTTCTTCAGGCGCTGAAGGGCCGATGATCCCGGCCGCTGCTCGTCGACGAGCGCGCGAACCCGCGAGTCAGTGATCGAGAAGAGGGCGATCTCCGATCCTGAAAAGAACGCGGAGAGGAGGATGAGGATGGGAAGGAAGGCGAGTTCCAGCATCAGGGCACCTCGCGAGGGGATCCGAGGCACCACTCCATCAATCGTCTACTTGGACCGTTGTCCACTTCCTATGATCCTGGTAAGCCGTACATATGGTCGCGTCTGCCCCGGATTCTGGCAGGGACAGACGCGCTTCTCAGCAGAACATCGGCGGAGGGACGATGCATCTTCAGCGCAGATCGAAGCGCGTCGCCTGCTCCACCGGGTGATTGCGGGCGACGAGTCGCCCAACGGCCACAAAGTTGCCGCGCAGATCGGCGGGTGGGTTCCACTCCGCCTCGTACCGGGCCGATTCGCCCGCCGCGAGAAGCTCGGTCCGCTCGGCCTGGGTGAACATCTGATCGGCGGACCAGCGCCAGATCTCGCGGGCGTCCTCCCCCGATACGACGAAGTCGAAGGATTGACCGGAGCCGAACTCGAGGTGCACCGCAGCCGTATCGATGTTCGTGACCTGGAGAACGAAGTTAACGCGTTCTGTCTCCGTGTACACCTGTATCGACGGGAGAAGCGGCGAATCGCCCGAAGTTGACCCCCCGGGGACCGAGTGGACGCAACCGGCAGTCAGCAGGAGCAGGAGAAGGTGCGAGAGCCGCACCCCGGGTCGAATCTTCATGGGCATTCTGGTAGCCGGCAGACGCACGGGAACGGGCAAGCGATCCGCTGGATTCGGATGTAGATAGGCGCGAGGGCAAGTTCGGGACCGAGGGGGCCGGAAATCGGGCAGGAACCCAGATGGAACGCCGCTTTCAGGGAGCTTGCGAAAAATTTCACAAGCCCCTATATTGCCCGTCTCGCGACCCTGGTGCAGAGGAGCCTCGCATGGTCAGTGCCGGTTCGCAAGGAGAGAGGCCTTCCGACGGGTCTCCGCCGGCTGCGGAGGTGATGGGAGTGGGGCTGCAGTTCGCAGTCGCGATCATCGCCTTCCTCTTCATCGGGCGTTGGCTCGATGACCGGTTCGGGACCTCGCCCTGGCTGCTGATTCTCGGCGTGATGCTGGGTGCGGCGGGTGGCTTCTATTCGATGTATCGGCGCCTGGTGGTTCAGCCGCGAGAGCGCCAGAACAGGGAGCGGGAGGGATGAGGCGCGTCCGGGTGGAGTTCACGGTAGTGCTTCTTCTGCTGGCGGTGGTTATTGGCGGCGGTGCGACGCTGATCTTCGGGTCGCATCTGTCGGACGGGATCTGGGCCGGAACCGCGGCCGGGTCATTGGTCCAGCTGCTGATCTTTCACGCCATGCTGGTGCCGGCCGGGCCGCAGAGGATCATGCTGGCGCACCTTTCCGGGGTGCTGGTCCGCTTCCTTTCGGTCGGTCTGATGGCTTTTCTGATCATTCCGGCGGCGGGTCTGCCGGAGGCGGCAACGCTTCTTTCGATGGTCGGGTGTCTGTTTCTGATCACGATGATCGAGGCGGTTTTTCTGAAGCGCGGGCACGCGATGGCGCAGGGCGCCGACGCTACAACGATACAGACTGAACTCTGATGCTCGTCACAATCGCATTGATCGCGGCGCTCGGGTCGGC